>DAOQAX010000166.1:3553-5264 GCA_035354395.1 Bacteroidales bacterium | reverse complement strand
GTAAAGCCTGATATGGTTTTACTTCTCGGTGATATTGTTGACGGAGAGATTGGTCCTGTACTGAGAGGTGATATGCTGCAGTATTTCAACAGCCCTGATTGTGCCGACGGTCTGTTCGCGGTAACAGGTAACCATGAATTTATAGGAGGAGGAAACCGGACTATTCCATATATTGAGAGTAAAGGAATACGTATACTAAAGGATGAAATGATAACTCTTGCAGGAGGTATTCAGCTTATTGGCAGGGTCGACAGGGATTCCCACCGCTTCTATCATAAAGAAAGACAATCGCTTGAAGATCTTATGAAATCGGCCGACACTTCAAGACCTGTCATTTTGCTTGATCACCAGCCATATAATCTCTCTGAAACAGCAAAGTACGGAGTTGATCTTCAGCTTTCAGGGCATACCCATAACGGTCAGATGTGGCCGCTTAATTATATTACATCAATGATATATGAACTGAGTTACGGATATATGAAAAAGGGAAATACCAATTTCATAGTTTCTTCAGGATATGGGTTGTGGGGGCCAAGAGTAAGATCTGGCAGCAGATCTGAGGTGGTTGTGATAAACTTAAAATTCAACGGGTCTGCATCAGCCGGCAGGTAGTATCAGAGTAGGTCATATATCTTCTCCAGACCAATTCCTCTTGATCCTTTTATCAGAATCACCTTCCCCTTAAGTGGTTCACTTTTAAGGAAATCTTTCAGATGATCTGCATCAGGAAAGGATGTGAAGTTATATTCTGAAGATACTTTCTGAAATATTGAACCAACCAGGAAAGCCTTGTCAATTTTTAACGATTTAATCATATCCAGTATTTTGATATGTTCTTCTTCGCTTTTCACACCCAGTTCAAGCATATCGCCAAGGATAGCCATTTTAGAGTCAGACTCAATGCTGGCAAATGACTCCAGGGATGAATGCATGCTTGTCGGGTTTGCATTATAGGAATCACATATCAGGGTATTGTCTTTTGTAATCCTGACCTGTGACCTGTTGTTTGAAGGTTGATAGCTTTCAACAGCATCTATAATCTCTTTTATTCCAATCCCGAAGAACAAGCCTGTGGCTACAGCAGCCCTTACATTTTCTACATTATATCGGCCAAAAAGGTTTGTACAAATATTATATGTGTTGTTATCATATATCACTTTTAACCTGAGGTTTAGTTCATGTGATGCAATTTCCACCTCAAGTTTTTTTTCTGAGGGTTCCGAAAAAGGAACAGATTTTACCCCGGTAAGTAATATTTGTTTTTCAAGTAACTTATTCTGATCATTATATAAAGCAGTACCATTTTCTCTGCCCAGAAACTCATATAGTTCGGTTTTAGTCTTCACTATCCCTTCAAATGATCCGAACCCTTCTATATGTGCAGTACCAATATTTGTTATTATCCCATAACCGGGTTTTGCAATCATGCATAAGTCCCTGATCTCTCCTTTATGGCTTGCCCCCATTTCAATTATCATCATCTCTGTATCAGTGGGTGCAGCAAGTATTGTGAGAGGTACTCCAATATGATTATTAAGATTTCCATGTGTATAATGCACTTTGAACCTCTTTGACAGAACGGCAGCAATCAGCTCTTTTGTGGTAGTTTTACCATTGGTTCCGGTAATTGCCAGCACCGGGACATTCAAGATTTTCCTGTGATATGATGCAAGCGACTGAAGTTCGTCAAGGCAGTTGTCAACAAGGATTG
>DAOQAX010000166.1:0-3453 GCA_035354395.1 Bacteroidales bacterium | reverse complement strand
CTGTGATATGATGCAAGCGACTGAAGTTCGTCAAGGCAGTTGTCAACAAGGATTGTCTTTTCTGTTTCATAAAGGGGGTCATCAATTACAGCCCATGAAGCTCCGTTCTGTAATGCAACAGAAGCATATTTATTCCCGTTGAAATTATTACCCCGAAGTGCGAAGAATAACTCTCCCCCGCTGACAAGTCTCGAATCAGTAACAACTCCGGTTGATTCTTTATATATTTTATATAATTGTTCCGTTTTCATCCGCAAATAATTTAAACATAAAGTCAGATGGAATCCCCATGTTTTGGAAAAGAATTTTCATTCCTGTTTGTACTTTGGTAAATATGAAGGTCCATATTTTTAAAAAAATGCCTCATTATGAATTCATAATGAGGCTTATATTATTGGCAACGCTGTTTTTAGAATCCTGAAGGACTTCCTACTCTGATCATTGCACACCTGAACCCTATATCATCACGTGAACTTTCCTGATCGAGGAATCTTCTTGTAGAAGGATTAAGCCAGTAAGCTCTGTCTTTCCATGATCCGCCCTTGTATACCCTTGCATTATCATTTATTAGTGTAACGAAATCATTACTTCCTGAGGTCTGGTCCTGAGCATACATTCTTACAGAAGCTTTTTTATTATCATCAGTTTTCCAGTCGTTTGATTCGGAAATTGCTGACTGAAGGTCGCCATCCCTGTAGTTTCTGTAGTCACCTTTTCTGTAATTATATCTGTTGGCAACATCAACATCTTTCACGGTATCAACAATAAGACGTCCAAGTTTATCCTTTGCTACAACAGTGCCATTAGCATCGCGTCTCAGATCGGTATAAACGTTACCTCTGAAAGGATTGAACCCGTCAACATCTTCGGTTGACATAGGACGGTATACATCCTGAACCCATTCATTAACATTACCGGCCATACAATAAAGTCCATAGTCGTTTGGCCAATATGACTTAACATCAACTGTGATACTTCCATTATCGTTAAGGCTTCCGGCTACTCCCATAAGGTCACCTCTTCCCCTAACGAAGTTTGCATTCATCTCTCCACGCGATTTATTACCCGAGTTTCTTACGTTATGTCCATCCCATGGATAGATCCTTCTTTCATATATTCTTTCTTCAAAAGTGTTGCCCCTGAGAGCATAAGCAGCAAATTCCCATTCAGCTTCAGTCGGAAGTCTGTAGCTCGGAAGCAGGACTCCATCTTCGAAGTTGGTTCTGCGCTCGGTCTGTTCGGGATTGAGGCTTTCGCGTAACTGATTTACAACACCTTCATACTGACCTGCCAGATATGCTTCAGTATTAAAATTCTTTTCATTTACCTGGTTTGGGTCGGGATTAAGTTCTCCTTCATCAATAAGCAATTGTTCATTAACCCGGTCAGTTCTCCATGTACAGAAATCATTTGCCTTAACCCAGCTTACTCCTACAACCGGATAATTATTATATGCCGGATGTCTGAAATAATACTGAACATAAGGATCATTGAACCCCATCGGGCTTCTCCATACCAAAGTATCAGGAAGTGCCCTTCTGAAAACTTCAGGATAATCTTTATATACCCTGCGCAGCCAGAAAAGATACTCGCGGTAATCTATATTTTTAACCTCTGTTTCATCCATATAAAACGATGATACAGTTACAGTTCTTGGCTTGTTGTTCCAGTCAAACATAACATCCTGCTGAACCTGTCCCATTGTAAAACGGCCTCCTTCAATGAGTACAAGACCAGGTCCCGTCTTTTGTTCAGCACCAAGTGTAACCTCAAATCCGCCATTATCAGGATTATTATACTCCCAACCAGTCGAAGTGGATACATTCTCGTTACCCCCTTTTTTCTTAAAAATACAGGATGAGAATAATAAAACAGAAATAAGAACTATTGGCAAGGCCTTGAATTTATACATAACTCCTTTAGTTTTATGGCTTTTAAGAATATTCAAATATAATAATTTTTACTAATACTAATATTTTTTACATCTCAAATATAACTACAAATCGGGGAAATTTATTGTTTTAGTAACTTTTCTTTTATCAACAGTATTTAAACTAAACGCCAGCCCGGTCTGATGAAGAATCGATATGGGCATTGAATTAATATCCGATAAAATATTAAACTGATAATTATAATAAAGACTTACTCTGCTTATTTTGATTGTAACTCCTGTTTGCACATCAAGGTTCTTTGAGTTGTTTCCAAGCAATAACGCATTGAATGAAAGATATTTGCTTTCAATAACAGCTCCTCCTCCTGAGGAAAGACATTCGCCTTGTATTTCCATGAACACCAAAGGCCTGAGTTTAAGATTGCGTGCTTCGTTAATATCAACATCTCCTGAAAGGTGCATGAAATATTTTCTTTTCAGTCTTTCAACTGATGAACCTGTTTCTGACAAATCAGGCTCTGCCAGATGACTGATGGAGAAACCTCCTGATATTCTGCCAGCAATAAAAACAGCGCCGGCTGCCACATCAAAGACAGTCTTTCCTTCCGATGCCAGTATCTCGGCCGATGTTTGCGACACTCCTCCAAGAGGATCGATCTGATCGGGCAATACCGCTTTGTCAAAATTATATCCCCGGTGATAAAAAGAAGCTGATAATCCGGCATTAATAAAAAGATCTCTTCCCGCCTGCAGGAAGTACGCATATGACAAGCCGCCTTTAAGATCATTTATTATACCTCCCAGATAATCATCCGAAATATATCCACCTGCCCCTCCATGCAGGTGAGGAAAATATGAATCGTACGAAAGGTAAACAGAGTGAAAATTGTAATTATTCCCTGGATAAAAATCCAGATATGAGAGCCTTAAACTGCCATCACCTTCGCTGCCAGAAAGTGCCGGATTATTCATCAGCACAGTTTGATAACCCGGACCTGGATCAATTCCCTGCCCAAAGCAACCGGCTGAGATGAAAACAACAAGCAGAAATATCTGAAAAAGTCGTTTTGGCATATTATTAATACTGCAATATCAACGTAATGACTTCGTTATTATTATTAAATTAATAGCTTACAAAAAAACAAAATAACTTAGCAAACAAAAAGCACATTTCTATCTTTGTCCGGAATAATGGAAAGAATTTTAAGGATATTACCTCTGTTGCTGTTACTGTTGTGGTTCTCGTTTGATCTGCCCGGTCAGGATTCCGGTAATAAATCGGTTCTCTCTTCAGGTAAATGGTTCCGGGCCGCAATTACAAAAGACGGAATTTACAGGATTGACTATTCCACATTAAAACAGCTTGGACTTGATAATCCGTCAAATCCAAGAATCTTTTGTGACAATAACGGTCAGCTGTCATATTACAACGAGACTGATATTCATGATGACCTTAAGGAATTACCACTATTTATTTCAGGAAATGACAATATTCTGAACGAAAATGAATACATCCTTTTCTTTGGGAAAGGAACCGGAAGATGGATATGCTCAGAAGATTC
>DAOQAX010000165.1:0-5317 GCA_035354395.1 Bacteroidales bacterium | reverse complement strand
TGAGGCAGATTATTAAAGAATAAGGCATCACAAGATTGTTTAAAATGATTATTTTCAGGTCTCAACCATCAATGACTCAATATGTTTTATCATGCTGAGATAGTGAGAACCTTTCCAGTAAATACGGTCGCAGACATCACATTTTTTGAATTCATCATAATATTGTCTGGTTTTAGGCAGCAAACGGCTCATAATTTCCTCTTTTTCAACGTTACTGAGCAGGCCGTTGCATACGGAACACCTTGAGAATAAACTGACCTGATTCTTAAGCTGGAGACGGGTAAAAAGATCTTTCAACTGCTCAAAAGGATACTGAGATCTTATCCAGTGACCATGTTTTACGTTCTTATTTTTCAGCAAACCTATGTCTCTTGTAAGTATAATTCTTTTTTCGGATGCTGCAATCTCGATTATCTCTTTATCGTTAAGGTTTATATTGAAGAAGGTGTCAAAACCGCATAATCTCAGGTATTTTGTCAGTTTCCCGAGATGGACGTCAGTGATAAACTTCAAATTACGTAATGGCTTTTCTCTAAGATGAGAGACCGAAGTGATATCGAAGCTTTCAAATACAGGGTAAACGGCTACCGAATCGGCATCTTTAAGCTTATATGAAAAGTCGACTGACAGATCGTTGACCAGTATAAGGTCAACTTCGACATGCGGGACCCTCATTGCTTCGATAGCATCTTTTACTGAAGGGTTACCTCTGAATGTATATGGAAGAAGTTTTTTCCTTTTTTCTGCAGGAAGAAAATCATTCAGCTCTTCATAAAACCTGAAATATGCAATACTCATAGTTTTTGCATGTAAACGGTACAACGGCAGAACGGTCCCGACGATCCCTCATACTTCGGGATGTCGGGATTTCGGCTGCGCCTCAACATAACGTCATAACGGTGCAGTGGTATGATGTGCTGAAGCCTTTAAATCATTGTTACTGTAAAGATGTTGAAGCGCAGAGAATCTCTCGGACCATATCAGTTACGTGGCGGAAATCAGTTTTTCCGGTGCCCATTACAGGTAATTCCCTGATAACTATAAATTGCCTGGGGAGTGCAATGGCAGGCAACTCTTTTAACATCTTCCTTAGTATTTCCGTCTTGTTAACCTCTGCAGTGATTGCAGCCACAATATATGATCCCTTTTTTGCATGTGGAACCTCAACAACGCAGCAGGATTCTCCTTCAGGAAGTAATTTCTCAAGCACATTCTCAACCTTGACAAGTGAGATCATCTCTCCTCCAACCTTGGCAAACCTCTTAAAACGGCCGGCATGCCAGAGAAAACCATCCTCATCAATATAACCCATGTCGCCGGTATTATACCAACCGTCAGACAATACTTCGGAAGTAAGCTCAGGATCATCATAATATCCTTTCATTACAGAAGGTCCTTTAACCATAATCAACCCGACTTCTCTGGCTCTGCATTCTTCCCCTGTTTCTATGCTTTCAATCCTGACCTGAACACCTGGAATAATTTTACCTGTGCTGCCGGGTTTGTTCGATTCCGGTGAGTTGACAGATATAACCGGAGATGTTTCAGTGGTTCCATAACCCTCGAGAAGTGTGACCCCATGTTTTTTCAGATAACCTTCCCTGAGAGCATCAGGGCATTTATCGGCTCCGGCTATCATTAGCCTGAGAGTCTTGAAATCTCCGGGTTCGGATTTTTTCAGATAGCCCCAGAAGAAACTTGGTGTTCCAACCATTACTGTTGGCTTTTCTTCACGGGCAATCTTGCTTATTGCCTGAAAATCAAGAGGATTTGAATAAGTTATCATAGTCATGCCATAGTACAAGGGAACCCACAGGTTTACGGTCAACCCAAACACATGGAAAAAAACAAGATTTGCCAGTATGATATCTGATTCATTTATTTTCAGGTAGCTGCCAAAACTTACAACATTTGAAATAAAATTCCCATGGGTTAGCTGTACAGCTTTAGGATCCCTTTCACTTCCACTGGTAAATAAAATAACTGCAGTGTCGTTTTTATCCCCTTTGTGAATACGGTTCAGAAGTATATTTAAGGGTAGTTTAGCCATCAGCGCTGCCTTAAGCTTATCTCCTGTTTTAATACCGGCCATTATATCTTCTATCAGAACCATACCATCAATCAGTGGACAGTTGATCTTCTCAAGTAATGCCTTGGAAGTAATTATTGTTCTGAATCCGCATTTCTTCTGTGCATACTTTGCATTTGCTTCAGCACCTGTTGAATAGTTTATCATTACAGGCACCCTGCCACTCATCAGCGCACCGATTGAAGCAAGTACACAACCGGCAGAAGTCGGAATCATTATACCAATGAATCCCTTTTCATATTCATCAAACTTTGAACTCAGGATAAGCGCTGCAATCAGAGCCCTGGAATATGTAATACTCTGTCCTGTCGATTTATCAATAACTGCCAGTTTTCCGGAATGGCTCTTGGCCATACGAACGAATTGCTGATGTAGTAACATAATAATAAGATGTATTAATAGTGCTAATGAAAAAAACAGGGGGCGAAGATAGTGAATTATGTTCTAATTCAAACAGTGATTGAAAAAACGTTCTAAAAATGCAGAATGTTAAATGCGTTGGTATGTTTCAGAAAATAAGTCTGATATGAACACTGATTCGAAAGTTGCGGATGATACAATATTCTCTGTTCGAAAAAATATTATACGGAATAACCGGGATTTTTTTCCTGTTTGTTTGAATTTAGTTCAGTGAATTTAATCTGGCAGGTTATTGCTTAAACTCTGGTTGACTTAACTGCAGATTTTACTTAAGGTTGCCCTGAACTTCAGGATAAGGCAATAAAAAAAAGGGTTGTGTTGTCAACCCTTTTTCTATAACCGAGTCTCAATTATGAGATCTTTATCTCTCTGCTCTTGAGTTTCTTTTCTTCTTCTTTTTTAGGAATTGAGATTCCTAAAACCCCGTCTTTGTAGATTGCATCGATCTTTTCAGTATCGATGTTGTCGGGGAGATAGAAACTTCTGCAGAATGAACTGTAACTGAACTCTTTCCTCGTATAGCCATCGTTTTTTTCTTTCTTTTCATCCTTGTGTTCCGATGAAATGATAAGAGCACCGTCGTTTGCTTCTATTTTCAAATCTTTCTTGTCCATGCCCGGAACAGCAAGCTCAAGATAATAGGCTTTTTCGTCCTCCTTGATGTTTACTGCAGGCAGGTTGCTTGCTTTGAATGTAGGGAAGAAATCATCATTGAAGAAGTCCTGAAATGTAACAGGCTTGTAACTGTTTCTTGTAATCATTGGTAACATAATAACCTCCTATTTTAAATTGTTAATTACTTTTTGTTTCCTGTAACCGTTATCACTAACGTTTACACCTTCACTATTTCAATTAGTGTACCAATCGTAATTTAACGACAAAATGGCATATTATTATGATATTTACAATGACAGAATGGCAGTTAGTTTTATTTTGAAGATCATAAATATACTTAAGGAACAGGCATGTGAATGCACAATAGTTCTGGTATTCCGGTACTGTGGAGATGTTTTTAAGAATCCGTTATCCGGAATATATTGTTGTTATCCGGTGATTGGGATTGACCCTTCAGCTTTTTTATCTCATTGAAATGATCCATAGACATCTTTTCACGTGCCAGTCGGGAGGATTGCCGGTAGCGTTCAAACTCGTTTCTGAGTTCGTTCAGTTCATCTTTGGTTTTGGTTTTTAAAATCAGGTTTCTTTTACATGAAAAGAACCCGATAGCCAGAATAATAAGTAAGACTACGATTATTGACCACACTATAAAATTGTAGGCTGATTTGTTTAGTTCGGCACCCAGAAATCTTATCTTGTTCTTTGTGGTGATTGCTGTCTCCAGGTTTTTCTTTGTTGTTTCAAGTAATATATTAAGAGAATCGTTATCGCGGCTTAATGTTAATGTACTTTTATTTAACACCGAAATATTGCTTTTGGCCAAAGAAAGGGAGTCTAATATATTGCTGTTAATCTTCTGGAACATATCCTCCCTTATGGCCCGGTAGTTTTCATATATCTTTGTGCGTTGTTCAAGATAATTAATCTGAGTTTCTATGGTGCCTTCAGTGAACTCTTTTGGTACTACTGTCTGACAGTTTCCTTTAGCTCCCGCCATTATCACGGCGGTTAAAATAAATATACATTTGTAAAGTGGCTGATTCATTTTTAACAGGATTAGGTTATAAAGAACAGACTTTTTTTAAGAACGTATAGGGTTAATATTTATTTTCTGTTAATATAGTCATTTTCATCGTTTTGATGACAAATACGATATTTTTTATTTTCCCCACACCTCGTTATTCTGCTTGTTTTGTAGTTGAAATAAGTTTTAATACATTTATGTCAGTAATAATCTCATACAATGCCCGTAAGCATCAAAAAAATAATCGGTTTGATTGGGTTTTCATTGTTTCTTAGCTCTGTTCAGGTAGACGCGCAACTTCTTCAGGACACTGCTGTACTAAACCTTGTTAAGAAAGATGTTGATTATATCTACAATATGCAGTTTGAGGATGCCCGTGGGGTTTATTCACAAATCGTACATAAATATCCGGGTCATCCTATTATTTACCTCTTGAGAGGGATCATGACTTACTGGGAGAATTACCCAATGGTTCATACAAATCCTGTACATGTTTCATTCGAAGAGGATATGCGCGAATGCATTAAACTATCCGAAGCGAATGATTGTGCCGGTCACGAAGCCGAGTATTTACTGGCCACTTTGTCGGCACAGGGAATGCTTTTATCGTACTATGAGGATAATGATCTCGTTTCGGAGGTGACGCCGCTGGCAATAAGTACTTACAAGCATGTCAGACGTGCCTTTGATTATGTTTCAGATTGTGCAGATTTATATTACTTTACCGGACTCTTCAATTATTACAGGGAAGCTTATCCCAGGGCATATCCGGTTTATAGATCGCTAGCATTCCTGTTTCCGCGTGGTGATACCGAAACAGGATTAAAAGAGTTCAGGACAGCTGCCGTAAGCTCTGTTGTTTTGCAGGCTGAGTCATATTCGATGCTTACATGGCTCTACCTAAGCTTTGAGAACAATTACTCAGAGAGTTTATATTACACCAGAACTCTTTATGAGAAATACCGGGGAAACCTGTTTTATCTTGAAACATATATAAGAAATCTGCTTCTGATGAAGAATTATAGTGAAGCTGAAAAGCTGATATCAGATATACCGGAAGCTGATGGAAATAAGTTTGCCCGGGCACAACTCATAATCTTAAAAGGGATATTGGAGGAGAAAAAATATTGTGACAAGAATCTGGCTAAAGAATATTATAATGAAGG
>DAOQAX010000164.1:0-5389 GCA_035354395.1 Bacteroidales bacterium | reverse complement strand
GGAGAGTAACCTTGATTTTCTCATATAATGCCGCCACAAATACCTCAATTTCAACATACTCAGTAGTCAGCAACTTGCCTTCACCAAGAATATTACCTTCGCGGTCGACAAAACCAAACTCAGTGTTTGTTCCTCCGATATCTATACCAACAGCAATCTTTTTCTTTTCCATAGATCAGATGTAATAACATATAATTGACGTAAATATAATATTTACTAATTAATTCTGCTTTGACATAATCGAAAAATCTGTCTGCCTTTACCCTGTAACTTAAAGAAAACCGTCAGATTTTTATCATTATCATATAGACGTAAAGAGCGCAAAATGAACGATTCCTTGTAATCATCACTTTGCGCTCCATGCGTTTAACCCGCTAAATCCTAAACTTCTGTGAGTTTAATATTATTTCTGTCAGCAGATTATTCTGGTATATATTCGTTGCCTACTTTTCTTGCCCTGGTTGGTTTATCAAGATTAATGCCAAGTGCAATACCTGTTTCAACCAGAATATTCCATCCTGCTGCAAGCTGTACATATTCAGCATACTGCCCACCGTCAGGAATGATAATTGTGGGGAACATTGTTTTTTTGGTCGACACAGCGATGATATTCAATCCTACTCCTTTAGCAAGACATTCATTGAACTTCTCTTCTTCTTCAGGAAAGGGCTCAACCCAGATAACTACTTCACTTTTATCCATTACCTCTTCAATGCCATGAACAGCAAATGTACCTTCAAGATAAGCTGATTTCTTTCTTGTTATCTCATTGGTCTTAAGAGCCAGTTCCTCGGCAACACCGTTATTCCTGCCTGCAAAATAAATAATGCTTGCTTTCTTTATAATATCGGTTATACTTGCATCTATCTTAAGAGTAAGAGCCTGTTCAGTCTTTTCAGCAAGTTCATTCAGACCTTCCATCTTTTCTCCACGCATCTTTCTGAGAAGTGCATCATAGAAAAGACCCTGTTCAATAACTGATTTGGTTGCTGCTACTGCGTCCTCTTTGCCACAATTCAAAATATGTGTGCTGTGTACAATCTCCTCCAGTTTTGTCCCTGCATTTGCTGTCAGACCAAAAACAGCAGGATGTTTCTCCTTCTTCAGTTTACTTGTGAGTCTGACAACCTCTTTTGTCTGTCCTGAATTTGAAGCAGCAAAGACTGCTAAGTCTTTCAGATCATATTCAAGTGACTGAGTGCTGCCATCTGTCATAACCGGAAATGTGAAATTCTTCTTAAGCAATGAACTGATTGCTCTTTTAGCCGGGAAAATCCGGCTGCTTCCTTCGCCTGTTAAAAACAGTCCCTTTTGTGATTTAACTTTCTCAGCAAATTTTGCTGCAGCTTCCGGTTTAAAGGATTTTACGATTTCTGGTGTTTCCATCATCTCCTTTACCAGAGCATACTTGTTGTACTTTACTTCTTTTAAATTCATAATTATTACTTTTTATTTACAAGAAATTCCGAAAGGTCATTTTGAACCTGAGGATCCTTCTGGAATCCACCGCCAATATGCTGCCAGTATACTTCAGCATAATCAACTCCGACCATTTTTCCATAGTTGCGGTTCCCTTCAACCACATATCCGAAGAAATCATCAATCTTATGCATATGCTTCATAAGATCAATCTGTGAAATATGGTTCTCAAGCATCTTCCTCTTTGTCTCCATTACCGATGTAACATCTACATAGAAATGAGGCGGAACCAACTGTGATCCAAGAGGATCGCAAAGAGTTAGAGGCGATGAATGATAAAGCAAAGGTGTTACTTCAACCGGTTTTTCCTTAACAGGAACCGGATCAAGCGACGAAACCATTGCAGCAGCTTCAACAATAGCGGCTGTTGTTCTGTGATCGGAATGGTAATCATTCGAAAGATGTGTGAAAATAACTCCTGCCTGGACTTTTCTTATAAGGGATATCACCTTAAGCCGAAGCTCTTTTGTATCGTACAGGAAACCATCGGTTCCTCCCATTGTATAATATTCTGCATCAAGAACAGCAGCCGCCTTTTTTGCTTCTTCAAAACGAACACGGGCAGTCTCTTCCATGTTCATGTTGCAACCGCCCAGGTCACCCCCGGTCATAGTTGCTATAACAATCTTATATCCTTTATCTTTCAAAAGTTTCAGAACCCCTGCATTCCACGATTCTGCATCGTCGGGATGTGCATTGATTGACAATGCAACTTTATTAAATTTTGTCATGATTATAATTATTAATTAATTTTTGCAAATTTTTTCTCAAGTCGTACAAACTCAGGAAGATCTCCTATGAGTGGTTTTATATAATCAATAAATGACGGAGATACAAAATTCCCTTCCCCATTAAAATATTCCTTAGGCATCGGTTTTGCCGATACTGCTACGTCTCTGAGCGGTACCTTTCCAAATTCAATGGAATAAGGATTATTTGAGGCCCTCTTAATACTTACCATAACTCCCGATTCTTCCTTCTCAGCAAGTTTTACTGCCTCAACGCCACACTGGTATGCTTCTTCCAGATCTACTGCTGATGCTCTTACAAAATCGCTCATGATCAACGATTCAGTTATCTGGAACTCACCACGGTATCCCAATTCGCCGGACAGCATTTTGTGAAGACTGATTGCAACGCTCGTTCCTCCCATGGCGCCAAACTCGGTATTATTGAATTTGTCTTTAACCTTCGATGCACTTACAGGTGTTCCATCGGCAAACTTAATCCCTTCACCACATACTATAGAAACCCAGCCATATGTTTTGATGCATTTTTCAGCATCTTTCAGGAACTTATCCTGATCAAAGTCGAATTCAGGTGTATAAATAAGATGAGGTGCATCATCCTGATTTTTCTTTGCCATTGCTGTGGCGGCAGCAAGCCATCCGGCATCTCTTCCCACAGTCTGGTAAATCACAAACTTGTCAACTTTCTGCATATCGCGTGCAAGCATCCCGGCCTGCATTACATTAAGTATATTTGACTTTGCTGCTGATCCGAAACCCGGAGTGTGATCTGTCCCAAAAAGATCATTATCAACTGTTTTTGGGATACCTACTCCGATAAGATCATATTTTTCTTTTTTGCAATATGCCTCAACCCTGTGAATGGTGTCCATTGTGTCGTTTCCCCCGATAAGGAAGAAATACCTTATATTATACTTCTTAAGTACATTAAGGATAACCGGGAAATCGCTCTCCTGCACCTTATGGCGCGACGAACCCAAAGCCGAAGATGGCGTATGACGTAATCCTTTAATTACTTTCTGAGGCTGCCTGCCCAGATCATACAGCATTTCCTTCATGAATCCTTCAATTCCATAATTCATCCCGTAAATATCTCCAATTAAGGATGAAGATAAAGCTGCTTCAATAACTCCGGCCAGACTCGAATTAATTACTGATGTCGGTCCGCCTGACTGACCTATAAGTGCATTACCTTTAATCATTTTATTAAAATTTAAAATTTATATTTTATATGAACCTTAGTAATCCAAAAAATACAGGTTGATGATAATCAGGGTTTTCTGTTCCGACAGGATTCCATGTTACATAATGAGGAACTTTAAGCATGTCGCCGCATTTATAAAAATTTGCCCTGAAGGTCTTTCCCTTTATCTCCTTTATATTATGATGAAAGAAAACCTCAAATGGGATTGCAATAGTTATTGTCCATTCAAAGGATCCTTCTCTCTCTTTGACAGGTTCGCTTCCTACAGAAGATAATCTTCTTATTTTGGAAATGACGGAAGGATTAACCCTTGTGCTGTTCTCACGTGCAGTCCCGCTTCCCATAAGGCATGTCCCTATACCATTGAATTCCAGATTGTAGTATATCCCGTCTTCTTCAGGAGACACGAAAAATTCAACACACGAATCTTCACAGACCATCTGGTTGCTTTCAATTTTCTCAGCTTTGAAATAATTCTCCTTAACATAATATTTCAGGAATATTTCACGATCACTGTAGGCAATTGACAATGCAACTTCAGGTTTGTAATTGAAGTCTTTCCAATTGATTGTATCAATCAGAAGCCTTTCTTTCTGCTCATCCAGTTTTGCTGAAACATCTCTCAGATCAGGAACCGCAGCTTCAAGCTTTAATTTTTTTATCTCTGCAACCTTCATTTTACTTAATCTTTTTACTTCGGAACTTAACGAACCAAAAATACAACATTTTTTAAAGACCTTACAAAGTTACTTAATTTATCCGTTCTTTCCAGACAAGAGCAGCTGCTCCTAAAACAGCAGCATTACTTTCAGTAACTCCCGAAGGCAATATCTCTACAGTCCCTTTAAAAACCGGGAAAATATATTTATCAACATATTTTCTGACAGGCCCAAAGAGCATTTCGCCGGCTTTTGTCAGTCCTCCAAACAAAAACACGGCCTCAGGACTTGAGAATGCTACAGCATTTGCTATTCCCAATGCAAGAACTTCAGCAGTATAGTCAATAGCTTTTAAAGCAACAGGGTCATTTTGGGCTGCAGCTTCTGTAATTTGTTTTGCTGTCAGCTCCGATGGAAGGATATTTCTCAATGAACTTTGTTCTCTCATATTACTTAACAACTGAAGAGCCGTCCGGACAAGTCCGGAAGCAGATGCATAGGTTTCATAACATCCCTGTTTTCCGCATCCGCAATCTCTCCCCCCGGGGAAAACTGTTGTGTGTCCCAGCTCTCCTGCAAAGCCGGTATGTCCGTAAACCATTTCTCCGTTAATGACGATCCCGCTGCCAAGACCGGTTCCGAGAGTCAGGACAATGAAATCCTTCATCTCTTTTGCTCCTCCGAATATCATCTCTCCCATAGCGGCTGCATTCGCATCATTTGTCACAATCACAGGAACATCAATTTTTTTTCTTATGAGCTCAGCAAGGGGAACTATTCCTTTCCATGAAAGATTAGGGGCATGCTCAATTGTCCCCTTATGATAATTGGCGTTAGGAGCTCCAATGCCTATACCTGTCAGTTTCAGATTGCTGTTTGTTTCCATCAGATTGTTAATGGCGTCAACAAGAGATGACACGAAATTCCCTATTTCGGGGAAATCTTTAGTTTTAAAACGGCCTTCTGCTATGACATCTCCTGTTTTGTCGACCAGACCAAAGATTGTATTTGTTCCTCCTATGTCGACACCGGCTGCAACTTCCTTCATATTCCAAATATTCTTAAATGATTGCTGGTTAATATCCTTTAATAAAAATTGCTGATTCTTTGTTTTTGCTATTTAGCTTTCTTTAATGTTTTGAGCTTCTGATCTTTTAAGTTAACTGTCCCTATGTCCCAATCCTGTTCAATATCAAAACCGGTTTTTATTTCAATTTCCGTCGGAAAGTAAGAAACAGGTTCCGGTTGTCGCCCTGAATTGAAATAACCTGTGGTCCATTTACCATCCCCATTCAGAT
>DAOQAX010000163.1:1991-5404 GCA_035354395.1 Bacteroidales bacterium | reverse complement strand
TTTTTCAATTTCTTAATAAATGTTTCTCACCATTACTTAGTGGATCTGTATCTTAGTGCCTTGGAGCCTTAGTGGCAAAATATTTCTTTATGTATTAACGAAAACTCTATTTATCTCTTAAAATAAAAATCCCCGATTAGATAATTCCATTCCACCGGCACCTGCATTTTATTGCTTCTTTCCATAACACTTTTTCTCGTTGCTTTAAAAACACTTTCAACAGTCTGTGGTACAACCATTTGTTTTACAAGCTCTTCTGTAAACAGCCCGTTAACTCCTGTTCCATCAGCGGCGGTAGCTCCTTCTGAAGTGGCATAAGAAATAATTGTACCATTAACAGGTCCCATTGCCTTGAATCCCTGTTCAGGTCCTCTTACCCAGCTCCTGAACGGATTATTCCGGCATGCATCAAGTATCACAATATTTGTATTCGTTTCATGCTTGCCGAATTCATCGGTTACCCTGTTCACAGCAACAGCTTCCCAGCTGCATTCATTCTTATTTTCAAGTTTTGCATCAACAGGGATAAGATAATTGACCCCGTCAACCTGAATGCCATGACCTGCATAATAAAAGAGAGCGACATTATAATTTGACATCTGCCTGCTGAACTCCCTGATTGAGTTTTCCATTGCAGCTTTATCGACATTCAGACTCTTAATTACATCAAATCCTAGCTGTTTGAGCGTGCCTTCAATAAGGTTTGCATCGTTTACCGGATTCTTAAGGCTAACTCCGTTTTTATATTCTGAGTTGCCAATAACAAGCGCCAGTCTTTTCTCAGCGATTGATTTATTGTAAATTATTGTTCGTTTTTCTGACTGAACGCGACCTGCATTATTTGCTGCGATGAGATAAACACTGTTTTCTCCGTCTCTGAGAACTATGTTTTTCTTCACTTTCATCTCCCCATTCAAACCCTGCTGGAACCTGTTCTCCTCAGCCTGTGGAAAGCCGTTAACAAGCACCGAGGTGGAATTTATTCCGGAAGCGGACTTTATAAGACCTTCAATGGAAACTTCTTCAGTGTTTACAATACTTGATGATTCCCCAGGCATAATCCATCCCAGTACAGGAGGTGTGGCTTCCGGATTAACAAAGTACCTCATTGGCGATCTTGTCGATTCTCCTTTTTCGTTTGTTGCAAGAAAATATACTGAATTCTCTCCGTCCTTTAAATTGAGTATTCTGTCAATTAAGTACCTGGATGTATCTCCGTCCATTGTTCTGAATTCACTCTCCCCAACTGAGACATCATTTATATAAAACCTTACCTGTGCCAGTCTGGACAAGGATTTAACTGTTGCTTTTGCATGAGCAGTGTATTCATTTATGTTAACCCTTTCAGCACCGGGACTTGTCCATGTTATTTCAGGAGGGCCTGAAGGGAGTGGAGCCGGTACAATGACAACCGGCTTTTGTTCGGCTGCAGGTTCTTTTTTCTGTTCAGTGGCTGAAATATTCCTTTCGGTAACAAGTGGTTCTGTTTTCTTTTCAAGGTATGAGATTTTCAGATGCTCTGCCTGAATCTCCGATTTTACACCAACATTGAATCCAATTGCATTTCCGAAAGGTTTGATTCCTTTGAAATCTTTTATAAAGTTTTCATTAATAAACAAATAGTATGTACTACCTGTTTTAACAATCCTTATCTTATTTGAATCACCGGTTTTCACGAAGATATTCTTCTGGCTTTTGAAAACCTGTTCCAGCTTACTGCTTTGCTTCACACCATATATATCGCCTGCAGAAGTCAACTCTATACGGTAATGATTATAATCATTATTCATTCCGAATACAAGTCCGCCGCTGCCGCTGATGATCTTAATTATTGTCTCAATTTCAAAATCCTTTGAATAATCAATTGAGGAAGGAATAAATGTCAATCCTGAGGATCCCTGAAAGTTTTTGCATTTAACTATATAGACTCCATTTTCAATACGAGCGATTAAATACTGGTTTTCAGTAAACCAATCCCTGGAATTACTGTCAAATTGTTCGTCAAGTAATGATTTTCGCTCAAGAGAACCCAGGTCCGGCAATTGTACTGACTGAGCATCTGCTGTTATATAGCTTAGGAAAAGAAGTGGTACAGCTAAAAAAAACCTGTATTTCATTTTCTTTCAGATGAATGGTTTTCTTGTAAATATAAAGAAAATACCGGCAGAATTCAAAGAGTTCAGGCAATTTTTGACCAACAAAAGCCTGAGGGATTTGCTAAATGCTGGGAAATGCTTAAGAAATGCAAATATAATCTTGCAGATTGGCGGTCAGCCCTGTCGCCTGTCGCCTTCCGCCTACCTGTGAATAAAGTAACGTAACGATACTCCGAATCCCAGATATCGGGTTTCAATAGCAGTAGATTTTTCTGACAGGCTGATTACCTCTCCGCTTGATGGCGAGAGATGAAATTTAGAATCTGTACCATTGTCTGACAGTCCGGATAGTGATTTCAGATATTTTACTCCTGCTTTTAGCTGAATTTTTCTGCTGACGAAAATACCCAGACCTCCGAAAACAGATACATCAGTCCACAGCTTTTTCAATTCAAGCATGCCGTCGGTTATTATTGCCTTGTTTGTGTAGAATTTGTGGTTTGGAAGATTCTCAAGGAGTACATTATATTCGGGATAGTATCCTTTATAGGTAAACAGTCCTGTACTGCTGAATTTTGTTCCCAGTGGGATAGATATTCCGATTTCAGGTTCGGCAAAGAGGGTAATAATTTTTGATATTGGAATATTAAGGACTATCCCGGCTGGGATCCTTAACGATTTAACTGATTCATTTTCTGTAATATCTGAACCCGTCACCCTGAGTTCGTAAGTTTCATTTTCATCATCCTTAAGGTTAAAGGCATCTGTATAGGTATCAAGCTGCAAACTTGCCTTGTAGGTATTGAAGGCTATGGCAGTTTTTATCCCAAAAGCTCTCGAAACCATATAACCAAAATCAACTGATCCGGAAAGTGATGATTTTACAGATGCTTCATCGTTTATCAGCTGAAATGAACTAGTATGAACCAGGTCGGAGTTAATTGTCCCTGCAGTAATACCAAAGAACGCGCCCGGCTTCAATTCACGGCCCATATCTGTTCCCTGTCCGCTGCAGATAACAGAAAGCAGCAGGATAGTAACTATCAGTATGTTCCTTTCGTACCTCATTTCGAAACTATTACTTTTGTAACAGAATATTCATTATTGCTGTCAGAAACATTAATATAGAAAATACCTGTACTTAAACCGGATATACTTATTTCCTTAATCGGCTCACTGTCAGTTATTACAGTTCTTATTTCTTTAATTTTCCTGCCGTAGGTATCTGTAATAAAAATATTCACATTCCCTTCAGGCATACTGCTAAGCTTCAGTATAAAAGGACCTGTTGCCGGATTGGGAAAAACATCAATCGAT
>DAOQAX010000163.1:0-1891 GCA_035354395.1 Bacteroidales bacterium | reverse complement strand
GCTGAAATCCTGAAGAAGTAGGTCTGCAGGTGAGTAAGGCCGGCAATTACTTTAACTGTATCCGTAATACCACCGGAAGTTGAGTCAATTCTGACCATATTATCTGCATCCGGTCCGGAATATATCCTGTATTTATTAAAATATAATCCCCTGTTTCTATTCCATTTCAGGGTTACCAGATCGTTGCACGAAATTGCAGTCAGGTTCACAGGGGCATCCGGGACCAGTAGTCTCTGGTCAAGGAAAACGGCGCCCATATCCATCCTTGTTGTATCAGGGTCCCTGTCATCCGGATCAGTGATCCATGCTTTTAAATCCTTATCATGGTCCGGGTCTCCTGCATCAACTGCAGGTGAGGCTACGGTGAGGGTATAAATTTTATTTTGCCTGTCAGTATACATTGGATCCTTTTCAATGTCGCCCTGACCGGCTGTGAGATTTAAATATGCATTACTATTGCCATAAACAATATTAAAGCTGTTGTTAATTATACTATTAGTGCTTACTGAAATACCTGATCCGCAATGGGATATAATATTGTTAAGAATAGTTGCCTCTGATTGGTCCCTTTCTATCGAAATGCCATTCCAAAGATTATTAACTATAGTATTATTTCTTATTACCATCTTTTTTGACGGTTTTCCATGCCAGCCGCTTACTATGCCATGGCCGGCATTGTCTGCAATTATGTTATTGACTATGACTATATTAGAATCTCCATTGACCAGAACAGCCGATTGATCCGATTCAGTAATACTGAAGCCGCTTAGTGTGGTATTTGAGGAAACAAGGTTCAGGTGACCACCCCTGATTATCGATTTAAGAGGACCGCTGCCTTTAAGTGTAATCTCCCCGATATTGTCTATTCCTCCCTGGTAAATTCCCGGTGCAACTATAACTGTGTCTGCACTTATAGTTCTTTCAATTGCTTCTATCAGAGTATTATAGGGTTTCAGTTTTGTTCCGTTTTCTGTACCTGAGATATTTGATGTGTCAACAAAGACTGTGTGACGTCCGTCGATTCTGTAAACAAATCTTATATTGCTTATTTCCGATTCATTTCCGCCGTCACCATCGTCAGCTCTGACAACAAGGACATAAGCGTCGCCATCAACAAGCGCTGCACCTGTATTATCCTTGTTGTACTTTGTTGACAGCAGACCGGGAATTTTTCCGCTGGACCACATTGTCCTGCTCCAGTCTGGTGTATATACAGACACTTCACAGCGGGTTGCATCTGTAATTGTATTCCATGTAACAGGAAAATCATTAGCAGTAACAATTGAATTATGATTTACATTGAGGCCTTTAGGATAATCAAGAACATTATTAATTGTATCCTTTAGAATAACTTTATTTCCGTCCCTGTCACAGCTGTTTATAGTGTAAACGCCTTTAAGTACCGGCACTGTAGTACCGGTTGAAAGAGTATACCGGCTGTCATTTGCAGTACCGTCCCCATTAATCCCGTTATCAAAAAGTCTCTGGTGGTATTGTCCGGGACCTTCTATCCATACTGAGTCAATATTATCAGCACCCTGAGGATCAGATACATTTATTATGCCACTGAGTCCCCACCGCTCATTTAAATCGCCATCAGTCCAGTGCCGTGATCGTAAATAGCTGCATATCATAACCGGATTTACAGTACTCGTGGAATAATAAAATACTCGGTTGTTCTGTTCACCGAAATTATTGTCTGCATCATACACATTTACGGTGAATGAATATATGTATCCGTTTTTCAGCGATTCTGAAGCAGTACCGTCAGAGTTGTAAACAATAGTTGTATCGGTAAAATTGTCCTTTCCCCAAACTGCTTTCCCGTTCAGATCTGTTACCCTTATTGTATATTTTGTTGCACCTTCAACTTTTTTCCAGGAGAATTTTG
>DAOQAX010000162.1:0-5524 GCA_035354395.1 Bacteroidales bacterium | reverse complement strand
AATAAGTACATCATTCCAACGGTCGGTATTCAGGATTCCTGATGTACCGATAACTCCCAGAATAGCCTTGACATCATTGTCCTGATAGAGAGCCTGGGCATTCCCTGGAGCCCAGAAAAGCAGACCATAATTTGCCTTTTCAGGATCATTTTGAAATAACCCTGAAGTAAAATACAGCCAATCGAGCAAATTACCTGCGACCGTTTTACTTAAAGAATCTCCATCCATTGCCCATCTGAGTGCAAATGCCAGGGAACTCTCCCCGTTCGAATCACTTCTAAGCCACCAGCGTGTAGGCTGGCTGCCGTCGAGGTTAACATGTGAAGCAATTCCTTCAAGTACGCCGAAGCTGCCATCACCCGGTAATGCATTAGGTTGTGGCGCAGCATTATTTACTGAAGTAACAGTAGTGTGAATATTTGAATCATTGAGATTCCAAAGTTTTTTATACTCTTCCCATCCCTGCTCACTCAGTAGCATTTTTGCATTTGTATGCCAATCTATGCCCCGTTGAACAGCCAGACGCCCGGCATTAACCGGAAGTGACTGCTCACGTGTATATGAAGGTATTACATCAGGAGTCCATTCAGGAACCATGGCTGGCAGTCTGCCATCTTCAAGCCAGCCGAAGATATAACTCCAAATAGCCTGCATAGCCTCTTTTGGTGCATAGCGGGCAGAGACGAACTGACTCAGTTTGGTTGTTGAAATCAGCATCCTTTCAGCCGGGAGTTCAAATAATATTGCATTTACATCCGCATCTTTGTCAAGGCCATAAACAGCATGGTCGAACCCAGCAACTTTACTTACTGCCAGAAGCGGGTTCCCGGCTTTAACAGGGACATAATTACAATCGTGCAGTGCCAGTATCTGCATCCTGGTCAGATGTTCAATTGCGTCAGTAGTTACCACCACACGTTCAAGTGTCGTAGCCCTTGGTGATCCGGTTGTCAGACCAGGTAACCACGACGGGTATTCTATATAAAGTTTCAGCTTTTTACTGCGTGCCCTTGCCATAAGGGAAGAATCAATCATGGTAGCTTTACCCGGGTAATTATCAGCCAATATCATAACACCTGATTGAACAGCTGCTTTGTTTATTGCCTCTTCAGGAGTATCATACCTTGCACAGTCTATTTTATTTTCTTTTAAAACCCTGTAAAGGTCATTATCTTCATTGCAACTCAATATTATCCTGTCCTGGTTTTTAGAAATGCATCCCTGAATAATGGTGAGAACTACCATCACAATGGAAAGATGCAGAATTTTTAATGATGTTTTACAATTCATTTCGATATGCATAAAGTGTCAAAACCTGTTATAAATAAGATATTAAAAATACAAAAGAAAAACACATTACTCTGTTTCGGAGCAGACAAGTGAAAGATTAAGTTTATTAATCATCAATGCCATCATCACACTTATCTGTGAAAGATAATAAGTCGGAAGTATCAGAAAATTCAGCTCTTTAAAGGAGCTAAATTCCTTAAACGCGATTATTGTATCGGAAAACAGCAACATAGTTATCCCCAAAAAAAAGATCCATTTAGGCAGAGGATCGTACTTTATCCCTGCTGCAGCTCCAAGAGAAAAGCATGAAACAGACATATAAGCAAGAACCGCAGTAATTAACACAGGCTCATCAATTGAAGGATAGAAAACAAGACCAAATAATGTAAGATATACCACCAGAATAACAGCAGTAAAAATCCATTTAATATGGCCATTTAACAAAGAATAACCGAGATAACCCATATGCGCAAAGAAGAAGAAAAGTATCCCCCAGATGAATTTTACAAAACCACCATGCCTGTTCGCTAAAAACCAATCACCAACTATTGAAAAAATAAATGCGGCAACTATACACCAGACATCTTTCTTTTTCCATAAATCTTTCCGGTAAAAGAACAGCAGAAATAAAATCCCGCTTCCAGCTACAAGGGCCTTAAAAATAAAACCGTGGCCTGTATAGCCTAACCATCCAAATACACAAGGGATAATTAATAACAGCAGTGGCAATAATTTAGCAAATTTTATCAAAATATTACTCAATTTTTAAATGCCTGATGGAATCCTAATCTCTGAAAATTGCTTCATCTGAAAACAAGTAAACGCACAGGTAAAATCACGCAAATTGTCCGGAAATTTTCCCTTCACGCTTAATTATCCGTTCCAAAGCAAGCATATTTTTCATCAGATGCCGTGGCGTATGATAATGCTCAACTATTTTTGTGGTTGGGTTAATTACTTTTCTCCCTCCCCCAAAAGTCCAGAAAGCCAGATCGGGACAAACCATTTTTTCCTGAACATAAGCATCCAGTTCCGTGAAGCAATCCCGGGCCCACCTGTCACCTGTATGTTCAATCATAATAAGAGTCCCTATAAGAGTTTCCTGCTGACACCATGCTGATTTGCTCTGTGCCCAGGTATAATTGTCAGCGTTATACAATATTTCAAAAAATCCTCCATACAGTTTGTCTGCAGCAACCTCAACGTGTCTTCTAAAAGCTGTAGAGGATGTTTCAAATAGTTTTGCATCGTTCCGTCTTACCGCCTCAGCCATTACAAAGGCAAGTGTTTCAATGCCATGGCCGATAACAGAAAACTGTGAATACTCATTGTCAGGAAGTGTCAGATCATGATTTATTACTTCATTAAGAATCCTATACTCCGCATTGAGATGGTAATTCAATATTGAATCAATACATCTGTCAGCAAGCTTTTTAAAATCCTCATCAGGGCCCTGGTTCAATATCTGGGTTGACAGACTTAGGAATATCATCCAGTGTCCAAGCACTCGTGGTCCTATCACTTTCGGTTTTCCCGGGGCATAACTGATATCATAAATATAATCAGGCCGGTCGTACCTTTCAAGACAATGAAAGATTATCTCTTTTGCAAGCTTGAGGTATTGTTTGTCGCCTGTAGCTTTCGAATATTCAGCAAGTCCTTCAGCCACAAAAAGGTCGCCGTAAATATCACCGGGCCCTGAAACAGGGGATCCTTCCTTACTATACAGATCATTCCAGAAATTATCGTCTACGGGTTTGAGTTTTAATATAAAATCAATGGCTTTTTTTGCTATATCAAGATAGCGCTGATCCTTCTTTAAATTATTGTAAAGAAATGAATAGACCCATATACCCCGACCCTGATACCATGTCTTCTTATTTGTTGTGATCATTTTCCTGGCTGAGATATCCACATCACACATGAAGCCTCCAAGTTCATGGTCAACTACAAGGCTTTCTATAGCAGGTAAAACGCGATTAAAAAGTTCTTTATTATAACGTTCATGAAGCTGTTCAGGTGTTAATCCGGCGATACTGTTAATCAGCACATCAACATCTTTTTCATTTTTTGATACGGATTCCTTCACAGAACAACCACTCAATCCTCCAACAGTAATTGCCCCCAGACCTGCCAGAGAATTTCTTTTAATAAAACTGCGTCGAGAATAATTATTACTTTTCATTTGTCTGATTTTATCTGTTCAAATTATGAGGCTGTCTTAAAAGCCCTGCATTACCCCCTCCAAAAAAAGGACTTATTGAATACCAACCCCTTACAAAGCCCCCTTTAGGAGGTTGGGGGTTTGAAACAGCCTTGTCGTTTTTTATTCTGTTTCGAAAGCCCTGGAGATCGTGAATTTCGAACTCATCCTTATATCATCCGAGGATGATCCGATCATCAGAGAAAAATCTCCTGGTTCTACGATCCATTGCATCTGAGAATTCAGAAGCGCAATATCTCTGGCATTCAATTCAAATGTTAAAGACTTTTGCTCTCCTGCTTTCAGTGTAATCCTCTGAAATCCTTTAAGTTGTTTTACCGGAGTCACCACTGAACTCACCTGGTCACATATATACATCTGGGCTACTTCGTCACCGTCCCTGTTTCCAACATTTTTCAGGTCAAATTTTATATTTACTTTAAGATTCTTATTATCACCTGTGATATTCACCTGCAGGTTACTGTACTCAAAATGTGTGTAACTCAATCCATATCCGAAACAAAAGAGAGGAGCCGCAGTTGTTTCAACATAATTCCTCCGTTCAGGTCTGACATTGTTATAATAAACGGGGAGCTGTCCGGCTGATCTTGGTACTGAAACAGGTAATCTCCCTGCAGGATTATAATCCCCGAATATTACATCAGCTATGGCATTACCGCCTTGCTGTCCCGGGTACCATGCCTGTACTATAGCACTGACATTCTCAGAAGCCCAGCTCAGGTCAAGTGGACGCCCCTCTATCAGAACAAGCACAACGGGAGTGCCGGTTGCTTTTACTCTTTTCAGTAACTCTAATTGTTTTCCTAACAGATCAAGGGTTGAACGGTCAAACCCTTCTCCGCACTCCATATCACTTACTATCTGTTTTTTTCTTGCATCCGAAACAGAGGCTGCGCCTGTTTTTTCGTAATCGGTCCTGAAGTCACGTGCACTTGAGCCTCCCAGCACAAGAATTGCAACCTCAGCGTTCTTTGCAGCCTCAACTGCTTCATTAATAGTATTTTCCGAAGTATCACGTATAGCACATCCTTTTACATAATTAATCCTGGTAGCTGATGAGACCTTCAATTTCAATCCGTTCAACACCGTAATAATATCCTTTTCATTCTGCGGAGCTGTATAATCGCCCAACTGATTGTACATATTGTCAGCATTAGGTCCGATAACCGCAATGGTCTTAAGATCCTTTTTCAATGGCAGTATATTATCCTTATTTTTCAGAAGGATGATCGATTCCTGAGCAACCTTGCGGGCCAGCTCAATATGATCACTATTTCTGACAGTTTCTCCTGTTTTTTTTGTATCAACATACGGATTTTCAAAAAGGCCCATTTCAAATTTCAGTTTAAGAACATTTCGTACAGCCTTATCTATATCGGACATACTTACGAGACCACTATTAACAGCATCATTCAGGTTCTTCCCATATCCATCACCTCCAAGATCCACATCATCGCCGGCATTAAAAGCAAGAGCCGCTGCCTGTTCGGGATTTTCAGCCACCCTCTGACCTGATACCAAAGCCGGAATAGCCCCAAGATCTGAGACAAAGAATCCTTTGAATCCCCACTCTTTTCTGACAATATCTGTCAGCAAATAACGATTTGAACTGCAGGGAATCCCGTCAATTGTGTTATACGATGTCATGATTGATAATGCTCCGGCATCTGCGGCGGCGCGAAACGGTGGCAGGATATCCTGAAAAAGTTCACGTTGCCCGACACTAACGGAACCTCCATTGTGTCCTCCTTCAGTAATGCCATAAGCAGTAAAATGCTTCAATGTGGAAATTATGTTTGCACCACTATTCAGGTTATTACCCTGAAATCCTTTTACCATTGACACTCCCATACGACCAATGAGATACTTATCTTCGCCGAAGGTCTCTTCTACGCGTGACCATCGGGGATCGCGGACAATATCAAGAATTGGTCCATATCCTATATGAGCGCCCTGTACCCTGGTCTCAAGAGCAATCACCGATGCCATTCGTTTGATCAGATCAGGATC
>DAOQAX010000161.1:0-5583 GCA_035354395.1 Bacteroidales bacterium | reverse complement strand
TCCACCGGAAGGCGGACAACGGTTTTCGAGACCGCCGCATTCGACCACTCTGCCACCTCTCCAATATCCTTCTTCAATGGTTTATGAAGTCAACAGGTATACTGCTGTCTTTATTAATCCGCGTGCAAATATATACATTTTAACAAATTTTTCGGGCAGGTTAGGCTAAAAGGAACTATTTTACTTCAAAAAATAGCATCAGATGTGCTATTCGTTAAATGATCATTGTCTGTAAGAAACAAATGAATTACCTTCGTGTATAAGAAACCATTTAAATATCATACCGTGAAAAGATTAGTAAAATCATTTTTCCTGTCCGGCCTTTTGATTACAGGCATCTATTCCTGCAAAAATGAGCCTGCTATTGACAAAAGCAATCCTTTTTTTTCTGACTACAACACTCCTTTTAATGTTCCTCCTTTTGAAAAGATTATGGCAAAACATTATATGCCGGCTTTTGAAAAGGGTATGGCAGAGGGAAGAAGCAATCTGGAAAAAATCCTTAAAAGCAAAGAGGAACCTACTTTTGCAAATACTGTTGAACCTCTCGACAACATGGATCCCCTGTTGACAAAAGTAACGTTTGTATTCTTCGCCCAAACATCTGCTAATACGAACGATTCATTACAGAATATTGAGGTGGAAATATCTCCGAAGTTATCTGAATACCAGGATGAGATACTCCTTAATCAGTCACTTTTCAAAAGGATCAAATCAATATATGAAAATCAGGCTAAGTTTAATCTTGACGATGAGCAAAAGTTCATTCTTGAGAATCTCTACAAGAATTTTGTCCGTAACGGTGCCCTGCTTTCAACCGCAGAACAGGATTCCCTTAAAAAGTTGAATCAGGAAATTTCTGTACTGACTGTGAACTTCAGCCAGAATGTTCTTTCAGAAACCAATAAATTTAAATTGGTAATTGATAATGAAACAGACCTTAAAGGGTTACCTGAAAATGCTATTGCCGGCGCAGCCGAACTGGCAAAGGAAGATAGTCTTGACGGGAAATGGGTATTCACGACTCAGAAACCCAGTATGTTGCCTTTTCTTACTTATGATGAAAACAGCAAACTTCGCACAGAACTGTATGATGCATATCTTACACGGGGTAATCATAACGACCAGTTTGACAATAAAAAGATACTTGCTGATATTGTAAGTCTGCGCGCTAAAAGAGCAAAATTGCTTGGTTATAAATCACATGCGGACCTGAATCTTGAAAACAGGATGTCAAAGAAACCTGAAAATGTATTTGCACTTCTCAACCAATTGTGGACACCAGCATTAAGGGTGGCCGGTGAAGAATTGAAAGAGATGCAGAAGATAGCCGACAGGGAAGGAACAAAGTCAAAGATCACGCCTTCAGACTGGTGGTACTATGCTGAAAAGCTTCGTAAAGAAAAATACAATCTGGATGACAATGAACTCAGGCCTTATTTCAAACTCGAAAATGTTCGTGAAGGCGCTTTTGCGGTAGCAAATAAACTTTATGGTATCACTTTCACTCCGGTAACCGGTATTCCGCTTCCTCATCCTGATGCAATGGCATTTGAGGTTAAAGAGGCAGATGGAAGTCATCTGGGACTTCTTTATATGGATTTTTATGCCCGGGCAAGTAAAGGACAGGGCGCCTGGTGTGGTGGCTACCGCGATCATCAGTGGCTCAACGGGAAGGAAATAACACCTGTCGTTTCCATTGTATGCAACTTCAACAGGCCTTCAGGCGAGACTCCCTCGCTGCTTAGTCTCGATGACGTTAATACATTATTCCACGAGTTCGGACATGGCTTGCAGTCTCTCTTCTCAGTGAATAAATACAGTACAACATTTGCTGCTATGGATATGATCGAATTACCTTCCCAGATAATGGAACATTGGGCTACAGAACCTGAAGTAATGAAAATGTATGCAAAACATTACAAGACAGGAGAAGTAATGCCGGATGCCCTCATTGGGAAAATTCAAAAGAGCAGATACTTTAATACCGGATTTGACAACGTGGAGCTTCTTGCAGCTTCAATGCTCGACATGGCCTATTATACGCTTGAAGATCCTGTGAATATTGATATTGAGAAATTTGAAAAGGACTACCTCAGCAAGATAGGACTTATCAAGGAAATTGAGCCCAGATACAAGAGCACTTATTTCCTTCATATAGTAGGAGGTTATGATGCCGGATACTACTGCTATACATGGGCGGCAGTTCTCGACAACGATGCTTTTGAAGCATTCAAAGAAAAAGGCATTTTTGACAAAGCTACGGCTGAGTCATTCCGTAATAATGTTCTGGCACCAATGGGTATAACAGATGCTGAGCAGAGTTATCTGAAATTCCGTGGACATGAACCTGTTATAGAACCGCTGCTTAAGAACAGGGGGTTGATGCAGGGAGTCGGAAAAAACTAGAATCCGCTTCTGAAAAATCTAATATGGGCATCTTCAGGAATTTCCTGCGAGGCCCATATTTTTTTTGTCTTTTATGTTGTTTTTATTATTATTTGCAAACTTTTTGTTGTTCTTTAGAAAATTATACCTTCTCCAGTAAGGGATTGTAGTTAGAGAAGTAAAACGAACAATGTATCTCACAGGTTTCCAGCCCATTGCAAAATGCATTATTCTATACAAAACCGTACTGATTAGAATCATCCCTGATATAGTTATAATATCAGAGGTTAGTTTCCACCACCAGACTTCAGGCTGAATATTAAAAATATTGATGGCCAATAAAATTATCTGAGTGGTTATTGTTGTAAATATTATCCAGAATGCTACGGCCATGCCATGGGCTGCTTCTATCGCTTTTTCGGGACAGTTGTTAAGGCATCTCATGCAGCTTTCGCATGTCAGTTTCCAGTATGGCCGTCCCTGTACAATTTTTATTGATGAGGTGGGGCACTCTTTTATACATAGTCCGCAGTTGTTGCATTTATTGTTAGCTACAAATGTTTTTGAAAGGAAGAATCTTCCTGCCACATAATATCCTAATGCAACCGGACTTACAGCCAGGTCGACAGGGAGGCTGTACAGTCCGCTGTAAACCTTCTCTCCTGAGAGGATCTTGTTGGCGAATCTTCTGACGATTCTCTCACACCTGACAAAGATAGACTCAATCACTTTTTTCCTGATCCCCGGATGGAGCGGGATCCAGTTCGAGGGCAGGTCGACAGATCTGTATCCTACACATTTGTATTTTTTCAGGCGCAGAATAAATGCAGGAAGAAGAAGTGCAACACCACTTATTCCAGGCATAAATATTTTGTAAAGTTTCATCCCCGCCCTGGTGTTAAGAATGAAGACCTCTTTGCATAATCCCTGAGGAAAACCTGCAATGAACCGGAGCATGATGGGGGCAGCATTAAATCCGTGTGTGGGGAAAGCAAAACCTATTATTGGCTTCTCATCCGCTGAAGGCATAACAATATTCTCCAGCCTGTCTATTCGTTGTACTACTGTCTTTAATCCTCTTTTTGCTGCTTCTTCAGCAATCCATTCCGATGAAACACGCGCATTTCCTGTTCCTGAAATATAATAGATATATAATGATTTCAAATTGTCCATTTATGTATAAAATATTGATAGATTGCTTCTGGTACAAATTGTTTACTAAGATATTGATAATCGGTATCTTTTTGTAAATATCTTTCACTTATCTGGGTGATGCAACCAAAAGAGTAATTCAGTTGTCTTATTATCGTGGATCAAAGTATCGGGATACATCAGCTGAAGCCGAAAGTATGAATTATTTTAAACATAACCTTTGGTAAAATAGTTGTAAATTGCATATATCAATCATCTGGCAGCATTATGTACAATATTAAAGGGGATTTAAGTACATATTTTGGGACAATATTTATGTAAGAATTTTCTTAAGAGACTGAGAACTTTCAATATCTGAAAATATTAAATCATATCAGGGAATATTGAGCATAACATAATCGTATATCAGATAAGTGTCTTTAAAAATTGGGGGATCATTTATTTAAGGAATTTATGAAGAGTTATTGTTGAAAAAATGAAAATTTTCTTCATTCTTTTATGTTTGTTGCTCATCTCACTCAACCTTTCCGGACAAGATTGTACCATATTGTCCAAAGCCAATATTATAACCCCCGATAAGCTCTGTTCACCTGTAACTGTATCCTGGCAAGTCAGTTATAAAGGAGTAAATAATGCAGGAACATCAGTGCAGATACAATATGAATGGGATGACGGTACTATCGCCACAGAAACTGCAATAAGTACAGGAGCAGGTGAATTCCAGGCTACATCAAATCATACGTATACATCTGCTGATGATAAATGTAACTATCATCCGGTAGCCACACTGGTTGTAAATGGAGTTTTATGTACCTCTTCTAGTCAGGAACAGATAGTCACTGTCTGGGATGATGATGACCATAACGGAGGCCATATGCATATTTTTCCGAATGTATATCCCATTTGTGTCGGAAACAGCGCAGATGTCCGCTTCAGGGATATGACACAGTTCAACTGTGTGCCTCCCCAGGAGAATGATGTGCCTAACCTTCAGACCAGGTGGATTCAATGGATTTATGGGACTGACATAACAATGACAGGCACTCCTGTGACAATCAATGGGACAGGCAAGACATACCCGGATACCAGTGCAGTGATAATTCTCACCGGACCAGTTACAGGCTCTGGCGTTTATTCTTCCACTATTAATGTTGCAAATGATAAGTTGATAGGGGAGTATTTTGAAGTAACACTGAGGAACTGGAATTACTGTAATCCCTTTGATGATCCGGCTATCCCAGGACCGCCTGCTGATCTGGTGAATGGTGATAATGAACCCGTAGTCACTACTGCAATTATTCTGATAGTGCCGTACCCGGATGCCACAATTACTCCTGTCGATACGTTATGCCTGCAAGGTCCTTCTGTTACTTTAACTGCTCATGATGCAGGCGGTACATGGTCAGGTGATGGTGTGTCGGGGAATAAATTCTATCCTGCAGTTGCAGGAGCCGGGGACCATATCATAAGTTACCAGATTACGGATGCAAATAGCTGCAGTGATGCTGATCAGATCACAATTACAGTAGTACCTTCTCCGGTTGCAAACATTAACCATTTAGACAGCTTGTTCATCAATGATCCACCGGTAATACTGACAGCAACCCCTCCGGGCGGGACTTTCTCAGGAAATGGTATGACCGGTGCCACTTTTTCCCCAGCTATAGCCGGAACGGGTGAGCACATGATAGTATACAGCACACCACCTGATAAATATGGGTGTATAGGTTCAGATACAATTTACATTAAGGTTTTCACGGCACCTCCCGATGCTTCAATAACTCCTGTAGATACACTATGTCTACAAAGTGCCCCTGTTACATTAACTGCACATGATTCAGGCGGAACATGGTCAGGCGACGGAGTAACCGGAGATCTGTTCTCTCCTGAAATTGCAGGGACCGGGGATCATATTGTCACATATGAGATTACGGACGTTAATGGTTTTTATGATTCCGATACGATAACTATTACTGTGATGCCTCCCCCTTCTGCACAAATAAGCCCGGTCGGTATTCATTACATAAATGATCCGCCTTTTGT
>DAOQAX010000160.1:0-5594 GCA_035354395.1 Bacteroidales bacterium | reverse complement strand
GTCCGGCGAAGCCATTCCCGTCCTGTTGTTACTCTTGCCTCCCCTGCAATCCGGCAGCTCCTTAAAATTGTCCACCGGACAATTTCTTAACTCTCGCTCCCCTCAGGATGAAAGGGTCCGGCGAAGCCATTCCCGTCCTGTTGTTACTCTTGCCTCCCCTGCAATCCGGCTCTTAGCTAAAAAAGCCCACAGGGCTTTTTCTTTACGCTAAGACCCCCCTGCAGTCCGGCTCTTAGCTAAAAAAGCCCACAGGGCTTTTTCTTTACGCTAAGACCCCCTCAGGATGAAAGGGTCCGGCCGACTGAAAGGAGGTCATTCCCGTCCTTAATTCCTCTCATCCGTCATTTGGGAAACAGGTATAGATCCAAGTTCTTCTAAGTCTACCTTATATACACGCAGATACTTAATTCCATATAATGATTGAAAGTCGCGCAGCGCATTTGGCCAGGTCGTAATTTCAGCCCTTACAAGCTGATCATTACGAAATTTCACATATTCAATTTTGTCAGAGTTAAGGATTTTTAATTGTGCACAACGCACATCAAAATAGTATGAAAGCCTTTGATCTTCTGCAGATAAATTAAGGTCAGCAGGTAAAAGTGACGAATCTTCTCCCATGGACAACAAACTACGATATAGATATACTTCAGGATGTGCACCATAATCAACACGCCCATGAAACTCACCATACTCGTTTACTGCCAGTAAATCAACTGCTGCAAATTTTAAAAAGAGATTTTTAAGGGCTGCTCGTATTTGTGCATCAGAAGAAGGATAGTTAAAGGTAACGACACCATGGATTCTGGCATTATATCCAGTAGAAACAGAAATAGCTTTGACCAGATAGTTATTAGTCTTTTGCAGGCTATCAATTTCTTTTTTCTGCATTTCCCTCACCATTTGTTGTGATTCTGAATCTTTTCGTGATTGGACTAGTTTAAGGACCGCAGCAAGAACAATCAGAACGAGAATAATACGACCTGCAACGCTTAAGTTTTTCCAGGATGATGGTTCTGCAGGATTTTTTTTTGGTTGCAGTAATAATCCGCTAACGGCAAGAACCATAGCAACAACCTCCAGAATTATTCTTATATTCATATTGTCACATTATTAACTTTTATTTTCCAGCATACTTATTTGTATTCAATATTTCCAATTTTAACATTATCAACAGGTTACGGGATCCAGATTGCACCGTCTTTAACAAAAACCGGTACCAAATCCTCTCCCGAATTGTGGCATGTTTTTCATCAGTATCTTTTTGGGTAAATTAATAGAAGGTGACTTAATTGAAAAATCACATGATCTATTGCTCTCACCTCCCCCATGACCTGAAGAAACACCAGGGGCAGCTCCCGGATTTTCTTTTGCAGACATCAAATCAACACAGTAGATTGTTGGATCAAAGTTACATCAGTGAAGATGCTAAAGTCAAGTTTTTGCAATCTGTTTTTAATGCTCCTTAAAAATCTTCTGGCATCTGACTTCTTTCATGTAATAACACGATCAAAGGATGAAAGGATCCGTCAATAATAAATATGTTTTTTAATAAAGAGATGCAAGGTTTTTAAAAATCATGCATTTATATATATGATAAATCGATAGAAGTAATAATACCCGTATCATGAAAAGAACATATTCCTTAATCGTCATTTTAATTGGTTTAGTCTTTCTAAACGGCTGCGTCAAGACAGAAATAAAACCAACAGGAAACACAATGACTGACTTAGGCTTCATTCCTTCTGAAGTCACAGTAAATGCTGATTTTCAGCCAATGATTTATATCAATGGTTCTCTCCTGGTAGGTACAAGTGATGGCATATGGGCGTGTAATATTTCAACCAGGGAATGGTCCACTCACGGACTGCAGGGGAAGAATATTACAGCTATCTTCAAACACCCTGAAATGGAAAACAGGCTCTTTGCCGGGGTAAGCACAGACTATACAAGTAATTACAAAACGCTTTATATCTCTAAGGACGGAGGGGCGACATGGAATGTCGCCACCAGTCCTGTCTATAATACACTTGAGAATTGCTATGAGGATATTTACTGTTTTGCAGCTAGACCAGGTTTTCCGGATCAGATTTATGCAAACCTTATAGGAGGGACTACAATCGCAGTCTCAACTGACTGCGGTGAAACATGGCACAGGTTCAATTACCTGGATGAAAGCTATTTTGCCTACCCATGCAATATTATATTCCTGCCCGGTAACCCTGACGTTATTTTTCAGGGTGCGGAGTCACCCCTTGATGATGCATGGCTGGGACGTTATGACATAAACAGCAATGACCCCGTCCTTCTTGGCAATTTCACAAAAATGGTTAATACTTCAACCTGGAGCAACAGAAGGCCAAATGAGCTGCAGACATATAGCTATACAGGACAAAATATTTATGCAGGACTTGAAGGGGCACTGTCAAAAGTGGCCGGGAATACTTCAAAATTCATTTTCAAATATGAAGCAAAGAAAAGAGAGACCTTGCCTGACGAGTCATTATTCTATACTTATATAAAAGGTATATGGGTTGATCCGGCAGATACGAGACATATTCTTTTCGGAGGACTACTTAACAACGATGTTCAGCCTATGCAGCTCTATGAGACATATGATGAGGGAGCCAGCATCTACCGCTATACGGATAAATATGAAATGGAGAATCCATGCCTTTTAAAGATAGTTCCGGCAGGGACCTCCCCCGCTCTGCTGTTTGTGGATTATAATTTAAAGAAGGTAAAAGTGCTGCTCTTCAATAATGACTCAGGTAAATAAAAGAATTTACAATTATCACCTGACCAATTTCATCTGGTGCTCTTTTGACTAATTAATTCAGGTGAACAGGTAAAAAAAATATCCGGCCAAATGCAAGGTTTTTTGACAAACGGGATTTATATAAAAGAATAATAATATCAAAAGGATGATAAATTATAATGATAAAGCTATGAAGAATTCAAAATTACTATTAATGACATCAGGGATTGTTTTCATGGCCCTGGCCTTTCAATCGTGCCTCAACGATGATACCTTTGATGACTATCTGTATCCTAACGCACTGGTAACCGTTAAGCCCGTCACTGATAAATCATTTTTTTTACAATTGAATGACAGCACAACACTCTATCCCGTAAACGTAACGGCATCTCCTTATGCAGATAAGGAAGTGAGAGCCCTGGTCAATTATAAGGAAGTAAAAGAACCCTCCAATGGATATAGCAAAGCCGTGTATATAAACTGGATTGACAGTATTTTGACAAAGACTATGGTCCCTGATCTGGGGTCCGATGACGATGCTACATATGGTAATGACCCTGTGGAGATTGTTAATGACTGGGTGACGGTACTGGAGGATGGATACCTCACTTTAAGAATCAGGACTGTTCATGGAAGTCAACCCCAGAAGCATACTGTGAATCTCCTGGCTGCCAGTGACCCGGCAAAACCTTATGAGATAGAATTTCGGCATAATGCTTGTGGAGATGTTGATGGCACATTCAGGGATGCGTTGGTTGCCTTCAGACTAAATATGTTGCCCAACACTAACGGCAAAACGGTTAAGTTAAAATTGAAATGGAAATCATTCAGTGGTGATAAGTGGGCGGAATTTAATTATTGTACACGAAGTGAATCTACTGTAAAATAGAATGTTATTGATGAAAGAAAACTCCCTAAAGATTAGTTTCTGTCTGAAGAAGAAAAAACTCCTGTTTTTCCGACAGGAGTTTTTATCATTGATTCCCAGCCACCTGGTAACCTCAATATTAAATCATTAATATTATTTTGCAATCAGAATTCAATAAACCCATAAAAATACAAATCAGAAAACAGGAATTGAAGCACATAGGGATTCTCATTAAGATTTGACAAAATAAAAAAAGCACCTTATGAATAGTGTGCAATTATACTATGGTAAAGGAAGAAGGTTCAGAACAGGAATTGCTTCAAAAAATTAGATGCGGAGACATCAAGGCTATGAAAGAGCTTTACAATAACTATTCAGGGTATCTCACTGCAGTATGTTCGCGTTATATAGACAGCAATGATGATGTCAGGGATATCCTGCAGGAAAGTTTTATTAAGATATACAATAACATAAATAAATTCGAATACAGGGGAAATGGAGCATTAAAAGCATGGATGACCCGCATTACGGTAAATGAATCTCTAAAGCAGCTTAAGAGCAATGAACAACTGGAACTAATAAAACCCACATGGGATCTGCCTGATGTAATAGAAGATGATGATCCTGACTTTGATGATATGCCGTCATCCGTCATATTGGATATGATTCGTTCTCTTCCACAAGGATACAGGACAGTCTTTAACCTATATGTTTTCGAGGAAAAAAGCCATAAGGAGATAGCTTCAATATTGAGAATTGCTGAAAGCTCGTCTGCTTCTCAGTTTCATAGAGCAAAGGGTATTTTAGTGAGAAAAATAAGAGAGTATAAATCAATCCAAAGGTAGAGTCATGAATAATCAATGGATAAAAGATCTGCGGAAACGGATGGAGACTCATGAAGAATCTTCTCCTGAAGGATTGTGGAATGATATTGAAAAAATCTTAAGAAATGAAAAGGACAGAGCAATAGTTCCACCTGTCTTATTCGGGAAAGGAAGATTATTTTTATTGAGCAGGCAGATAGGGACAGCCGCTGCAATAGCATTGGTTGTTTTATCTATAGGATATTTCAGCGTGAACAAAAATCGTGAAAAGGATTTTTCAACGGTAACACAGGTACAACAAAAAGAACAGGATAAATCTGAAACAAAGCCTGCCTCTTCTGAGAAGCATCATGTAATTGACAATCTGATCTCTTTAAACATTGTCCATGTTGCTCCTCAAAAAGAATCTATCAATGCAGGGCAGCCAGCGGAATGTTCATCTTTTGAAAATAGAGAGGATTTAACAATCATTACAGGAAATGATAAAAAAATTGAGGAAATAAATATCAAGCCCCTGGTCAGGTCATCAGAATGTAAAAGACCCTCTAAAAGCGTTCCCGGAAAATACTATGATTACATGTACGCCTATAATTCCGCAACGGATAAGGATCTGAATTCAAACAAAAAATACAATGTGAGTGCTTTTGCCTCAAATCTTCCTGTTAGCATACAAAGCAAATATAACGGAGTAAAGGACTTTGGTGCCGCAAACATAAATATTGAAAGTGTTACAGGTGTGACATTACTTGGAGAAGATCCTTACTCAGATATCCTTATTTATAACACGTTTGTGGAGACTCAGACATCCATAAAACACAAGCAGCCCGTAACCGGTGGATTAACTGTTAATTACAGTTTAAACAGGCGCTGGGGGCTGATAAGCGGAGTGACATATGCCATGCTTTCATCACAACTCCGGTCTGGCAGTGACCATTATTATTACAGAAGTGAACAAACGCTTCATTACATGGGAATACCCTTGAGCTTATGCTATAATGTCTGGGGAAACAAACAAACATCTGTCTATTTCACCGGGGGTGGTACTATTGAGAAAAATATTTCGGGCAAACTAACCACGGAGTATTTTATTGACGATGAGAAAAAGTCAGTAAAAGATGAGAAATTATCAGTTGATCAACTTCAGTAC
>DAOQAX010000159.1:0-5611 GCA_035354395.1 Bacteroidales bacterium | reverse complement strand
AGAAGTTCATTTATTCAATTCCTGCTGATCCTTTGAGATTCTTCACTCCGCTGGCGCTGCGTTCAGAATGACAAGGCTGCAAGGGGAGTAACCGGGGTAATGAAGCGGCGAGTTTTGCACTAATATTTATTTTTTATATCATGCTTCATTCAAAACTCGCCGCTTCATTACCCCCATATCTCTATATATGTCTGTCATTCTGAACGGAACTAATCCAGAGCCCTGGCGAGGGATTAGTGAAGTGAAGAATCTTTATTTTTATAGTAACTGATTAGGTACAAATAATTTAGTGTATTAATCTGAGATATCATGAGACTAAAAAGGCGGCTGATGATCTTATTATGAGATCTCTGGCCGCCTTTCGCTATTTACTACTGATTGTCTTTTAAAGCTATTTCAGCTTATGTTTTTTTACAAAATCATTGATGACCTGTGACAGATCAGGTTCTCCAATTTCCTGAAGATCATAATAAACACGGGTGTTTGGTTTCTTAATCTTGATGATCCTGCTAAGATCGATAGGTGTTGCAATTATCACACTGTCACATTCGGTATTATTTATTGTTGTCTCAAGATCTTTCAGCTGCTGTTTGCCATATCCCATTGCCGGCAGAAGGGTCCCTATTTCAGGATAGAGCCTGAATGTTTCGCTCAGTTTCCCGACAGTGAAAGGCCTCGGATCAATAAGCTTTGCAGCTCCAAATTTATGAGCGGCAACCACTCCTGCTCCAAGCTTCATTTCACCGTGGGTAAGAGTCGGACCATCCTCAACGACAAGTACCTTTTTCCCTCTTATCAATGATGAATCGTCAACTTTTATAGGTGATGCCCCGTCGATGACAATCGCTTTCGGATTAACCTTTTCTATGCTGTTCCTGACAATCTGAATATCTTCAGGTGCTGCACTGTCCATCTTGTTTATCACAACCACATCAGCAATGCGGAGAGTGACTTCGCCAGGATAATACCTTAGTTCATGGCCGGCACGATGAGGATCGGCCACTGTTATCATAAGATCAGGTTTATAGAACGGAAAATCATTATTTCCTCCATCCCAGAGAATGACATCACAACCTGAAGGATCTTTCTCGGCGGCACGAAGAATTGCTTCGTAATCAACACCTGCATAGATAACGTTTCCTCTTACAACATGAGGTTCATATTCTTCCATCTCCTCAATGGTGCATTTATGCTTTTCAAGGTCGCTTACATCAGCAAAACGCTGTACTTTCTGGGCATTAAGGTCGCCGTAAGGCATCGGGTGACGGATAGCTACAACCTTTAACCCCTTTTCCATAAGAAGTTCTATGACCTTTCTCGATGTCTGGCTCTTGCCACAACCTGTTCTGACGGCTCCTACTGCAATTAACGGTTTTGTACTTTTTACCATTGTGGCATCAGGTCCAAGCAATACAAAGTCTGCTCCTGCAGCATTTACCACTGCACTTACCGACATAACCCTCTCATAAGGAACATCACTGTATGAAAAGACACATTCAGAAACTTTGTATTTCTTTATTATATCCGGAAGGTTTTTCTCGGCAAAGACAGGGATTCCTTCGGGATACAGTTTTCCTGCCAGCTCTTTCGGATACTTCCGCCCGTCAATATCGGGTATCTGAGCTGCCGTAAATGCAACCACATTATACATTTCATTATTCCTGAAACAGGTATTGAAATTATGGAAATCTCGACCTGCCGCACCAATTATGATGACATTTTTTTTGGTCATAAATCCTCCTTACTTTTTAAAAATATTTGCTTAATAATTGCGTTAATTTTAAAATGATCTATCAAATTTATAATTTGCAGATCGTAAATCCGAGTATTTAATGGTATTTTTTAAAACGCTGATTTTATAATGTATCTTACTTATATTCATTACATTACAACCGTTTGTTAAGTACCATGAAAACATGTTAAAGAAAATGTTTTCTTTAACATCGGGTATATGGCAAATTCTTTGTACTATTATGCCATATTATGAATGTACTGGCTCACATATATCTTTCCGGTGATTCTGATAAAATAATCATTGGTAACTACATAGGCGATTATGTAAAAGGCCGCGACTATGTAAATTACCCTGATCTTGTAAGAAAAGGTATCATTCTTCATCGCCATATCGACGGGTTCACCGACAGCCATCCTGTTGTTCACAGAAGCAAAATATTCTTCACAAGAAAATATCATAAATATGCAGGAGTCATCACTGATATTATTTACGATCATTTCCTGACCAAAGAATGGGATTTTTTTTCCAGAAGACCACTTGAGAGTGTTACTTATAATTTTTACCGGGCCATGGTAAACAATTATGAGATATTACCTGCCAATGTGAAGGATATGATGCCGTTTTTCATTATCAATAACTGGATTGAATCATATCAGACAGTAGGCGGGATAAAGCATGTGTTGAATACGCTAAGCAAACGGTCCACTCTCCCTAACGAAACCAGATTTGCCATGCATGCTCTCAAAAAAAATTATTCATCATTGCAGGACGATTTTATGGAATTCTTCCCGCAGCTCATTGATTATGTAGAAAAAGATTTTGGTATAGAGATCTCGCACAGGATTACAATACCATTCTGATATCATGCCATGTACTCGGTACGACTTGCGTCAAGTCGCAGGAAAATAAACAGCAGGATGGTAAACGCCCACAAAGAGCTTCCCCCGTAACTAAGAAATGGCAGCGGTATTCCAATAACCGGTACCAGGCCTATTGCCATGCCTATATTTATAAAAATGTGAACAAAAAATATTGACAATACACCATACCCGTATACTCTCGTAAAAACCGATCGTTGCCGCTCTGCAAGAATAACAAGTCTCAAAAGGAGGAAGAGATACAATCCGATCAAAACAATTGATCCCAGGAATCCCCACTCCTCTCCTACTGTGCAGAAAATAAAATCAGTACTCTGAGATGGCACAAACTTAAACTTGGTCTGGGTACCCTGAAGATAGCCTTTCCCTTTAAAGCCCCCCGAGCCTACTGAGATTATCGACTGGTTAACATTATACCCTGTACCATGAGGATCTGACTTGATACCCAGTGTTATTTCAATTCTTTCTTTCTGATGAGGTTGTATTATATTATTAAAGGTATAGTCGACTGTGTTTATAAATAAAATACTTCCTGTCAGGAACAGGAATATTACCAATATGGCAGTAGCTCGTCTGGTGTAAAAATAATATGCAAAAACCACTCCCGAAAGAATAATAGAAATAAGAAGAATCATCTCAGAATCGACCGTGATGTCAAGTACAAAATATTTTATAGTAAACAGTATTGCGGTGATCACTATGAAGATACCAGCTCCTGTAAGGCACAACTTCATTTTTCTTGTTGTAAAAAATACCAGAAAAAAGGCAACTATAATTAATCCGATTGTCAGATATAGATTGTTCAGCAGAAGCGTCAGAAAGAAGAGTATTATCATCAGTATTCCCGAAACAAATATATACGTACTCATTCCCTCCCTGTAAAGGACAATAAACAATGCAAAATAGACAATGGTTGACCCCATGTCGGGCTGAAGAGCGGTAAGGATTGCCGGCAACAGAATTATTGCCAGTGCCGGTATCATAACGCTTATTCTGGTAAGATCCTGATTCTTTGTGTTAAGATAACTTGCCAGGGCGAGAGCCGTTCCTATCTTGGCAAACTCCGAAGGCTGAAGACTTACCCAGCCGAACTCGAACCATGATCTGGCACCATTTATCTCTTTTCCGAAAATCAGCACCAGAAAAAGCAGCAGGATAGTAAAACCATAAACAAACCAGGAAAAAAAGAAATAGAACCTGTTATCAACTGTCAGCGTAAAAACTGCAATGATCAGTGATGCAATAATCCAGATAAACTGTTTACCATACCTCTGGGAAAAATCAAGGATATCTTTATGCTCTTCATTATATACGGCCGAATAGATATTGAACCAGCCCATGATTATCAATACCAGGAAAAGCAAAATTGAAGTTTTGTCCACCCCTTTCCATATGCTGTTACTGCTCTTCACTTTCTTTGATGTTCCCTCCTAAATTAAGTTCAAGAATTCTTTGTTCCAAAGCTTTGTTTGATATTGTGTCTTTGATGTATTTTTCAATCATCAGTCCGGCCACAGGGGCAGCATATGCTGCTCCGAAACCAGCATTCTCAACATAAACTGCTATTGCAATCTGCGGATTGTCTTTTGGAGCAAATGCAATAAAAACCGAGTTGTCTTTTCCGTGAGGGTTCTGGGCTGTACCTGTTTTACCGCATACAATAACGTCTTTAATGGCTGCAGATCGTCCTGTTCCTCCTTTTACAGCCGCTTCCATTCCAAGTATGATCTCTTCAAAATTGGAAGAATCGATACTGATCTGATGTTTTGTTGTGAATCGTTTATCAATTGTCCTGTCCTTCCCGACAGCCTTCACAATATGAGGTGTATAATAATATCCCCTGTTTGCTATGGCTGCAGTCATATTTGCTATCTGCAACGGAGTAGTACCAACCTCCCCCTGCCCGATTCCCATAGAAATGACGGTAAGGGCATGCCATCCGTTTTTCGTATAATATTTATCAAAATAAGACGACGACGGAATAAAGCCGGTAAGCTCATTTACAAAATCACTTCCCAATTTTTTACCAAATCCAAATTCGTCAAGATATCCCCTCCATTTACCTAAAGCATCGGATATTGAATTATATCGTGGGTTCTCAAGTACTTTCCTGAAGGTCTGGCAAAAATATGCATTGCAGGATGTCTGTATGGCGCCCTCAAGATTCAGGGGCGATGGATGTGAATGACATTTGACAAACAGATATCCATTATGACAGGCAAAACGTGTTTCAGGAGTTATTACTCCCTCCTGAAGTCCGATCAAACCGATAATCGGCTTGAAAGTCGATCCCGGGGGGTATGATGCCATCAAGGCTCTGTTATACAATGGCTGTAACACCGTATCAGCAAGAAGATCTGCAAAGTTTTCCGATCGTACCCTTCCTACAAGTAATCCCGGATCATAATTAGGTGAAGATATAAGAGCCAGGACCTCCCCTGTCTTCGGTTCTATGGCAACAACGCTTCCCCTCTTATTCTTCATAAGCAGTTCCCCATACTTCTGAAGGTCAAGGTCTATACTTGATATGATATCCGATCCCTGAACAGCAATAGTGTCTTTAGCACCGTTGGCATAAGAGCCCTTAACCCGGCTGTAGACATCCACAAGATAGATTTTTACACCCCGTTTTCCACGAAGTTCTTTTTCATATGCCTCTTCAATACCACTTTTGCCTATATAATCGCCTGTTTTATAAAATGGATTTTTCCTGATAACGTTATCATCAACTTCGCTTACATAACCAAGAGCATGGGCTGCTACCGGTTGTGTGTATTTTCTCAGGGTTCTGGGTTGAACAAAAAAACCGGGGTAAAGGAACAACTTCTCCTGTAATCGTGCATAGGTCTGATCTGATATCTGCTTGAGAAGTATGGATGGAGCACGCCTCGAATAATTTACAGCAGCTTTCATCCGCTCCCTGAATGTCTCGTAATCAATCCCCAGAAGATTGCACAATCCGAAGGTGTCAATATTTGAGGTCTGAGCAGGAACAACC
>DAOQAX010000158.1:0-5695 GCA_035354395.1 Bacteroidales bacterium | reverse complement strand
AAGTAACCGGTTTCAGTAATGCACTCCAGAACATAGGTAAAGTGCAAAACAGAGGAATTGAAGTAGAAATATTAACAAAAAACATGGTTGGTGAATTCAATTGGACTACCTCATTTAATATTTCTCACAATACAAATGAAGTAAAGGCGTTGGGTCCTGATGGAAGTCCAATCATCGGCTATTCAAATGGTTTCCCGATAACTATCACGCAAATAGGTGATCCTATTGGATCATATTATCTTTTTGAAACTGATGGCGTATTTAAAAATCAGGAAGATGTCGACGCTAACAAAGCTATGGCCTATATAAGCAAGAATCCAAGTCCTGGCGACCTGAAATATAAAGATCAGGATGGCAATGGGGCAATTACTCCTGAGGATAAAAAGATTGTCGGACATAATAATCCGGATTTCTATTGGGGATTTACCAATACCTTTACCTATAAAGGTTTTGATCTTTCAGTCTTCCTTGACGGACAATGGGGCAATAAACTTCTGAATCTTGGGAAAAAGGAAACCACACAGTCAAGAGGAAATGTAAGAGGATACTGGAGAGATCGCTGGAGATCTGAAGATAATCCCGGCAATGGGAAAGTACCGCGTGCTGTTACCACAGAAAACTTAACTACGCCATCCGACTGGTGGCTGGAAGATGCAAGCTTTTGGAGAGTACGTTCAATAAGTTTAGGATATGATATTCCTAAGCAGCTGGTTGGTAAAATTAATGGGATAAGCAATATTAAAATATATGGAGGTATCGACAATGTTTTTATGCATGATCATTATAACCATATGTCTCAAACAGCAGCTTATACTAACAGCAGTCTGACTCCCGGCCTTGATTATGATTCCGGGTACCCTTTGGCAACAACATATAAATTAGGTTTAAATGTTAAATTTTGAGATTATGAAGAAGATATTATCATTTTTAATAATCGGATTATCGCTTGCAGCTTGTACTGACAAATTGGACCTTTCGCCGGTATCTACTAAAAACGTTGACGGCTTTTACAAAACAAAAGCACAATTTAATCAGGCTATAATAGGATGTTATGATGGACTTCAGAATGCAGTACTAAAGCAAGATTATTCGTACATGCTGACAGAGTCGAGAAGTGACAATGCTTGGCAGCAGGTCGATTATGACGATGGCCAGACCAGCCGTTTTATCGAGAACTCTGAAACACAGGTTTTAAATACTGCATGGGCAGCCTCTTATCAATATATTGCAAGATGTAATTATGTCCTGAAAAACCTTGAAGGAAGTACAGTTCTGTCAGAAGAATTAAAGAACCAGTACAAAGGAGAAGCTCTTTTTATAAGGGCTCTGATATATTTTGATCTTGTACGTTATTTTGGTGAGGTCCCTATTGTAGATAAGGTAATCACTATTGAAGAAGGCTATTCCATAAAAAAATCGACAACTGAAGAAGTTTACGACTTCATTGTCAATGATTTAAAAGAAGCTTCCGAATTGTTACCGGCAGTAAAACCTTCGCAGAATGAAAACAGGGCTACGGCAACTGCTGCGAGAGCATTCCTTGGTAAGGTTTATGTCTTCAGATGTGGCTATCCCCTGAATAAAGATGAATGGGATCTGGCTGCCACCGAGCTAAAAGCAGCTCTCGACAACGTGGGGAAAACAGGATTTTTTGCAAAATATTCCGATATCTTTCTTTATAGTAATGAAGGAAAAGATCAGGCAATTTTTTCTATCGGATGCAAATCAGGTGCTGAAGGTGAAGGTAATCCATTCCCAACACGGAATACCCCAAATGGAATCTACCCTGGTAATGATCCTTTAATGATCCCTTATGGAGGCAGCCCGATGCAGCTGTTTTTAGACAGCTATATCCTGGGAAGCATATTTGATGAACCTAACGATTTAAGATACAAATATTCAGTCCAGACAGAATGGATAGAAAAGTCAAAAGACACCATAAGAAACTGGCCTTTCTGCAGTAAATATAAAAATGGTCCGGTTGCTGCGGCTTATGATTGGGATATCGACTATATTCTGTTAAGATATACTGATGTTTATATGTTATATGCTGAAGCACAATATCATAATGGATATCCTGGTGAGGCATTGGGTATTATAAACGATGTCAGGAGACGTGCAGGATTAACTGAATTAAATCTGTCAGATATTGACTCTGATAGTAAGTTTGTTGATGTAATACTTAGAGAACGCAGAAAAGAGTTCTGTTTTGAGAATCAGAGATGGTTCGATTTAGTAAGAACAGACAGGGCATTTGATGTCATGAAAGCATTTCTTAAACATTACGGGGCAGACGGAAATCTCACCAGCAAGGACCAGTATTTTTATCCGATCCCGCAAAGAGAGACAGATGTAACCGGACTTACAAAATAAGAATTGTGATTTGTCTTATTACTTTTAAGACATGGTTTAATACCAGCTGCTTACCTGCAGCTGGTATTATTAAAACTCCACAAATTTTTTTTCTTTTAAAAGACTTTTCATATCTGAAACGGAAACGGGCAAATTCATTCATGGCAACTTTTTGTCCAAAAATATTTTTGTGCACTACTTATTGCTTTTATAATAGTATTAATTTAAGAATTTTATTTTTTTACATCCTGATGATAAGCAGTAAACAGTATCAGGCTCTGTTTTAAAAAAATTTTATTGTCTTCATGTAGCTATTTAAACCAAACTCTGATGTCAGCAATTTCTTCTGAAAATAAATTACCCAAAGGCGCATGGCTTGTAGTCGCTTTGCTCTTTTTTATAGGCGCCCTGAACTATCTCGATCGTATAATGATCACCACCATGCGATCGTCAATCATCGATGCAATGCCAATGAGCGACGCCCAGTTCGGCCTTCTTACCTCAGTTTTCCTATGGACGTACGGCATCCTGAGCCCGTTTGCAGGGTTTCTTGCCGACAAGTTTAAACGAAGCCGTGTTTTAGTTGTAAGTTTGTTGGTATGGTCAGCCGTTACCTGGCTGACTGCATATTCAAAAACATTCGAACAGCTGCTTATTACACGCATTCTGATGGGAATCAGCGAAGCCTGTTATTTTCCGGCGGCTCTTGCACTTATTTCTGATTACCATAAGAGTTCAACACGGTCACTTGCCACTGGAATTCACATGGTCGGTATACAGGTTGGATCAACCTTTGGCTTCCTGGGAGGCGTACTTGCAGAAAACCATACATGGAACTACGTGTTCATATTTTTTGGATTTGTCGGTATGTTGTATTCATTATTGGTTGCCCTTCTTCTCCGCGATCCTCCAAAAGAAAATATCAAAGTGGTTTCAGAGAGCCATGAAGACAAAATCAATTTCTTTACCGGTGTTGCGAATCTGTTCAGAAAGAGAGCTTTCCTTCTGATGCTTGGTTTCTGGACTCTCTTGGGCGTTGTGGGCTGGCTGGTTATAGGATGGCTTCCAACATATTACAAAGAGCATTTCAATCTATCACAGGGAACAGCCGGTCTTTATGCAACGGGGTATTTATACCCGGCACAGGCAGCAGGATTAATTATTGGAGGTTTAATCGCCGACAGATGGAGCAAAACTAACCGCTATGCAAGGATAAAGCTTCCTGCTATAGGATTTTGCATAGCAGCACCTTTTGTTTTTCTTGCAAGCAATACCACCATTCTTCCAATAGCAATTGCAGCTTTCATGGTATACGCATTTACACGCGCCTTTGGAGATGCCAATATGATGCCAATGCTCTGTATGGTGGTTGATCCGCGATACCGTGCAACAGGATATGGCGTACTGAACTTCTTTGGCACAATCGTTGGAGGCATAGCATTGTATGCCGGAGGTATATTGCGAGACTCAAACGTGAAACTCGGTTTAATATACCAGTGTGCAGCATTATTATTGGTGGGTTGCGCTGTTTGTCTGTTTCTGGCCAAACCAAAAGATAATCCTGATGTCTCAATTAAGGAATGAAGAAAGTAATTGGTCAGGGAGAGAGGATTTTTCATGAATATTTTAAAATGTTTTCAACTGAATAATAATTAAGGCAAGGGAAATCTGACTTATTGATTTTATCTGATTAATTTTGGACTAAATGATCAATAATAAACTCTTAATTACCCTACAATGAAAAAACTCTTATCAATATTTTCCATTCTGACATTTTCTTCTCTTCTGGTGGCACAGACCGGGAAGGTCTCAGATAACCTTTCAATGCAAAGTAAGATCTTAAAGATGGAGAGGAAATATGCTGTTTATCTTCCTCCCGATTATGAAACCTCTCAGCGCAGTTATCCTGTTCTGTATCTGTTGCACGGTGCAGGTGATGATCAGACTGGATGGGTACAGTTTGGTGAAGTTCTTCACATTGCCGATGAAGCAATCAACTCAGGAACTGCAACACCCATGATAATTGTAATGCCTGATGCCAATACCGGAAAGCGTGGTTATGTAAATGATGTAAAGGGAGAATGGAGATACGAGGATTTTTTCTTTGAGGAATTCATGCCATACATTGAAAAAACATATCGTATTAAACCTGATAAACACTATCGTGCAATTGCCGGGCTGTCAATGGGTGGGGAAGGTACATTCATATATGCACTTCATCATCCGGAATTGTTCTCGGCAGCCTGTCCACTGAGTGCAGCCACTGGCCCGAAAAGTATGGAAGAGCTGAATAATTATCGCCTGTGGCAGGGAGTAGAAGGTATTTCAGACTCCGAAAAACAGAAATATTTCAATAATTATAGTGTTCTGAACCTTATTGATAAGATGCCGGAAGATCAGAAAAAGTCTGTCAGGTGGTATATCGATTGCGGCGATGATGATTTTCTTTATGAAGGCAATTGCCTTGTACACATAGAGATGCGTAAAAAGGAAATTCCTCATGAGTTCAGGATAAGAGATGGAGTACATAACTGGACATACTGGAGAGCTTCACTACCTGTAGTACTGGAATTTATTTCAGTCAGCTTCCATCAGTAGAAAAAAATATTGAAAGCCACATTTCATATCAATGCCGGGAGCGCATAAAATCGCTTCCGGCTTTATTTTTCAGTAAGATTTTTTCCTTTTTGTGGTAAGCAGCAGCATAAGCCTCATTAAAATTCTTATTACCTGGTATGAAAACCATGAGGAAAATTTATATAATAATGTCCGCTTGTGGCTATATTCTTCAAAGGTTACCTGCCGGCAATCTTTTTCTATGATCTTAAGAAGGAGCTTTTCAAACTCTTCGGTGAATGATGTATCAAGAATAGCGGCATTCATCTCAATGCTGCCATAATCGCTGAGGTGATTAAGGTTGTAGCTGCCAATGGTGCTCCACTTGCCATCAACAGTAGCCACCTTTGCATGGAGGTTTGACGGAAGATATTCGTATAGCTTTATATTGTTTCTGAGAATAAGATCATAAAGAAAGCTTGTTGCCATTTTAAATACCGGTGCATCAGATTCGGACGGTAGAATGATTTTAATATCGACGCCCCTGAGGCTCGCATCCCTGAAAAGTCTACGCTCAGACCGACCGGGGAGAAAATAGCTTGCCATAATGATCATCCTATGACGCGCATGTGTCAATGCGTGTCTGTAACCTTTTAAAATTTCAATTTTATTCCTGTACCAGTTGTTCTGTAAAATTTTCACCCTTATGTTTTCCTGGTAATGCATGGAGTTGTGAATGACCTCCCTTGATAAGCCCTTCTTGTAAAAAAATGTTTTATTCCATAGC
>DAOQAX010000157.1:411-5782 GCA_035354395.1 Bacteroidales bacterium | reverse complement strand
ATCTTAATGGTAACGATATCGTTGTAGTCTTAGCAGGTAATTTTTCAGGAGGATCAGGATTTTCATTTATCGAGGTTGGCTCGGTACAATATCTTAAAGACCGCGTAAGCCTCAAAGACTGATTGATAATTGGTCTGATTTTTGATGCTTCATTTAGGCCTGAAAAGCAAGATTTAAAATGTTCAGAACTCTGTTTTTGTCAGTATGGTTTTTACTTCACCCGGTTCATGTTACTCTTACCAGTGTTGATTATGTTCCGGAGATAAATTCCTTAAAGGTTTTCATAAGGATTTATTATGATGATTTTTTACTCGACTGCAAACAAAACGGAGGAGATCTTCAGGATGTTGATTTTTCGGCCGGCAGTCCTTCTTCACGCAAAGCCATGGAAAAGTATCTGGGCAAAATGGTACTGATTACTGTAAATGACACACTTCTTACGGGAAGAATCATTGATATGAAACTAACAGATAATGAGATTAGTATGAATCTTGATTACGGCAAAATAAAAAATCCGGAATCTATTACAGTAAAAAATCAGATATTGACAAGTCTGTACAACGACCAGTCGAACATGTTAATTGTAAAGATAAATGATTTTGAAGAAGGAGCCAGGCTGACTCCTGAATTGAGCGAGAAGACATTTAGGATAAAATAAATTCAGTCGAGAAGACTATTATTATGAAAAAAATTTTCTTTCTGGTTCTGGTATCATTTTGTTTTATCAACCTGAAGGCTACCCACAACCGGGCCGGTGAAATAACATATGTTCAGCTATCGGAACTTACATATGAGATAACTATAACTACTTTCACCTATACTCTGAGCCTTGCCGACAGACCTTCTCTTAATGTTGAATGGGGCGATAATACAACTTCTACCGCCTACAGGAAGAGCATTTTAATGCTTCCCAATTACTATCAGAGAAATATTTATGTTGTTAACCACACGTTTCCCGGACCGGGTGTTTATAAAATAGTTGTTCAGGACCCCAACAGGAACCAGGGGGTGAAGAACATTCCGAATTCGGTCAATGTTGTTTTCTCAATATCCACATCGCTGATAGTAAATCCGGCAATGGGGAAAGACAACACTCCTGTACTTCTCAATCCTCCTTATGACAAGGCAGCTTATGGTTATGTATTTATTCATAATCCGGCAGCGTATGATTCTGATGGCGACAGCTTGTCATATAAACTTACAACATGTACAAGAGATGATGGTAAACCTATTGAAAATTACACGTTGCCTCCTGCAACAAATTATATACGTGTTGATTCCATAAGTGGAGACCTTATCTGGGATACACCGGCTGATACCGGAATATTTAATGTTGCAATGGAGATCCATGAGTGGAGAAACAATAAAACTATAGGAGTTGTAGTACGTGATATGCAGATAGAGGTTTTTAACACCAAAAACAAACCACCGGTAAACGGGCCTCTCTCTGATTATTGTGTAGAGGCAGGTGATACGATTGATTTTCTTTTCCATGCAACAGATTCTTTATCGGCAGATAGTTTTTTTGACCATCTCACTTTAAAGGCAACCTCAGGAGTCTTCAGTATGGCTTCATGTCCGGCCAGTTTTACAAAAGTTGATTCCGTCAGAGGCTATGCCTCTTCGAGGTTCAGGTGGATACCCTGCTATGAAGCTGTCAGAAGTCAGCCATATAATGTTGTTTTCAAATCGGAAGATGATAATTCAGATATAAACCTGTCGGATATTGATAACATTAATATAAAGGTACTGGGACCTTCTCCTGTATTGAATAATGCAGTACCTGAAGGGAAGTTTATTAAATTGTTGTGGTCCGATTATGGGACCTCTGTAATATCAGGTTTCAGCATATACCGGAGGGAAGGCCCTTCTACCTTCAAACCCGATTCGTGTACCTCAGGAATACCATCATCGACAGGTTTCGTTAAGGTAGGATACATAAACGGTAGTTCTGCGGCTTCATTTACCGATACCAATAATGGAGAAGGCCTTGAAGCCGGAAAAGAATATACCTACAGGATTGTAGCTGTATTTCCCAATGGAACAGAAAGCAAAGCTTCCAATGAGATCACTTCAACACTTGTTACAGGAGGCCCGATAATAAGAAATGTAAGCGTCAACATAACCGATGCAACCAACGGATCTGTTTTTATTGCATGGAAAAAGCCGGATAAGCTCGATACTATTCCGGCTTACGGACCGTATGAATACATTATTTACAGGGCAACCGGGGTTTCAGGGTCGGATTATTCCAAAATCCGGACAATATCAACAACTGATCTGAACGACACATCGTTCGTTGATACACCATTAAATACAAGCACAACGGGATATGTATACAAAATAGAGCTGTGGAACAGAACTGCAGGTAATGAGTTCCTGATCTGCGAAGCTGCCTATGCATCATCTGTATTCCTGGCTATCAGTCCGGGCGATCAAAAGAACCGCTTTACCATAACCCGTAATGTTCCATGGATAAATAGCAGGTATGACTTTTTCAGACTGAATACAACAACATCAGTATACGATTCAATAGGTTCAACGAACCAGCTGACGTTTACCGACACAGAGCTGGAAAACGGTAAGGAATATTGTTATTATGTACGTTCGACAGGTGGGTATTTATCTGACAATATGCCCAAAAACCTTATCAACTTTTCAGAAAAAATCTGTGCAACCCCTGTAGATAATGAACCTCCATGTACGCCGGTCATAAGTGTTGCAAGTCAGTGCGACAGTCTGTACAATTTGTTGTCGTGGCATATGCCCGATCCGGAATGCTCGGATGACGTAGATAAATTCTTTGTATATTTCAGGAAGACAAATGAGGAAAATATTGCCATTATTGACTCGGTTGACAAAAACACCTTTTCGTATAAACATTTCCCGGGTGAGATTATTGCAGGGTGCTACGCCGTGTCGGCAAGAGATGTTAACGGGAATTATGGGGAAAGGTCTTATCTCTTATGTATGGACTCATGTGGTTCTTATGAGATTCCCAACGTATTTACCCCCAACGGTGACAATATAAACGACTGGCTTGTTGCCAAAACATCGGGGATGGAAGAAAAAGTTGACTTCAGGCTGTTTAACAGGAACGGATTGCTGTTGTTCGAAACGGAAGAGCCAAAGCTTAACTGGGATGGAACTTACAAGGGGAAAATAGTCTCCCCTGGAGTTTATTTTTATCAATGTGATGTTTATGAAACACGCTCATCGGGTCCATATATGTACCATCTTTCTGGATTTGTCCATGTGATAACCGAGGAGGGGGCAAAGCTTAACCCGAAACAGACGAAATGATTTTGAAGGATACCCAGATGAAAAAGATTATAATAGTTACAGGCATTTTGTTTTGCGCTATCAATGCATCAGGGCAAAAGATTGCAGAAAATATTCTTAAAGCCAGAGCACTTACTGAAGCCGGTAAACCCGGACTTGCAATCGGTATTCTTAACACAGCTATTACGACTGCAAAAGAGAGCCGGCTTTACATTGAACGGGCTGAAGCAAATATTGCAGAAGGAAATTATTCAGGTGCCATCAGTGACTTTAATGAAGCAAATAAGCTGGATCCTTCGTCTGGAGAGTATGGACTTGCAAAAATTTATGCACTTAAGGGCGATGCTTCAACATCTTTATATCATCTGGAGGCGCATCTTAAATCTTCATTCAAAAAAGCCGAAAAAGTGATTATGCTTGATTCTGCCTTCAGAACAATTGAAAACAGATCAGAGTGGCGCCAGTTCTGGAAAAAGGAATGGTACAATTTGACGGAAAAAGGAATTTCTGAGATCGAATACTATCTGTCTGAAGGAAAGATTGATGAGTCAAAAGAAGTTTTATCAGAAATCAGGAAAAACTATCCCGATGATGATGATATACTGTACGCTGAGTCGTTAATTAATCTTTCATCGGGCAAATATGCTGAAGTTATTAAAACCATGACAGGATTGCTGGCTTCTGATCCGGGGAATGAGAAATACCTGCGGGTTCTGGCAAACGCCCAGACTGGTTTGCCGAATCCGGCAGGAGCATCGGTTACATATTCGCAGCTTATTGATTCGGATGTTGCTGATGCCGGATTATATATTTTGCGGGCAGGATGTTACAAAAAAACCGGAGAGACAGATAAAGCTATAGCTGATATTAACAAATATCTTGAGATATACCCTGACGACAGAAATGCAAACAGTATAGCAGGACAGCTTGAATCATTGTCAGGGGATAATCTGAAAGCTCTTGAATATTTTTCAAGAAACCTGAAGCTTCATCCGAATGATCCTCAATGCTATATTGACAGGGGAAACTCATACTTAATGTCAAAATCATGGGACTGGGCCATAAAGGATTACAGCATGTCGCTTGATCTTGCGCCTTCCAATTCTGATGTCTGGTTAAACAAAGGCATTGCTTTGCTTAATTCCGGAAATGTGGAAGATGCATGTCATGATTTCAGGAAAGCCTTAAGCCTGGGGAATAAGAGAGCAGTTGACTATGTGAGCAACAATTGCATTAAATAAGGCTATAAAGCCTTTATAGCCTCTACAGCCTTTTACCTTATGTGTTTCAGTATCCTTGCAAACAGGTCGTGGGGTTTAAATGGTTTCAGAACATAGTCATTAATGTTCAGGTCGTCAATCTTATCATGACTCTCTGACATAATAGCAGCTGTAAGGGCAACTATCGGGATGTCCTTTATTCTCGGTTTTTCAGATTTTCTTATAATCCTGGTAGCTTCTATACCATCCATAATGGGCATATGCAGATCCATAAGGATGAGATCGAAGTCCTCTTTTTCCACTTCCTCGAGTGCAAGCTGTCCGTTCTCTGCATGAGTAACACTTATTCCCCAACCGGTAAGAAATTTATTGGCAACGTAAAAGTTTATTTTATTATCTTCTGCAACAAGAACCTTTTTCCCTTCAAGCCCGATAAAATTCTCAGAAACCTCAGTAGTCCGTGACTGGTTGTTATTATCTGCTATTCCCAATGTGATCACAAACCTGAATGAGGATCCTTTTCCAAGTTCACTCTCAATTGATATTGTACCACCCTGCAGCTCGATAAGTTTTTTGCATATAGCCAAACCGAGTCCGGTACCGCCATATTGCCTGGTGGTACCAGCAGTAGCCTGGGTGAAGCTGTCGAAAATAATACTATGATTTTCTGATGCGATGCCTATTCCTGTATCAACAACGGTGAATTCAAGTTTCGATTTATCATTAGTCCGGCTTAATTCTTTGACAATTACTTTAATACTTCCCTCACTGGTGAATTTCAATGCATTGGAAAGAAGGTTTGAAAGGATCTGGTTAAGCCTTATAGGATCGCCTATTACCTGAACAGGCAGATTGCCGTTTTTTTCAAT
>DAOQAX010000157.1:0-401 GCA_035354395.1 Bacteroidales bacterium | reverse complement strand
TACTAAACAGAAGATTCTTGGTTTTTGATCTGAATGAATAAGATCTCATTATCTCATCAAGGAATTCGCCAAGATTAAATGATGTTTGCTCGAAAACTATTTTATCCGATTCAATTTTATTGTAGTCAAGAACATCATTAACAAGAGTGAGGAGATAATTTCCTGAAAATTTAAGTGTATTTAAATAATCCATCTGATCGGGCCGGGGATTTCCCTGCAGGAGCAGATTGGTTATTCCAATTACTTCATTAAGAGGTGTCCTTATTTCATGGCTCATTGTCGACATGAATGTCTGTTTTGACTGTGCTGCCTCCTCAGCCTTCTGGCGTGCAGTGACGAGGTTGTCAATCATCATCCTTCTCTGAATTGCTATTGCAATCTGGTTAGCAATGAACTCCAAT
>DAOQAX010000156.1:0-5800 GCA_035354395.1 Bacteroidales bacterium | reverse complement strand
GAGGGGTTTTCCGATGTCAGAACAAATCCTTTTATATAATCCTCAAAAAGGTCCTTGTCTGATACAACCACATCCTCATCCTTAATCATATCAAACAGCTTCTCCCCAAATTCGTTTATATGGATATAAACAATCGTATCTTCACGGGTTTCTCCGTAATTAGGCGTTGGATAAAATGTTTTTGATCCTATAACATCAGAAGAATAATTAAACTTATTTATGTTATAGAAGCTACTACGGTCGCCAAGTTCAATCTTTTCTGTAAGTTCATGAATACTGATTGTAAATAAAGAGGTTGTGTCACCGAAACTATATCCGGAATATTTTAAGCAGAAATTGGCAGAATCGAAAACAGCTTTATCATCCAGAACTTCAAAAGTGGAATATGCCATTTTAAAATAACTTGAGGCATTTATAGTTCCGAAAACATCATCTTTATGATTCCCGACAAGAGCAATTGATTTTTGAGAAGTAACTATTGAATCAAGAAGTACTGTCGAAAGGTCAACTTTAAATGTATCAATAATCTTTAATTGGGTCCGCGACTCAACAAAGTCTTCTCCAATCGAGAAATCTGATTTGTTGCAGGAACTCAAAAAAAACGTTCCCGTAACAAACATGAAAAAATAAAAAACAGGAATACCGATAAAAAAGGATAATTTCTTCCTTATCTTGTTGCCGCGAATTTCGACTCTCATCTTCGTTTCAATTTGTGCAAATAAAGATTAAAACGGGATGTTTACAAAGTGTAGTATACAAACAAGGCAAAAGAGTAGACTTACTGGCACAATAAAAAGATATTATTATTTTTACAACTATTAAAATCACTTCTTTAAATGCATCATTATATCAAAAAGTTTTATCGATTGGATGCGCTGTCTGGTCTACTTATTTGCAGGATATATCTACTACGCTTTTTATTGAAACATCTATCAGATAGATTTGTAACAAGTATTAATTTAAAATTGTATAATATGACATACAAAGCGATAAAGATTTACGCTATGTTTTTCTTTTTCATTCTGGCTATTCCGCTCTTTACTTCATGTGAAGATGAGGACGAGGACCTTATCGGTAACTGGGTGGAACTTTCCGACTTTGATGGAATGCCAAGGGGTGATGCTGTTGGTTTTGCTATTGGAACAAATGGCTATGTTGGTACCGGTTATGATGAAGACGGTGACAGATTAAACGATTTCTGGCAATATAATGCTCTCAAAAACACATGGACACAGAAAGCCGATTTTCCGGGTGTTGGAAGAAATGGAGCAATAGGTTTTGGCACCGACAGTAAAGGTTATATTGGCACTGGTTATGACGGTAAAAATAAGCTCAAAGACTTTTATGAATATGATCCGAATACAAACACATGGACAAAGAAAGCCGATTTTGCAGGTTCTGAACGATATGGAGCTTCAGCAATGTCAATCAACAACAAAGGTTATGTTACATGCGGTTATAACGGAAACAACCTTAAAGACTTCTGGCAATATAGCCCGGAAACCGATACCTGGGAACAGAAAACAAGTATGGGTGGAAGTAAAAGACAATATGCCACAACATTTGTCATTGATGGAATAGGTTATCTGCTTACCGGTTATGACAATGGATATGAAGATGATGTTTGGGCTTATGATCCTGATTCCGATTCTTGGACAGAGAAAAGAAAAATATCAGACGACACTGATTATGATTTTGACGATGAATATATTAACATAGTAGGTTCGGGTAAAGTTGGATTTGCCATTAATGGAAAAGGATACCTGGCTACAGGAGGTTCCTCGACAGGGAAATATGTCTGGGAATATGACCCGACAGAGGATCTGTGGACAGCAAGGACTGAGTTTGAAGGCTATGCCAGAACCAAGGCTGTCGGTTTTGTAATCAATAATGTTGGTTATGTTGCTACAGGTAGTTCAGGTGGTACTTACTATGATGATATCTGGGGCTTCTATCCACAGAACGAATTTAATGAGGATGACTAAAAAAATCCTTTGGGGACTCACTATTATTTTAATAATAGCTTTTACAGCTGTTGTATTATTAAACAGGAGAGGCACCCATGGCAGAGTTGAGGTTTACAAAAGTGAACAAGGCTGGGGTTATGATATTGTAATTAAAAATAAAACGTACATACATCAGCCATATATGCCTACCGTCAATGGCAATGTTGCTTTCGAAAATAAACATACTGCAAAAAAAACAGGAGATCTGGTATTAAAAAAGCTTCAAAAGAGACAAACACCTGTTGTTACAAAGAGCGAATTGGATTCACTTCTTAACAGCAGATAGGAACACTCCGAAGCAGATAAAAAAATATTTATATTAAAAAAGGCCGCAACCAAACATTTGTGGCCTTTTTTTTATCTTTATACATCCATTTGAACCTTAGACAATAGGGAAACTCAGATGTTCAGTATCAGAAGAAGGGCTCTTTGCATATTTAAACCACATAAATATTTTTGTCATGCAAAATATTATCATTCCTCACCAGAAAGCTGTTGAAAGAACTATCAAATCGGTTTTTGAGCTGCTTTTCCCGAATGCAAATTACTTCGCTGATCCCGAAGCAGAGAATAACCACAGGGACCTGAACAAACAAATGCTCAACATATTAGCAGGCCTTACTGACGACAAAGAAGAAGTTACTCAAAAATTCATTGACAATCTGAAAACAATAAAAGAGACGTTACTCAAAGATGCCGCTTTTATCCTCGAATCAGACCCGGCTGCCACACAACTGATTGAAGTTATTGCAGTTTATCCGGGTTTTTTTGCAATATTCTGCTACCGCATTGCAAATTCCCTGGCGATGCAATCCATACCACTTCTTCCAAGAATGATTACCGAATATGCGCATAAGGTGACAGGTATCGATATTCATCCAAAAGCCACCATCGGCTGTCCTTTCTCAATCGACCATGGGACAGGGATTGTCATCGGCGAGACAACCCAGATAGGAAATAATGTAAAACTATATCAGGGAGTCACTCTCGGAGCATTAAGCGTCGATAAAAGCAAGGCATCGAAAAAGAGACACCCTACTATCGAAGACAATGTGATTTTGTATGCCGGAAGCACCATTCTGGGAGGAGAAACGACTATCGGGAAAAACTGCATCATTGGAGGTAACGTATGGCTTACTGAGAGTATCGCTCCTGATTCAGTGGTTTATCATAAGAGTGAAGTGATTGTGAGAAACCAGAATAAGTTCAAGTAATATGGGATCATTATGATTTTAACTGACCATTTTTATCTATAACATCATGAAAATAAATTCAATCCTTGACACAATAGGGAACACCCCTCACCTTAAAATCAACAGGCTTTTTAATACCGATATATCTGTATGGATGAAACTTGAAAAATCCAATCCGGGAGGCAGCATGAAGGACCGCGTTGCTCTCTCCATGATCAACGATGCTGAAGACAGAGGTCTTCTGAAACCGCACAGCGTAATCATTGAGCCCACCTCGGGCAATACAGGAATAGGTCTGGCCATGGTGGCAGCAGTAAAGGGATACCGTATTATCCTTGTGATGCCCGAATCGATGTCGGTTGAAAGAAGAAAAATACTTAGTGCCTATGGTGCCGAATTTGACCTCACCCCCAGGGAAAAAGGGATGAAAGGTTCTATAGAACGCGCCCAACAATTGCATTCAGAAATACCCGACTCATGGATTCCCATGCAGTTCGATAACCCGGCCAATACCGAGATTCACAAAAAAACCACAGCAGCTGAAATCATTAATGATTTTCCCGAAGGACTCGATTATGTTTTTGCAGGTGTTGGTACCGGAGGACATCTTTCAGGATGCGCGGAGATTCTCAAAGATAAATGGCCGGAACTTAAGGTTTATGCCATTGAACCAGAACTCTCTGCTGTATTGAGTGGCGGATCTCCCGCCCCGCATCCACTGCAGGGAATAGGAGCCGGATTTATTCCTTCAATTTTAAGGACTGACCTTATTGATGGTGTTGTAACCATCAATAAGGAAGAAGCTTATACTTTTACCAGAAGAGCAGCAAAGGAGGAAGGTCTGTTCATAGGAATATCTTCAGGAGCATCATTGGCTGCAGTAAACAAAAAATCAGCCGATTTTGCCAAAGGAGCACGTATCCTGACCTTCTGTTATGATACAGGTGAGAGATATCTCTCAACTGAAGGGTTGTTCTGATAAAGAAATATTATCCTTTCAAATAGGGTTATTTGAAATCAGCATACAGCAGGTATTTTGCCCTTATCTTTGCGAATTTATCAAGTCCATCTTTCCATGTGGCCCTGATCTCTTCAGCGCTCATACCCTTTTGTATTTGTTCCCTGATAGCAGGACCTCCTGCAAGGACATCAAAATAGGATGTAAAGAATTTATCTTTCTCCGGATAGTTATTGTAAGCATCAATGACCCATTCCAGGTTAAGCTTTGGAGATGGTAAGATATTATTATTGATGGCGTCACGAAGATCTGTCCCGAAACATTTCACTCCAAGAAGAGGAGGATTTTTAGCTCCCGGAACACTCTCGGGAGTAAAGCTGAAGCCTTTATCAGGCAACAAAGGTGATCCATAAACCTGGAAGGGGAAGGAGGTGCCTCTGCCCAGTGATATATTGGTACCTTCAAAAAAACAGATCGAGGGATAAAGGTATACCGAGTTTTGATTCGGAAGGTTCGGGGATGTCTTTACAGGAAGTGTATAATAAGTCTTATGATCATAATTTTTACAACTTATCACAGTCAGATCGCATTTCACTCCGTTCTTGAGCCATCCCTCGCCATTGATCATGCGGGCATACTCCCCCACTGTCATTCCATGGACAACAGGTATCGGATCCATTCCCACAAAAGAGCGGTAAGTTGTATCAAGAACATTTCCATCGACATAAAACCCGTTTGGATTGGGTCTGTCAAGAACAAGACATTTGACATTATTTTCAGCGCAAGCTTCCAGTAGATAATGAAGTGTTGAGATATAAGTATAGAATCGCGCTCCAACATCCTGAATATCAAAGATTACAACATCAACTCCGGCCAGATCTTCCGGAGTGGGTTTATTATGAGAACCATACAGACTAACTAACTGGATACCTGTTGAAGGATCTTTACTGTTCTCAACCTTTTCGCCTGCATCAGCCATATTTCTGAATCCATGCTCGGGAGAGAATATCAGTTTTATGTCAACTCCATATGATAACAAGGTGTCAACAAGGTGCTTATTACCAACCATCGAAGTCTGGTTTGCTAATATCGCAACCGTTTTACCTTTTATAAGGTTCTTATAAAGATCAATCTGATATGCCCCGGGAACGGGCGATTTTTCTGCCACGCGGCACATAGTGAATGTAAAAATCACCAGGGGAAGAGACAGGGTAATAAGTAATTTCTTCATATTGTATCTGAATTAATAAGTGTAAAACTAAGAAAAATTTAAGAACCTGCATCCGGTTAAACAGAGGATATAAAAAATAATCCGAACTGCGTCTGTAACCTTTAATTTCTTAAATTTGACGACTTAACTATCAGATGAATTTACCATATTTCATAGCACACAGGCTCATTAAAGGAAGGCGTGAAGAAACATCGTTTTCACGTCCCATAAATGTCATTGCCATTATCGGGATTGCCATGGGACTGGCAGTAATGATACTTGCTGTAGCTATTCTGACAGGATTCAAAAAGGAGATTAGGGAAAAGGTTGTAGGATTCGGATCTCACATTCAGATTATGAATTTTGATTCCAACATCTCATTCGAAACCACTCCCGTAAGTGACACACAGGATTTTATCCGGAAAATAAAACA
>DAOQAX010000155.1:0-5825 GCA_035354395.1 Bacteroidales bacterium | reverse complement strand
ACAATACGTCCCCAGAACAGTTTGCCGTCTTTTTTTTTCAACTGAAATTCTTCAGAGTATATATTACCTTTACCCAGCTCCTTGTAACCTTCAACCCCGACCTTTTCGTAGTCTTCTTTTGAAGCAAACATGTACGAGGAGCCAACATTGACAATTTCTTCAATTTTATATCCAAATATCTTACAGCATGCTGCATTAACCCAAATATGTTTTCGGTTTTTCATGAATGTCAGTCCTGTAGTTATCGTATCAAGAATTGTCTGATGCATTTCTGCAAGCTGTTTCACCTTCTCTTCAGCTGTCTTTCGTACGGTTATGTCAGGAAATATCTGAAAGGCACCAATGATTTCCCCAGCATTGTTGCGAATAGGAGTAGCGCTAACTGATGTCCATCGCAGAGTCCCGTCGCTTCTTTTTATGGAAAATATCTTATTTTTTGTTTCTGTCCCATTCAGGGCCATTACAATTGGTGTATTTATATGAGGTACATAATTCCCAAACTCGTCATAGAATTGCCATGTTATATTCATTTTAGAAATTGTCCTTCCATGGTAGTTCGTTTCAGTTAATTGTCCCAGTAATTCATCACTTGCTTTGTTTTTCACATGAAGATTGTTTTTTTTCTTTGTATGATAAACAAGAATCATAGGGATTGGTGTTTGCGTAAAAGCTGTGTCAAGAACAGCTTTGGCAGTTGCAAGTTCCTGCTCTGCCTTCTTTTGTCCGGCAATAAACCTGGCCTGTTGAACATTCTGATAAGCTTTCAGCGATAGCTGATTAGCCAGTACATAAAGCGACTGCGCTACTTTTTCAAATTGTTCTTCTGACATTGAAGGTACTTCTTGCAGCGCCTCCTTAAACTGTTCAGGATCGGCACCAATTGCGTATGCATATTCCAGTACCTTGTTTTCGTCCTGTACTTCGTTACGTATTTGGCCTATTAACCAATTGGCCACATGCTTTCCTCCTATGGTAATGTTAGCCCCGGCATTTAATAAACCTCCACTCAGACAGGGCTGAATGGCCGGCCTATTGAAACTTTGTTCACCAATTAAAACATCGGATTTGAGGCAATCTGAAATACCTTTTTCGGTACTCCTGATCAGGTTACAAAGCCTGCAAAAATTGCTGGGTTTTGTAATTGTGGTCCCGTCCGGGTATGTAATGATTGAAGCAACCCCGGTAGCATCAGAGAATGTGTCCTGCACTTTCTGCAGCTCTTCTAAATCAAAAAGATCTGTAAACTTAACACCTTCCGGATCGTCTATTGGTTTTGTAAGAGCCAGCACTCTTTTCTGTAATGCCTCTTCAACTTTTTTACGCTCGGTAATTTCATTATAAACACCTTCTATACCGATTATCTGGTCTTTAGCATCGCGATAGAACTGTGTGTTCGCTAATACAAGCACAGGATTTCCATTATCCATACGTTTGAGAGTAACCTCGTATTTGGAAAGTTTCCCTTTCTCCTTAAGTGCATTGTACTGTTTTATACTATCATCAGGATAATACAGAAAGTCGTTAATTTTTAATCCTATAATCGATTTTGGAGATGGACATCCAAGCAGACGGGCGGCAGAGGGATTTGTAAAATTAATAACACCGTTTAAATCTGCACGGAATACAGCATCCTCCATATTTTCAACAAGTGTCCGATACTTTTCTTCGCTTTCCTTCAAAGTAAGATGTTCGGTAATATCGGTAAATACAATTCCTATCCTGAACCCAAAGTCAGTTTTAAACGTGAACACTTTATGCTTCACATATTTAAATTTACCGTCAGAAAGCTGAATGCGATGAAAATCATCTGACTGTATATCTAATTGCCCGGTTGTTAATGCATTAAATAATTCCTTATTAATATCTTCCCTTACTAAGCTGCCTTGTTCTGGCTCCTGAAAAAATGAGTAGGCAACATCCCAGCAATATTTTCCATAAGTATCCTCCCTTGGCATTCCGGTAATCAATTCAGCAGATTTATTCCACGCCTCAATAACTCCTTGTTCGTCAGTTATTACAATACCTTCTGATGATCTGTCGATAAAACTATATAAACCTGATTTACTTTCTTTTATGGCATTTTTTGTTTTCTCATAGTATGTGATATCCCGGGCTGATGCAAAGATCAGATTTCCCGATGAAAGTGAATTCCATTCAAGCCAGTGAAACGACCCGTCTTGATGTTTGAATCGGTTTCTGAAATTATGAACAGGCTGTGTGTGGGCTAGCCTTATAATTCTGTCGGTCTCTTCAACTTCATCAGGATGAACAAAATCAGAAAAACGTTTCCCGGTTAATTGTGATGAGGAATAACCAAGTATTTGTTCCCATTCAGAATTAACCTGAATAAAAAAACCATCATTGTCAGCAATCCATATCAGGTTAATGCTATTTGAAAAGAATTGATCAGGAATATTATCTGACTTTTTATTCATTGAAGACTACAGGTATGTAATTTTAATTGAATTATCATCAGAATTTTTACTAATAGCATGCTTGAAATGTTTAATAATCAGGAAATAACATATTCAAGATTGCATAAACTTATTTCAGTATGTTCTTTAGTTTAGAGACCTGTCATGTTTATTATATTTAAGTATCTTTTCTATATGGTTTTTATAAAGATATGAATAAATAGAATATGTTATTATCAAATTATAAAATCTGTTCCTTCAGCCAACCTGGCCTGTTTGTGGTAATTACTTTTACTCCCAGGGAAATAAGACGTTTTGCTTCAGCTGGATCATCGACTGTCCATGTACATACCTCAATATTAAGGTTTTTTGCCTGTTGCATAACTTCTTCATTGACAATATTGTATGAAAGGCTGATTCCTTCCAGTCCGGCTTCTGGAACCTTATTAATAGTTTTGTTAAGTACCTCTGTATTGCCGCATAGCCAGTAGCATTTGCTTTTTGGAAAGGCTTTTTTTGTGTCAGTAATAGTCTGAAAATCAAAACAGATAAAGGTAAAGACTACACTTTTTTCATATTTCTTAACTACTTTTTCAAGATAAGGTAATATCTCATTTCCGCATTTAATCTCAACTACCATCTCTTTCCCTGCAGGTGTGGTACGTACAATCTCATCAAGATATGGGATTTTTTCACCTTTGTATTTTTCATTCTTAAAGGAACCTACATCTAATTTTCTAAGGATTTTGGAACTTGTCTCTTTAATTTTATAATCCTGTCCGGATGTTCTTTTAGTATTGGCATCATGACTGACAATGATCTTATTGTCTTTTGAAAGATAGATATCAGTTTCAACTGCATCTGCTCCAACTTCCCAGGCAAGCTTTGCTGATGCCACAGTGTTTTCAGGAGCCAGATATGATGCTCCTCTGTGACCAATTATTTTAATCTGTGCCTGTGCCATTGCGGTAACAGCTATTGCCAGCAATAATAGTGAAAACTTTTTCATAATCTAAATACTCTTCTTTTATAATTGGTTATTGTATCTCTGTACTATGTGAATTTTTAACCAGTACTTTACTTATTTCTCTCTTAATAATCTCAGACCATACTTTATATCCTTCTTCATTAAGATGAAGCTTATCTGGTCTGAACAGTTCATCTTTTGGCTTTCCTTCATCATTTAGAAAAGCAAAACCGGTAGTGATGAAATAACAATTCTTCTGTTTATTACAGATGTCCTTGATTAAATTGTTGGCTTTTGTAATCTCAGGCCATACCTTCCACCGTGACGATGTTGGGGTGATTTCAATCCAGAAAACAGGGGTGTCGTGGTGTGTTTTCCGGATAGTCTTTATAAGGCATCTGTATAATTCTGCAACTTCCTGTGGACTCTTATCCTTGTCGCTGCCGGTAATGTCGTTTGCAATGAATATGACAATTGCCCTGCAAGGATGGGGCTCAATTATCCGGTCTGCATATATTGTAAAATCGCTAAGCTTTGCTCCACCGTATCCTCTGTGAATAACAGGAAACGGAAACATGTCTTTTTCAAGAGTGGACCATAATCTTATACTGGAACTTCCTGTAAACAGGATTGCACTGTCGGGATGGTGTTCACTTTTATCAAGTTGTTCGAATTCCAGGATGCTTTTTTCCCACGAAAGAACTTCAGGGAGTCTCTGATATTTCCTGACAGGTGAGCAAGAGAATAATATAAAAACAATTAATAGCTGTAGATATTTACGCATGATTTCCGGAAAAAATATTATTCAAAAATAGCATAAAATGTTAAAATAAAATTGAAAAACAATTTTTAGAAAAACTCGCCATTTTACTTTAGAATATAATAAATTCTCCAAAAAAAAAGTTACGTTTGTAAGAAGGTAACTCTAAAATAACAAATTTTCATTAGAACTAAATGTCAAAAAGCAGGTTATTCATCACAAAACCACTTCCTCAGTTATTCAGTGAATCGCAGGAATCTGGTGGTTTGAAACGATCTCTTACAGCACTGAATCTTACCACTTTGGGAATAGGAGCCATTATTGGTGCAGGAATTTTTGTACTGACAGGGCAGGCTGCAGCACAATATGCCGGTCCGGGTATTGTTTTGTCTTTTATTATTTCAGGTTTTGCATGTGGTTTTGCAGGTTTATGTTATGCTGAGTTTGCATCGATGATACCCATTGCAGGAAGTGCATACACTTATGCATACGCAACACTTGGTGAATTTCTGGCCTGGATCATAGGCTGGGACCTGATACTCGAATACCTGTTTGCTGCCTCAACCGTAGCTGTGGGTTGGTCAGGTTACGTTGTGAGTTTTCTGAAAGACCTGAGTATTTTTATTCCGCCTCAATATACAGCAGCTTCCGGATCTGTTTTGATTAATGTCCCCAACATGGGGTGGAAGCCGCTTACTGATGCTTTTGCCCAGTCACTTACCGCTTCCGGAATAAACGTTGATTCACTGGCGCATGTTACCTGTATTTTGAATTTACCTGCTATGTTTATTGTTGCATTTCTGACCACTTTACTTATAATTGGTATCAGGGAATCAGCGAATTTCAATAACATAATGGTAATTACCAAAGTGTCGGTTATTATCCTGTTTATTGCAATCGGTTTCATGTTTGTCAAGTCTGTAAACTGGCATCCTTTTATTCCGGAAAATAAAGTTGAGGCTACGCCAATTGCTGAGTATGGCTCATTCTGGGGATGGTTGAAAGCCTATATGCAGGAGTTTGGTAAATTCGGCTTCAGTGGTGTTCTGAGAGGAGCAGGTGTGATTTTCTTTGCCTATATAGGTTTTGACGCCGTTTCTACGGCTGCACAGGAGGCTAAGAATCCTCAGCGTGATATGCCTGTAGGAATTCTTGGTTCGCTGGCCATATCGACAGTTTTATATATACTTGTTGCAATAGTATTAACAGGTATTGTAAGTTATAAAAGTTTAAATGTACCTGACCCGGTAGCTGTTGGTGTTGATGCTATGGGGAAGGGGATGTTCTGGCTGAGGCCAATTGTAAAAATTGCTGCAATAGCCGGATTAAGCTCAGTTATCCTTGTTATGCTTCTTGGTCAGCCCAGGATATTTTACTCGATGTCAAATGACGGACTGCTTCCCCCGGTGTTTTCAAAGGTGCATCCGAAATTTAAAACTCCTTACTTAAGTACACTTATTACAGGTTTTGTTGCTATGATCATCGCAGGAATACTCCCGATAAGCATTCTCGGAGAATTGGTTTCAATAGGAACTCTTCTTGCCTTTATTATTGTTTGCGTCAGCATTCTGGTACTGAGGAAATCAAAACCTGATATTAAACGACCATTTAAAACTCCATGGGTTCCTTTTGTGCCGATTATGGGTGCCGCAATCTGTTTTCTTCAGATGATATCGTTACCTGG
>DAOQAX010000154.1:0-5862 GCA_035354395.1 Bacteroidales bacterium | reverse complement strand
CCATAGCTTCAGAACCGATACCAAACAGTTTGGCTTCTACAGAATCCTTAAGATATTTTTTAGAATATTCCACAGCAAAGATCTCATCCAGTGATTTTTTCAGGAGTTTCCGCAGACCATTACGATCAACAGGAACATCTTTTGAACCATCAGGGATCCATATATTGTGCACTGAAGGAGTACCGAGTTGTTTTCCCATTTCTGCAGCTATTGCACGGCATCTTTTTACATGCTCAACCCAGAACTTTCTTATTTTTTCATTTTTGCTTGATAGGGTGAAACCATCATCGGCATATGGATGAGAGAAGCATGTGCAGTTAAAATCAATACCCATCTTTCTCTTTTTAGCCCAGTCGATCCATCCCTGATAATGTTTTACCTCAATCTGATCCCTGTCAATTAGTTTACCTCCGAATTCGCCATATATTGCATGAAGATTAAGCCTTTGTTGTCCGGGTAAAAGTGACATCACCTTATCAAGGTCATTTCTCATCTGTTCTATGGTTTTAGCTTTTCCAGGGAAGTTTCCTGTAACCTGAATACCACCGCCGCCAAGTTCTGCTCCCGGTTTTTCAAAACCGCCAACATCATCTGTCTGCCAGCAGTGGAGACTGATGTTTATTTTATCCAGTTTGGCAAGTGCTTTATCGACGTCAATATCGAGTTCTGCATATTGTTCTTTTGCAATTTGAAATGACTTTTCAATAGATGCTTTTTTCATATTTAATCTCTTTTAATACATTTATATTATTCTGAATAATTATTTCTTTTTAACCTTCTTCTTAATCCATCCCTTAAATCAACCCCTTTAAATCCATCCCTAAATCCCCTAAAGGGGACTTAATTAAGTGTTAATCAATTACTTGCACCCAGAGTGGAATAAATGTGTACTACAGCCTTTTACACAAACCCGAATCAAAAAGGCTCAATTTTCAAAACACTCTTCTGCTCCTACTCCATATAAAACACCTGTTCAAGCGGAATGGTAACAGGTGAGCTGTCGGGATTGGTTTCCATTATGTCGGCCATATATTTCCACCACTTTTTAACAACTTCGTTTGCTCCAAGGTCCTGGGAGGAGCTTTGTCCTGTTTGCTCCTGGTATGCAAATAAAGTATTTGTCTCCTCGTCAAGGAAAATAGAATAGTTACCTACACCCTCATCCTTTAATAACTTAACGAGTTCAGGCCATATTTCACTGTGGCGTTTCCGGTATTCTTCCTTGAAGCCGGGAAACAGTTTCATTTTAAATCCAAATCTTGTATTCATAATATATAAGGTTAACCTAGTTTAACAACAAATGTGGAGAGTATAAGAACTAAGATTCCTATCAGAAGAATAACAATTGTCTTTCTTTTTGCGCCATCCCATTCATGAAGGAACAATCCCCATATATTGCTTATTGCAATATTCAGAGCCATCAGAATACTCCATGCAAAAACAGACATAGCCGGCGGTAATTTACTTGAACCCATCCCGAAGAAATGGAATTGCAGGAACCATAAGAAACCAGCAAGGAATGTAAAGAAAAGATTATTCATTAAAACGGAACCTGAAACCGACATATAATCTTTGTATGTTTTGTTCCGGATATTAAGAAAAACACAATAGACAAAATTGGTAAAGAATCCACCAAGAAGAATAAAGATCAAAGAAGGATTCTTCTGGAAAAGAGGATTTGTTCCATGAGCAAGTGCAGCATTTTCAATAGGTTTCCCTGCTTCATATCCAAAATTCATACATGCGCTCATTACACCTGCGAATATTGCTATTAATAAACCTTTTTTAAGCGCGAATTCCTTTACAGCTGCTTTTTTAGCTTCTTCAGACATTTCTTTGCTTTTAAGGGAGCCGGCATACCCAATAATAATAATTCCTGCAATTGTCAGAGAAACACCGACAACAGTCAGAATCCCTGCAGTTGATCCAAAGAGGTTATCACCTGCAACAATCGGCGGAATCAGCGTTCCAAACGCTGCACACAGACCAAGTGCTATGCTTTGCCCGAGAGCAACACCAAGATATCTGATACTTAATCCGAAGGTCAATCCGCCAACACCCCACAGCATTCCGAAAAACATTGCCATAAGTTTGGCTGATGATGGTGCATCATGAATAATAGGCATAAGTTGGCCACTGGGAACAAAAATAAAAGCAAAAAGCCATGGAGCGATAAGCCAGGCAGCTAAACCCTGTACTATCCAATAGGATTCCCAGGCCCACGATTTTACTTTATTTAAAGGAACATAAAAACTTGCAGCTCCAATGCTGCCAAGTGCTATCAAAATTATACCTGCAATTGGATTCATGTAAGACTTTTTAAGTTTAATATTTGTACTGCAATTTAAAAACTTTCGTTAATGAAATTGACTTTTAAGATATTTTTTTATTCAGACATTTTTTAATAACCTTGAGTCATGTTATTTAATACCCTAATATTAATTACAACCATATTATGAAATCATTAAAACTGACATTATTATTTCTGTTGCTGTTTTCAGTGACTTATGCTCAGGATATCTCTGTTAAAGATCTTACCTGTGAGCATGCTACAAACCCGTTAGGCATTGAAGTTGCCCAGCCACGGTTTTCATGGAAGATTACCGGAACGGGAAATAACATAATGCAAACTGCCTATTCGATCAGAGTTGCAACGGACAGAAAATTTTCATCAGGCAAAATTGTCTGGCAGGTAGAGAAGACAGCCTCTGATGAATCCATCCTTCAGAATTATAAAGGGTCTCAGCTAAAATCCGGACAAAGATATTTCTGGCAGGTGAAGGTCTGGGACAATAAAGGAAGATCGTCAAAATGGAGTGAGCCTGTATTTTTTGAGATGGGATTACTCTCTCCAGCTGAATGGAAAGCAAAGTGGATTGAAATGGAAGGTGATACTTTAAAATACTCACCATCTCCCTATTTCAGAAAAGAGTTTCCAGTTGGAAAAAGCATTGCTGCTGCAAGAGTCTATGTAACTTCTCATGGATGGTATGAATTGCATATTAACGGGAAGAAAGTTGGAGATCAGGTTCTGACTCCTGGATGGACATCATATAATAAAAGACTTCAGTACCAGGTATATGATGTTACAGATTTACTTGTAAAAGGTAATAATGCCATTGGTGCCGTTCTTGGAGATGGCTGGTACAGGTCACCTCTCTCAAATGTAAATAACTGGGCATTTTATGGTAAACAGCTTGGGCTCCTGCTTCAGTTGAAGATCACCTTTACTGACGGATCTGAAGCTCTGATAACCAGTGATGATTCATGGAAAGTTACAAAAGACGGAGCACTCAGAATGACCGATCTTTATAATGGTGAAACATATGATGCCACAAAAGATCTCACAGGCTGGGATAAAACCGGATATAATGACAATAAATGGATGAAAGTCAGAATCGGCAATTATAATAACAATAATATTATAGCATCAGAAGGTGCTCCTGTCAGAAAAATTCAGGAGATTAAACCGGTTAAAATATTCAGGACACCGAAAGGATCTCTTGTTGCAGATATGGGGCAGAACATGGTTGGCTGGATACGCCTTAAAGTAAAAGGAAACAAAGGGTCGGTTGTTACTCTGAGACATGCTGAAGTATTGGACAAATATGGCGAATTTTATACGGCAAATTACCGATCTGCAAAATGTCAGCTTCAATATACTCTTGCAGGTACAGGAGAGGAAGTGTATGAACCAAGGTTTACTTTTATGGGATTCAGATACGTTGAAGTCACAGGGTTCCCGGGAGAACTTACCGCTGATAATCTTACAGGTGTTGTGGTTCATTCTGACATGAAGACGACAGGCAGTTATGAATGCTCAAATCCCCTTATCAATCAGTTGCAGCATAATATTCAATGGGGGCAGAAAGGCAACTTTGTTGATGTCCCAACCGATTGCCCGCAGCGTGATGAACGTCTCGGCTGGACAGGTGATGCCCAGGCTTTCTGCAGAACAGCTGCTTATAATATGGATGTTGCTGCTTTCTTTACAAAATGGCTTAAAGATGTTACCGCTGATCAGGCAAAATCAGGCGCTGTACCATTTGTTGTTCCTAATGTATTTAACAAAGGAGTACCAGCTGATGTATCGACATCGGCAGGATGGGGAGATGTTGCAATAATTGCCCCATGGACAATGTACCAGGTATATGGCGACAAAAAGTTGCTTGAAACACAATATAAAAGCATGGAGGCCTGGATTGATTATATAAAGAAAACAGCAGGATACGATTATATATGGAACGGAGGAAGCGTATTTGGCGATTGGTTGTTCTATCATCCGCCTGTCAACAATCATACCGAACCCGATGGTTTTACAGAACATGATTTCATAGCCACTGCATTTTATGCCTACTCACTGAGTCTTTTTGTTAAAACAGCTGATTTGTTCGGAGAATCAGAATCAGCCGGAGTTGGGAAAGCAATCTTAAATAAAGTAAAGGAAGTCTTTAATGATGAGTATGTTACAAAAGCAGGGAAAGTTGGAACATGTTCACAGACATCTTATGTTCTTGCTCTTATGTTTGATATTTTACCCGAGAAAGTGCGTCCGGCTGCAGCTGCGTTCCTTGTCGAGGACATCAAGAGCAGAGGCAATCATCTTTCTACCGGCTTTCTTGGCACACCATATCTCTGTCATGTTTTATCCGACAACGGTTATACCGATGTTGCCTATGATCTGCTGCTTCAGGAGACTTATCCTTCATGGCTTTACCCTGTTAAAATGGGAGCCACAACTATATGGGAACGCTGGGATGGCCAGAAGACAGACAGCACCTTTCAGGATGATGGGATGAATTCATTCAACCATTATGCTTATGGTGCAATTGGTGACTGGATGTACAGGGTATCAGCAGGTATTGAAATTGCAGCCCCGGGTTATAAGAAGATTTCTGTCCAGCCTCATCCTACAAAAAAATTGGATTATTCAAAAGCATCATTTGAAAGTTCATACGGAACAATTGCCTCCGGTTGGGAAAGAAAAGGAAATAAAATTACTGTAAGTGTTAAGATTCCGGTTAACACTGTCGCTGTAGTTAAACTGCCCGTCAAAGATGCAGGCATGATTACTGAGAATGGAAAGCGCATATCGGATAACAATATTTTTTCTGACATCCACACAGCAGGAAATAATGTGGTTTTTAATGCCGGCTCCGGAAGTTATGTTTTTGAATACAATGAAGAGTAGTTACGCACAAGATCCGGTTGTTTTTTAACAACATGCGGCAATTGTTCGTTATTTTTGATACTAAAAATAGAATAAAGTATATTTTTGCTGGCCTGATTTATATCAGGCCAGTTTTTTTATCTAATTAACATCCAATGATTTTTATAGAAAACCATCTTGGTGAATTTGCTGCTTTGTTAACTGCTTGTTTCTGGACTGTTACCTCCTTCTCTTTTGAGTTTGCCAGTAACAAGATAGGCTCAGTTGCTGTAAATATATTAAGGCTGGTTGCAGGATTACTTTTTCTTAGTGTTTTCACTCTTATTAACAGGGGAATGATCCTCCCTCTTGATGCAAGCCGGGAGAACTGGATTTGGCTTTCATTATCAGGGCTTGTAGGACTTGTGTTTGGTGACCTTTTCCTGTTTAAATCATACACTATTATAGGTTCAAGATTCTCCAGCCTGATTATGACTCTGGTCCCTCCCATTACAGCATTTTTTAGTTTTTTAATTATAGGCGAACGTCTTACTCTTTTTCATGGTCTTGGAATGACATTGACTTTTTTGGGCATTTCGGTGGCTATTTTCAGCAGGAACGGAAAAGGAGAAAAGTTGTCACTGAAACTTTCTCCAAAGGGAATCCTTTATGCTCTCGGTGGCGCTATCGGACAGGCGTTAGGACTTGTTTTA
>DAOQAX010000153.1:0-5873 GCA_035354395.1 Bacteroidales bacterium | reverse complement strand
CCTTACTGCCAATGGTTTGTTTATATGGCGGATAAAAAGTCTAAGCTCTTTCTCCAGTGTATAACTCAGACTGCCCTGAAGAAATAACTTCTGAAGGGAGAGGAAATCAATATCCGATGTTACTTTTTCCCACAGATGGTTCCTCTCCATAAACATATCAAATTCGTCGGTACCTATTATTGCGGTTATAGGGGTTTTGATATTAATACCGGGTAAAAGCCTGCCAAGTTCAAAACTATATATAAGAGTATTCACAAAAGCCAGTCCCCTTCCTTTGCCTCCCAGCGAACCGCCCGCAAGGCTCACAACATTGGTCTCGTCAATAATTGCCGACTCCTCAAAATTGACTATCTTCCCTTTGTTAAGATCTCTCCTGCGTCTGCGTATCACATCGATAAGAAATTCCCTGAGTTCGTTTATTGTTGCAAAATCAGACGCTTTTATCTTGTTTATAGCTTTTGCGATTTTCACCTCTCCCCTAGCCATCAGCCAGAGAGAAAAATGATTTTTCTCAGTATGATAAATCAGAGAATCATCAGGAACAGTCTTCAGAAACGCCTCAAATTCTTTCATTGATTTCGCTACGGCTATTTGCTGCCCCTTATTGTTTCTGTATACAAAGTGCCCAAAACCAAGGTAATAGTTTATGAACGACTTAAGATCCTGAAAAATGCTTTGCGAGTTCTTATTGATAAAAAATGATTTTAAAGTAAAGGCATACCTGGCATTTTCAGGATCAGATGACTGGAGCACAGTAGGAAGGTTCGGAAGATCTTTTTTCAACTGCTGAATCAGATCGAATCCGGCTGTATCATTCAATACTCCATTTTTTGGGAACCTCATGTCGGAGATGGCGCATAAGAAGCTATCCTTGTATTTGTTAAAGATGCCTATGGCATCTTCATAATTTGATGCAAGCAGAATCTTGGCTCTTGCTTTCAGTTTCAGTACTTTATACAGTTCGTCGGTTGAAACATCCTCAATCAGGTTTTTGGTCTGCTCCATCACAAGTGTGTAGAGCATCGGAAGATAGCTTGAATATGATTCAGCCGAATCTTCAACAAGAAGAATAACACGTGCAAGTCCTTTTCTGGTATCGTTATCAACATTTACCCTGTCTTCGAGCAGGTTTACCATGGCAAAGAAAACCTTTGATTCTCCTGTCCAGACAAAATAGTTGTCAAAAGGGACACCTAACGATATCTGATTTTTGACAAAGGGAACTTCACCTGCCGTGTTGAGAAGAAGGAATGTAGGTAGAAAAGGATACTTGTCTTTAATTTTCTTACAGAGAATCATCTGGTTCTCCTTGTCTACTCCGATCATAATAATGATCATATCATAATGCCTTATTCTCAGTCTGTTAAAAGCCTCCTCCTCACTTGAGACTCCTGTTATTCTGGGAATTGAAGTCAGGCTCATCTGATAATATTCCCCCAGTATATGGTCCAGAAAACGTCCTTCTCCTTCAATTGAGTAGGCATCATAAAGGTTGGCTACAAGAAGGATCTCCTTAACTTTAAACGGCATAAGGTCGTGGAACACATCTCTTTCGGCATTATGACGATCAAGAAATCTCTGAAACAGTTTTTTACTTGAAAAGTCCGTAACGCCCTCTTCCTCTTTCCGTTGAACAAGCTTCTCACCTATAATGCCACGGGCTTTAAAACTGTCAATATAACCGGTTATCATACTGGCTATATTCCTGATGAGATCTCTTTCTTCCTTAAGGAAAGGTCCCTCATTTTCGTTAAGGAATTCTTTTGTATAGCAAACCTCTATTAATCCTTTATCTCCATCGCCTACAGTGAATTCCTGAGACATTTTCCATCTGGTCTCCTCGAAACCTGCTGATTCGTACTTTTTACCAAGAAAGCTGATACGGGCTACCGTGAATTCCGGATACTGCCAGGCTGCCGGTAAAAGAAGTACTATCTGCTGCAGTGACTCTTCAACAGATTTTCTCTCCCTGAGGATTGAGATAGTCTGGTTAATGCATTCCAGCTCCTTTAGCCGTTCGTTCAGCAGACGGTTATTTTCTGATTTATTATGTTTCAATCTACTCATAGAGAATCCCGTTCGGATCAATTTTTAAAATTAGTAAAATAGTTTTATCCGTATATAATTTATTTTTAAGGATCATGTCAGGGTGTGATAACCTCTCCTGATTATCTTCACTGAAGCCTCACGGCAAACCGGGACCGGTTGAGAATTAACCATCATCATCTTTATCCATGAGTTGGTTCAATTATAAAAAAATGCCGGAACAAATTGCTTTGTCCCGGCAGTGATATAGATCAGGTTCAGGTTTAAACTATTCCACTTTCCATGTTGAACCGTTGTTAAGAAGATCATCCATGCATCTGATTGTTGATTTCTTCTGCACGGAACATATCTGTTCCTTAACAGCATCATCGTAGGTAACGCCAGGCACTGACCTTATAACTCCGAGAGCAACAGGATATTCAGGATATCTCATATGTGAAAGCATATATTGTATCCCGGGATTTTCCTCATGAGCATCATGAACAAGAATGTTCTTTTCAGTGATGCCGTTCTCACCAAGTCTGACAACCTTTAATTTCAATCCTTCAAGGATAAGACCTTTGTCATTATCTTTTCCGAAGATCATCGGCTGGCCATGCCTGAGAACAATTGTACGGTCATCCCTTACCTCCCTGGCAGCAATATTATCATGAACACCATCATTGAAGATGACACAATTCTGAAGGACCTCGATGACAGATGTTCCTTTATGTCTGGCAGCTTCAATATAAATCTGTGTAGACAGTGTGACATTGGCATCGATAGTACGGGCGAAGAATTTACCATTTGCCCCAACTACCAGTTCACCCACTGAAAAGGGCTCTTCAACAGAGCCGAAAGGTGATGTTTTTGTAACGATCCCTTTCTTTGAGGTCGGAGAATACTGGCCTTTGGTAAGACCATAAATCTCATTGTTAAACAATATGATATTCAGATCTATGTTCCTCCTAACAGCATGTATAAAATGGTTGCCTCCTATTGCTAGGGCATCCCCGTCGCCGGTTATCTGCCACACTGATAAATCAGGGTTGGCTACTTTCACTCCTGTAGCAATTACAGTGGCACGTCCATGAATACTGTGAAAACCATATGTACTCATATAATAAGGAAATCTTGAGGAGCAGCCTATTCCTGAAACGAATGCAATTTTCTCTTTAGGGATTCCCAACTCAGCAAGAGCTTTCTGAACTGCATTAATAATGGCATGGTTACCGCAACCCGGGCACCACCTTATCTCCTGGTCGCTTTTAAAGTCTTTCGGAGTATAACTATTTGCTGTTGTCTCAGTCATCTTATTTGCCCTCCAGTATTTGATTGCATTTTTCTTTTATCTCCTTTATTGTAAATGGATGTCCCTGTACTTTATTAAGCTGATCGTAAGTAAATTCCGGATATTTCATTCTCAGATAATTTGCAAACTGTCCAAGGTTTAATTCACAGACAATTATCTTTCTGAATTTTTCAAAGACATCTTTTACATTTTTAGGCAACGGGTTGATATAATTGAAATTGACGAAGCTTACTTTATGTCCTTCTGCCTGCAATTCTGTTACTGCTGTAATAAGGTATCCATATGATCCTCCCCATCCTACAACAAGAAGATCACCCTGCTTATCTCCATGAACAACAATATCAGGAATTTCATCCTCCACTTTTTTAATCTTCTCTGTTCTTAATTTAACCATTAACTCATGGTTTTCAGGAGCATAGGATACTGTTCCTTTAACAGTTTTCTCCAGTCCGCCGATCCTGTGTTCCAAACCCGGGGTCCCCGGAACTGCCCACGAGCGTACAAGTTTTTCTGCATCACGCTTATATGGCATAAAAGGGATCTCATTTTTATCGGCAAAAGGCGGATTTATTTTTGGAAGTTCCTTCATCACCGGAATTCTCCAGGGCTCAGTTCCGTTGGCCAGATAACTGTCGGAAAGAAGAATCACGGGGGTCATATGTTCCAGAGCTATCCTGGCAGCTTCAAATGCAAAATGAAAGCAGTCTGAAGGTGTGCTTGATGCAAGCACAACAACATGGCATTCACCATTTCGTCCATAAAGTGCCTGCATAAGATCTGACTGTTCCGTTTTTGTAGGAAGGCCTGTTGAGGGGCCTGCCCTTTGAACATCGATGATGACTATGGGAAGTTCTGTCATTACGGCGAGACCTATAGCTTCAGACTTAAGTGAGAGCCCTGGACCCGATGTTGAAGTAACTGCAAGATCTCCTGCAAAACTGGCTCCCAGGGCAGTACATATTCCGGCAATCTCATCCTCAGCCTGAAAACTTGTCACACCCAGATCTTTTCTGGCTGCCAGTTCTTCGAGGATGCCTGAGGCAGGGGTTATCGGATACGATCCGACAAACAGATTTAATCCTGCCTTTTCTGCAGCAGCAATTAATCCCCATGCCGTTGCAACATTTCCGCAGATATTCCGGTATATACCTTTTGCATTCTGTGCAGGAAGAATTTTATAAACAGGATTCAGCGCTTCAATTGTTTCGGCATAATAATATCCGGCCCTGAGAGCAATTTTATTAGCTTCTGCCATCCCCGGTTTCTTCAGGAACTTCTTTTCAAAATATTTTTCCGTATAGTCAAGTTTACGATTGAAGAGCCAGTAAACCATTCCGAGTGCAAACATATTTTTTGTCCTAAGTACGGATTTCGGATCAAGGCCAAAATTTTTCAGGGCTTCCTTAACCATTGAGGATATAGGTGCTGCAATAACGTTATAGTGTTCAAGTCTTTCCTCGCTGACAGGATCTTTTTCGTAACCTGCTTTTATGATATTCTTCTCTGTGAAATTGTCCTCATCGAAAATTATTGTTCCACCTTGTTTTATCCATTTGGCGTTAGCTTTTATGGCAGCAGGGTTCATTGCAACAAGAACATCTGCATAATCACCCGGAGTATAAACTTCCGAGTGGCCTACATGAACCTGAAAGCCTGATACACCTCCAACAGTTCCCTGCGGGGCGCGTATTTCGGCGGGATAATCAGGAAATGTAGACAAGTCGTTGCCAAAAAGAGCAGCCGTGTCTGAAAACAGTGTGCCTGAAAGTTGCATACCATCACCAGAATCACCAGAAAACCTGATGACCACCTCTTCCCTCTCGATTACCTCTGACTTTTTCCCCATAGTATCTGTAAGTTTATATTAAACGCATTCAGCAATGTATTAACTGAATATAATTTACCAATTTTAGTAAAATAAAAAATGAAATTTCGGATAATTTTTTTTAATGCCGTATGATATTGATCATGTTTAAATTTATCGCCATGTTTCAGCCCGTCTGAATTATCACTTCATCCCACTTTGTCTTCTCTTTTGAATTTTTCTCATTTCTCCTCGTTACAGACAATCAAATAGATCCTTTACCTGTACAGTAATGGAAGTAAGAAATCACTAATGATTTTAAGCACTTCCCAAGGAGGAGATGAGTTGTTGTCAGAATTAAAAGTCCGGGATAAAATCTAATCCAATATTATTTCCAGATATCGGCTTTTTTCAGATTGATATCTCCTTCAAAAAACATTCTGGCAATTTTTTCAAAATAAGGTGTATAATCAGAAATAAAAAACTGATCTTTCACAACACCTGAATCGTTAAGAAGATTTTGCTTTTCCAGAGCATCTCTGAGAATCATCGATACCAGCCTTGCTGAATCGAGAACATCAACATTGAAGTTGAATATTTTGCTTATCTGGTTTTTTATTATGGGATAATGGGTGCAGCCCAGTATCAAAGCCTGAATCCCTGCAAGTGATTCATTTGTAAGATAAGAGCGTATTATTGCATTACTGATATCATCGAAAATAAATCCTTCTT
>DAOQAX010000152.1:0-6007 GCA_035354395.1 Bacteroidales bacterium | reverse complement strand
ACCCATTTTAAAAGTCGTTTGTCATTTCGAACGAAGTGAGAAATCTGCCTTTTATGGCACTAACTATAATTATTCCGGACAACGGCGATAAAAATTAAATGATTTTGAAATCATTATGACATGGTTTAACTTTATATTTATTTCACTTACCTGTAATTTTAAAAGTTATGGAAAGTACATTAGCAATAATCATTCAGCTCATCAGCGGAGCTGTTGGAGGAAATGCTGCCGGTGCTTTGATGAAAAGATTGTCACTGGGGACACTCCTTAACTCTTTAGTAGGTATTCTTGGAGGCGGAATTGGAGGTCAGTTGTTGGGTTTTCTGGGCATTGGAACTGTAAATGGTGTACCCGGAGTCGAAAGCATTGGTGGAAGTATTCTTGGCGGTGCTGTCGGTGGTGGTGTATTGCTGGCTATTATCAATATAGTAAAACAAGCCTTCGGTAAATAGATCCGGCTAATGTCTTTTTTCCTTTTAAATCACAATAATCTGGTGCATCTGACACCTGTAATTTCTATTTTTGTCTCATCAGATATCAATAACATGGGCGAACAAATAAGCAACGACCCTCTGCATGGGAAGACACTTGAGGTTATAGTTAAGTTCCTGGTCGAATATTATGGATGGGAACAGTTAAGCACACACATAAATGTAAGGTGCTTTACCAATAACCCAAGTATCCAGTCAAGTCTGAAGTTCCTCAGAAAAACGCCATGGGCCAGAAAGAAGGTTGAGGATCTGTACATTACCGTGATACGACGCGGATAACTGTTTCTGATCCTCCTGAAGAAATTTTGTACTTAAAGAGCTATTCAGGTAACTATTACTTCAATCCCATCTTTTTTGCGATCTCCGACGGTATTGCTTTTTTGTTAACCATAAGATTGGTTGTCCGCAATGCAACATATGGTTTTGATACATAAATAAATCCGTCATATTTACCTGTAACACCCCATGAGTTTTTCACTTTATAGAAAGGATTTCCGGTCTGATCGACAGCAAGCCCGACAATGTGCATTCCGTGATCATCGGTCGTGGAATAGTTATCAAACTCCATCTGGCGCAACTCCTGAGTAATAGTCTTTTCGGGCTGTGGTTCGCTGAAAACTTTTGACGCTTCATCGGGCGTCATATCTTTCCAGTTTTTAACCGGGACAACAGCCACACCCTCTTTCATTGAAAAACCTTTATCGCTCATATCGCTGGCCCAGCCAACTGTGTAACCTTTTTCCAGTGAATTATCGATGATCTGCATGAGATCTTCAAGAGGCACATTATAAAACAATCCGTTAGCCCAGTTATCGGGTATCTCAAGAATAAACTGAGTATAGAACGGATGATGGCTGAATGATGTCAAAAGAACATAATCTTCAGGATTTATACCAAGCTCCTTTGCAAAACTGACCGGAGTGTAATTCTACCCTTCATAAGTGAAGGTTGAAGGCATCGTCCCAAGGTATGCATCAAGAATACCATTTATACCCCTCATCCAGGCAGTTGTGAGTTTTTGTCCCTTTATGAGAGCGTCCACCGATGCCTTAAGAACTCCATCCATCTCCTGGTGATTATGTTTCACCTCTCCGTAATTAAGACCAGGATATACCTCATCCGGAACAATTCCTGCCTCAGCGATACCGGTCAACAGATCACCATACTCTCCCCCTGCTGCAAAAGTGGAGCTACCATGCATACGTACATACTTATCTGCTTTTTTACTATAGTTATACCTTACAATAAACATTTCTGAAAGATCGTACGGCTTTTTCCCCATCCTGATAAGCTCTGACTCAAGCATCGAGATCCCCGAGAAGCACCAGCAGGTGGATGTTGCATTCTGATTTTTAACCGGTGTACAGGCAAGGTCTTTTTTCATTGTAAAAGAATAACCTGTCGACTGGCTGTAAGCCAGTGTGCTGATGAACAGCATCAATATAGCAAGTCTGAAAATTTTGTTCATGACAATAGTGTTTTATGTTTATTAGGATATGTTTTTAAAACAATGATTTAAAATAATATGTTGGTCTGCAGTGACAGTCTTTCTATTGCGTATATTTTGTTCTCCCGGCTTTAAGCGTTTCATCAAACAGTTTATCAAGTACCGGATTGACTCCTCTGGCTCCTGCAACAACCTTCTCGGCCCAGTCATGGTATTCGAGAATACGCTGCAATGACCAGTCTTCAGGCGGATAAGCGCTGATATCATGCAGGTTCATTATCTTGTCAGCAACTCTAAGCTTTTTAGCCTTGTCCGATAACGACGAAACATTCTCAACCTGCTGACGATTTCTGTCTTTCTTTTCGAGAGTTTTATCGTCAGTGACCTCAAGGGTTACTGACAGGATTTCTTCACCAAAAATTTCCCTGATACGATTAATTAATTCCTGCTTTTCTTCAACCGAATTAACAGTATCTTCAATAACATCATGAAGGATTGCTGCTGAAATGAGTACCGGATCGTTCTCCCCCGCCCTGTTCGCCAGCAGATCGGCAACCTGTATAGGATGATTTATGAAAGGAGCCTTGTCGGCCCCCTTGCGGAATTGAGATTTATGTCTCTCAGCTGCAAATTCAAGTGCCTTTAATATCAAAGAAATGTCATTCATCTATAATTTTTTTATAACATGGTGTAGGGTAACGGTACAACGGCGCAAAGGCAAAACGGTCCCGACGATCCCTCATACTTCGGGATGTCGGGATTTCGGCTGCGCCTCAACACAACGGCATAACGACATAACGACATAACGATATAACGGTACAACGGTGCGATGGTGCGACGGAGTAGTGAATTCATTGTCTGACCGCTTTTATTTTTTTTGTCCTGCAACTTACAAAAAATAATTATTCCGTATCTGACTAAAAAGACCTTTCATCTAAACAGTTAATTTAATTTCGAAAACAGAACCCGGGAGTTGGTTTTTATCAGTCTTAAAAGATTTCTTGACAGAGGCTCGACAGCACAAAGGAATAAAGGAAGATATGAACAATTGATTTTTTTCGTATAATTATGCCGCAATAATATCATTAAAAAATTCAGAAGAAAAATGTGTTTCTCAGCAGGGGCAAGTTTTGCTGCAGGAGGAGTCCTCTCAGCCATCGGAATTGCAACGGTGAAGGAAGTGCAAAAGCCATCACAGAGACTATTTGCCATTATCCCTATCTTTTTCGGAATCCAGCAGTTAACTGAAGGATGTCTGTGGCTTGCGTTACAAAGTGCCGATCATCTGGTAGTTGAAAAGATCAGTACTTATATTTTCTTAATCACAGCCCAAATTTTCTGGCCTGTGATTATTCCTCTTTCAGTTTTTTTAATGGAAGATAATCGTGAGAAGAAAAAAATCCTGAAAGTTTTTTTTGTTTCCGGAATATTATTGTCGTTGTATTATGCCTTCTATCTTTTCTTTCATGATGTTACCTCCCAGAGTGTTGATTGTCATATTCTTTATGTTACTGAATCTCCTGAATCACTTGCCTTACCAACATTTATTATCTATCTTATACTAACCATTGTTCCTCTTTTTATTTCGGGGAACAAGAGAATGTCGGTTATGGGTATACTAATGGCTTTGTCGTGCCTTGCCACGGCTGTTTTTTACAAGCTTTATCTTACGTCGGTATGGTGCTTTTTTGCTGCAATAATAAGTGCTACCATCTACTGGATTCTCAGGAAATCGAAAAATGCTAAAGAGGATTAAATGCCAGCAGCACAAGATAACCATCACATAGAAAACCTTCATATCCCCAACACTCGCCATTCCATGTTTTCCAGTCTTTTGTCATTTTCCCTTCGCTGCATGATCCCTGGAATCCGCCTTCATCAATTCCTTTAAGTATTCCGTCCGATATTATATTCAGCTGTTCATCAAGGCCGGCTTTTTTAAATGCTTCAAGTGTAAAATATGACCAATTGAGTGATGCCCCTCCATTCTCATACCTCTGAAACGCATCACTTCCATCCTCCTTAATGCCTCCTCCCCAACGCGGATCATGATGGGTATAATCTTCTTTTCTGACCGGGACCAGATTGCCCGGAACTCCAAGAGTAAAGTCTTTGTACCCAACCTCCTGCATCTTGTTCCAAAGAGTCAGCATCACATCCTTAATCTTATCCTCAGGAACCAGGTTATAGTACACAGCCATGCTGTTTACTACCAGAAAGTAGTAATCGTGCAGCTTTCCATCCTGGCTTTTCCATCCTGCCAACACTCCCGTCTCAGGATTATAAAAAGTCTTAAAATATGCTCCCTTCAACCTGCCGGCCAATTGCCTGTAAATAGCCGCGTCTTCCTTTTTACCGAGCATATCTGTCACCTGCACCATTAGATTAAGAGCACTATATGTTAATGCGTTGCTAAAAGCATCCTCATGGCCATAGCCAATTGTATCCCACCAGTTTGCCGGCCGGACAACTCCGTTCCACGAGCCTGAATTACCACTAAGTTCATACTCAACAAGACCGTTTTTGTTGTAATCGCGTTTCATCTGTTTATCGATCCATTCTTTGATTTTAGGATAGTATTTTTCAGCCCATCCGGTATCCTTTGAACCTATTATATAGTTGCACGCCGAGATAACCAACGATGGATATGTATCGAGATAATCATATGGTTGCGTTTTACTGTTATAAATATCCATATTCGTATCTTCCCAGTTACTGTTGTATCCATACATACCATATGCCTTCATGCCGTTAAGGTATCGTTCAACAGACATCTTTAACAAGTCAAGTGCACTTAACGAATCTGCCAGAGGAGGTGTTTTAAGAGCTAACATCGAGGAAAAGCAAAGTGTAAATGCACAAGGATCGCTGCACGAATTATTTGCAAGAACCTGCAGTTTGGGGTTAACCTGGAAAAGATTCAGATAATTGCGTCTTAGACCAGCAAATTTTTCCGATTCTACCCCCGGAAAATGTGGATATACAGATGTGACTGTAAAAACATAACTAACAGCAACCTGTTGCTTTGTTGCTCCCGGAAGAACCACTGATATATAATTTTTCCCATCCGCTGCTTTACGACTTGCATCATAATTGACAATCACTCCTGGTTTATCTGCGGTTAGTCTGATTGTTCCCATATCGGGAAAATGAAGAATAGCTGGTAGTCTGGTTTTGTTTTTACCTGCCATCACCCCAAGAAGTGTAGTGTGATTCTCTGCTTTGCTGAATCTAAAGTCAATTCCTGCTTCTTTATCATCACCATTATATTTTGATGTGATTGTAATCTTCTTCTCTTCAAAAGAGAACTCCCATTCTGATTCGCCTGAAGTGCCTTTTTTTGAAATCTTTACCACTGAATCAGACACTTTGTGTAATTCGTATTCAGCTGAACCGGGAGTTATTTTCCATAGTATGGGGTTCTTTTCCAGCTTATTATTTCCAAGAGCATCCACAGAGAAGTATTTTACAAACGGAGCGGTATCAGTAAGCTGTATCTTATAGAATTCTGAAGAATACTCAAAACTTCTCACGATATGAGTACAAGACAGGCTTATCATTAGCATTAGCATTGTCACCGATAACGGAATAATGAAATATTTGCTGTGATTCATTTGATTATGATTTAAAACATAATCAGTGAATTTACATAAATAATGTACAAGGCTGTCCGTTATTTTAAGAAAAACGGTTATGTAAATTTTAAATGACTGAAAAAAAATTATCAGGAAACGGGCTTAAAAAACAACTATTTATGCGTTCCTGAAATCTTTTTGAATCTTTATTGTCATCTCTTTAAACTTTGGGAACTTTTTCCACAGCTCCTTGTCACAAGCGGCCAGACCGTCGCATTCGATACAGCATTCATAGCCTTTCTCAATAGCACACTTACGAACTGTGCATGAAGTCAGGATAATACCTGCCGGTTTACTTTTGTCTTTACAGGTAAAGCAGAAAATCTTTTCAGGATTAAAATCAATATTATAATTTTCCTTAATCATAAATTCCTTATAAGCCTTTTCTTTGAGCTCGATATTATTGCCTGCCGATGCTTTGTAAAGGGTACAAT
>DAOQAX010000151.1:0-6053 GCA_035354395.1 Bacteroidales bacterium | reverse complement strand
ACTGGTTAACTGGCCATGTCATGGTACAGCCAGCGGACCTAAAAACTATCAGATAACAGGCGACTGGCCGGGATCAACTGCAAGGTATATTAAAGACAAAGTCGGAAAAGATGTCATTGTATCAATGACAGCCGGAGCCTCAGCTAACATTAATCCTCTATATGGTCCGGGAAATGATTTTAAAGAGATTGATGCTGTTGGATATCATGTTGGTTCTGAAGCCTTGAAAATATTTTCTGAAGTAAAAACATATCCTGCAAAAGAGCTTAAGGCAGCCAGCGAAACAGTCACTTTTCCCGGAAAAAAGGCATGCAGTGACGAACTGGCTCATGAAACGTATGAAGCAGGTCCTGATGCCACAGTAAGATTCACAACGCAAAAGATCGGGGACCTTGTTTTATCAGGTATCTCCGGAGAGCTTATGACTGAAATGGGAATGGAAGTAAAAAGGCTTTCCCCTTATTCAGGTACAATAATAGTAACCCATTGTAATGGAACTAGCGGTTACATCTGCACTGACAAGGCTTTTACTGAAGGAGGTTATGAAGTAAGCGTTACAAAACTCATGCCCGGAGCTGAAAAAAACATTGTCAGCAAATTTCTTGAATTGATACATTCTCTTGATTGAGTTGCAACTATAGTATAGGTTAAATAATAATAAATAGAAGAGACCCTGGAAACAGAAAAACTATTTCTGTATACTCCAGGGTCTCTTTTCATTTTGACTCATCTGTCAAGTTCCAAAGCTGCCATTATGAATGGAGCGACCCCTTTCGTGTCGTTATCAACACGCTTTTCATTAATATAATACTCATACGATCCATCTCTGTAAGGGTTACCGCCTAATCCGCATCCGCCGCATATATTATGCATTGTCACAAAACCCTTGTCATCAACAGATATCAGCTCTTTTATTATTCCGTTAAAAGAGCTGTTTGCAATTGAAGTGTATTTTTTATCAAGATATCCTAAACGGGCACCTTTGGCAAAGACATATGTGAACATAGCAGATCCCGAACCTTCAAGATAATTACCTTCATGTCCGCCCCTGTTAAGCACCTGATACCATATTCCCGATTTCGTATCACGAACTTTCAGAAGGGCATCACATGTTTTTTGCAAAACAACGATAAGATCCTGTCTGTCAGGATGATTTTCGGGCAAATAATCAAGAATATCGATTATTGCCATAGTGTACCAACCCATTGCACGGCTCCACGGATAATGAGACTGACCTGTTTGCGGATCACACCATCGCTGCTGATGGCTCTCATCCCATGCATGCATCAACAATCCTGAAGAAGAATCAAGTGTTTTTTCATATATCATCTTCGTTTGCGTTGTGGCAACATCAAACCAGTATGGATCATTGAACTCTTTTGCATATTGAGCCATGAATGTTGATCCCATGAAAATACCATCGAGCCACATCTGCCATGGATATATCTTCTTATGCCAATAACCTCCTGAATTGGTTTTAGGATGTGTCTTTAACTGTTCAATGAAATTATCGATTGCAATTTTGTATTTAGGATCAGGGTTTCTTTTATAAACAGTGATAACATTTCTTCCTGGGAAAATTCTGTCAAGATTATATTCTTCCAGCCTGTAATCTATAACTGAACCATCTGGTTTGACAAAATATTTTACCCAGTCTTCCATATATTTTGAATATCCGGGATCAATACTTCCAAGTTTATCCATTGCCATTCCAAGCAGTGCAACATCATAAGCCCATTTTGGATTACGATCAACATAATATATCAGGCTGTCAGAACGGGCAAGCACAGACTTTGCCATCATGACTGACCATTTCTGTTTATATTGAGTTTTATTCTGTTCCCGGTTTCCGTTACTACAACCGGAAATAATGATTAGCAGTATAGATAATATAATAGTTCTCATACTCCGTTAGTTTATTATCTTTTTTATTTCGTCAAAACAGTCATGGATATATAATTCAAAACATACTTCCAAATGACTTTTCAATTTGATATGCAGAAAAGAGAGAGCGGAACATTCCGCTCTCTCCTAACCTCTAAACCTTATCAAAGAAACCGACCATAGATGTTAATTGTTAGAATATCCCGGGTTCTGGTCTCCTTCGTCAATTCCGTCGTTCAGAGTGATTGCATCAAGCGGAATAGGACGGAGTTTATATGTGTTAAAATCAAGTCCGACCATTTTTTTGATATCGTAGTTGTATTTTTTCACCATAAACTCAAGCATTCCTGTCCGGCGAAGCTCTGGCCATCTGCCGTTATATTCTCCCACAAATTCTTTTCCGCTTTCGATAAGATATCTTTCCAAAGCCTCCTGCTGGCTTCCGGAACCTGCAATATTATTTGTAAGAGTTCCTGACAATGCATTTCCGGGTCTGTCAAGTACTTTCTGAACATAGTTTCCGGCTGTAGTAAAATCATTTAGTCCTATACATGCCTCAGCATAAAGAAAGTAGGTCTCTGCAAGGCGTGCCAGAACAATGTCGGTGACACTTGAGGATGTGTTAACAATACCATAGGTCCGTGATGCAGGACTATCAAACTTTTTAATGGTTGGAGTGTAAAAATCCTTCTGAAAATCAACTCTGTAGTTTTCTTCATTTTCGATGAATGGATAACATTTAAACGTAGAAAGTGTGGTATGTGTTGCTTTCCAGGCGTTGAGTTCAGCAGTTGTATAATCGCGGCCCCACACTCTGGGATAGTATGCCCTTACCTTAAGGGTTGATTTATCTGAGACTGAATAGTAATCAAAATAATTCTCATATACTGTCAGCATAAAGCTTGCATCATATCGTGCATCATTCTCTGCATACCACATATGAAGGTTCCATGATGGGATAAGCTGTGTCAGCATGATTTTTTGAAATGTCTCCGATCCACCCATGTATGGTCCAAACAGAGCTTGCTGAGTGTTTCCTGATGTTGTTGTTGCAATGGAGGAGACATCATATTGAACAGCGAACAGTACTTCTGAATTGTTTTGTTTTGAAGGATTCCATAGATCTTTATAGGGAAGAGTTATTGCACCCCTGGAATCAAACACTTTCTGGGCATAGGCCTTTGCCTGTGTAAAATCTGCTGCATCACCGAGATCCCAGCCACGGGTAAGATATATCTTTGCAAGATAATGGTTTGCAACATCCTGATTGACCCTTGCCGTTGTATTTACTCCAAGGTCAGCAATACATTCTTCGATCTCTGAAATGATAAAATCGTAACATTCGGAAAGTGAATTACGAGGCATATCCATTTTTGGTGCCAGGGTAATCTGGTTATTAATAGTAATGCCTCCGAACTGTTCAACGAGCAGAAAATGGTAAAAAGCTCTCAGAAAGCGTAATTCTGCTTTATATGTTGCTCTTTTGCCTGCGTCCATATTAACGGGAGCATCATTATAATACAGTGCTGTGTTAATGGTCTGGATAGACTGGTAGCAGTTGGTATAGAACTCCTTTACATAATTATCACTTGGGTACAGTGATGAATATTCGTATAAGCTCAAATGATCATTCTGTCGTGTTTTCTGATAAAGATCAGTACCTGCCAGAAGCACCCATGGACAGCTTGCTACGGTTCCGCTCAGATCAGTAGTTCCATATGTTGTTCTTAATGTAGCGTATGAGGCAGTCATAAGTGTTTCATAACCGGCAGCGGTACTATAAAAATCATCGTTTGAAATACCCCCTTTGTTATCCTCTTCCAGAAAGTCGGTACAGCTTACAGCTATTACCAGTATAAAAAGTATATAAACTATCTTTTTCATAGCATTTTTAATTTAATTGTTAAAATTTAGCATTTACCCCAAACTGATAAACAATACTGCTCGGACCGTTACCATCCACCAGTTTAGTTCCGGCATATTCCGGGTCCCATCCAACATAATCGGTAAAAGTAAACGGATTCAGCACATTCACATAAAGGCGCAATTTACTGAGTCCTACCTTTTTACTAATATTCTGATTAAATGTATAGCCAAAAGTGATGTTCTTTACTTTTACAAAAGAGGCATCCTGATAGTTACCGTTATTACCATAATATGCACCATTAATATTTTTGTAGATCGGGTATTTTGCATTTTCGTGACCTGCTCCCGAATTACCCCATGTGGCAGTTGCTTTTCCATTTCCGTCAACAGTAAAATTATTCCAGTCAATAAGCGGAACATCAGGCGGAATATAATAGTCCATCTTGACCTTAGCCATACCACGCTGAGTGTTATAACCATACTGATCAGTGAAGTAGTCCAGCAGAAATACTCCCTGATTAGTGTAAATATTGAATGAAAAATCGAAGTTTTTATATTCCATATTAGAAGAGATACTTCCTGTCCATTCAGGGTCGGGAGAACCCAGAATCATCTTATCATCAGCAGCCAGCAACCCATCCTTTGTAGCGTCAAATGTTTTAGCCTCACCAGGTTTTGCAGTATAATTCACGCTCCCGTTAGGATTATAATAAACCGATTCACCGGCCTCATATTCAGCCTTTGTCCAGACACCTAATATTTTATAGTCATAAATAACATTAATGGGTTCTCCGATAAAGCGTGTTTCTCCGATCACGTCCTCTTTTTTACCATAAAGAGTTACTATCTCATTCTTGTTGTAAGCAAAGCTCAGGCTGGTCTGCCATCTGAAATCATGTGACTGCACATTAACAGAGGTAAGTGAAAGCTCAACTCCTTTATTGCTTACAGAGCCTATATTGTCTGTCATATTCTTAACACCACTTTCAATAGTAAGAGAACGTGCCATCAACAGACCGTCAGAAAGTTTATCGTAAACATCAATTGACCCGATTATCCTGTCTTTAAAGAAACCATAGTCAACACCGAAGTTTATCTCACGGGTTTTCTCCCATGTAAGACTCTGATTAACAGGAGTGCCTGGAGCAAATCCTGAAACCATAGTCCCATTGTAATCGTAGTAGACATTAGAGCTGGTAATTGGTTTAAGCTGAGTTCCATAAGGATTTACTCCATTATTATTGCCTGAATAGCCAAAACTAAAACGTGCTTTCAGGTTAGAGAGCCAGTCATTTTTCAGGAACTCCTCTTCAGAGGCCCTCCATGCCAATGCAAACGAGGGGAAAGCTGCCCATTTGTCGGCAAGCTTTGAACTTCCGTCATAACGTATAGTCCCTGTAGCGAAATACTTACCTTTATAATCATAGTTGATACGCCCTGCAAATGAAAGCATGTTTGCAGCAGAATATGATGATGAGCAATCTCCGGCAACTACAGTTCCGCTATACATATTATACCAATATGATTTGTATGGAAAGTTCTGAGCGGCAAGTACCAGTTTCTCATTGCGTGTGCTGTAAATACTGTTTATGAATGTAGCATTGAAATGATGAAGCCCCAAAGCCTTATTATAAGATATCTGGTTATCCATAGTATAATCGAAGGTCTCTGCGTTATCTGTAGATGCATAATCGACAGTTCTGTTATTGGTAACAACTCCAAAGTACTTGCCAAGGCGAGAGCGGTTTAAACGGGGAGAGAATGTGGACTTGATGTCCAAACCCTCTATGGGTGTAACCTGAGCAAAAACACTACCTACTATATCATATCGTCGTGTTTCCTGAACACCGCTTTGAATTTCAAGAATTGGGTTTGCCGTACTTGTAAAGTTACCGGATCCCTGGATTACAGTTGCAATGCCCGGTTGAACGATAATGTTACCATCATCATCATAAGCATGAAGAATATCAGGCATCTTCATTACTTCACGGTAACCATACTGGCTTCCGGCATTTGTCGTGGTCTGTGCAGCAGTAATTGTAGCACCTGACATAAAGTATTTTGAAGCTTTATGATTAATGCTGGCCTTTAAGCTGTATCTGTTAAGAGATTCTTCTATAAAGTTACCCTCTTCATCCTGGTAGCCAAATCCTATATTATATGAGATATTGTTAGAGCTTCCTGAAATATTTACATAATGGTTTTGCTGACTGCCGTTCTTGGTAGCTAAGCCGAGCCAGTCTTCATAATCTTCATCATAAAGACGCTGATTAAGTATTGGACTACCCTGAAGGATTGACTTT
>DAOQAX010000150.1:0-6094 GCA_035354395.1 Bacteroidales bacterium | reverse complement strand
ATTAACCCCTGCATTGCTTATTTTAATCATTAATGTATCACCGGTAACCTGGATAGCGGCATTACATTCTTCAATGAATTTTTTTGCAAGAGCAGTGTTCTCCTTTGATTTCTTTCCAGAAGATCCAATGTATTCGTTGAATTTTTCAACCGCTTCAGTATATCTTCCGGAGTAGATAAGAGATCTGCCTGTAAGAAAAAGAATATCTTCAGCAATATCTTTTTTAAGTTCAAGAGCTTTCAGAAGGAACCCTGCTGCTTCTTCTTTCTTGTCGGAGAAAAGAGCTGAAACTCCCATTTTATAATTCAATTCAGGATTCGAATTATTATAAACTATCGCTTTAAGGTATTCGTCAAATGCATTTGAATATAGAATTCCTTTTTTTGAATAGAACGAGTCTCCTTCTCTGATGTGTCTCCAGGCCTCCGAAAATCCCGGTTTATCTGTTTTAAAATTGCTTTTACTGATCTTAACATCCTTTTGTGCATTAACAACATTGCTGCATATCAGGAATATAGTAACCAGAAAACAGAGATAATTTCTCATACCTGTTATTTTTTTTCACTATAAATGTAGTACATATTTCCTGATTTTAACAAAGCACTCTTTTGAAAATGGCTGTTGAATAATCATTTCTGATAGGAAAAAAAAATTATTATCTTTGTTAAATATACTACGTCTAATATCTCATTCTCGCGCACAATATGGAATACAAATTCATAAACCCCGAATATCTGGATTCTGTCTCCGGAGGAGATGTCAAGATAATAATCGAGATTGTTGACATGTTCAGGAGCCAGGTTGTGGAGGTGTATAATGAAATGAATTCACTTTTAAATAAGAAAGACTATAAATCGCTGGGATTGCTGGCTCACAAAGCTAAGGCATCTGTTGCGATAATGGGGATGACCAATATGACCGAGGTGCTCAAGACGTTTGAGCTTCAGGCCAAAAGTGAAGAAAAAACAGAGTTGTACAAATCATACATCGAACTGTTCAAATCGGAGACTGCAGATGCTTTAAAAGAGCTTGATGATCTTATAAAAAACAGATTAAATAATAATAAATGATCAATATTGAAAGAAAAGATAATGTAACCATTATATCTTTTAACATACACAAAATAAATGCTCTTGTTACTGACGAAATAAGAGAAACAATCACAAAAGAATTTGATAATTCAAATTCTAAAGTAGTAATTGATCTGAAAGGTGTCGAATACATAGACAGTTCAGGTTTCGGTTGTTTCCTTTCAATAATGAAAGCTGCCAGAAACAATTACGGCTTTGTAAAATTCGCCAATCCGGAACCCAGAGTCATGGATGTGTTCAAGATTCTTAACCTTCACACTGTATTTCAGATATATGATGACATGAATGTGTGTGTAAGATCGTTCAAATAATCCGGACTATTTTTAACCTTTTCCGAATGTAAGAGCTCCCTCTTTTACATCAATTACTATATTATTTTCCCTCGAGACTTTTCCTCCGATAATCTCTTTCGACAGTTCGTTTACGATGGCTTTCTGAATCAGTCTTTTTACAGGCCTTGCCCCTGATTGAGGATCATACCCTCTCTTCGTCAGCCAATCAACAGCTTTTTCAGTGACTATCAGGTTTAGGTTATAACCCTTCAGCATCTCCTCAACTCTGGCCAGCTGCATTTTCACAATCTGTTTTATCTGATCGGAATCCAATGGCCTGAACATAACAATCTCATCTACCCTGTTGAGAAATTCAGGTTTGAGCGATTTTTTCAACAAGGCGAAGATATCGTTCCTCAGATTCTCCTCTTCCTTTTCAGGCATCCTGTTACTCCATTTTTCCATACGATCCCTTATAATGTCCGATCCGAGGTTTGATGTCATAATAATAATGACGTTTCTGAAATTCACTGTACGCCCCTTGTTATCTGTCAGCCTGCCATCGTCAAGGACCTGAAGAAGAAGGTTGAACAGATCGGGATGGGCCTTCTCTATTTCATCAAGAAGGACCACAGAATATGGTTTATGCCTTACAGCTTCAGTCAGTTGTCCTCCCTCATCATAACCCACATATCCCGGAGGTGCACCAATTAACCTCGATACAGAATGTCGTTCCTGATATTCTGACATATCTATCCTGGTCATAAGGTTTTCGTCATTAAACAGGAATCCTGCAAGAGCTCTCGCCAGTTCTGTTTTTCCGACACCTGTCGTCCCGATAAAGATAAATGATCCAACCGGCCTTTTCTGATCCTGTAAACCTGCACGTGACCTGCGGACCGCATCAGCAACTGCTGTTATAGCTTCATCCTGTCCAACGACTCTCTTATGAAGTTCATCCTCGATACGCAATAATTTCTCTTTTTCACTCTCGAGCATCCTTGAAACCGGGATTCCTGTCCACCTGGCCACAATAGCTGCAATATCTTCAGATCGCACCTCTTCCTGAATAAGAGAGCCCTTACTTCTTTTCTTTTCCGTAAGCTCCTTAAGTTCTGCTATCTCTTTTTCAAGTTGAATGATTTTCCCATACCTTATTTCTGCTACTTTGCCATAATCTCCGCTTCTTTCAGCCTGTTCAGCTTCGGTGCGCAGGGATTCCACAGCCTCCTTTTTTTCCTGGACCTTATCAATCATCTCCTTTTCAGTCTTCCATCCGGCTATCAGCTCATCCCTTCGGGCCTGCATATCAGCAAGCTCGTGCGATATCTTTTCAGTTTTAATGGTATCTCCGTCTCTTTTAATAGCCTCTTTCTCAATCTGGAGTCTGCGGATCGTTCTCTGGGCTTCATCAATCTCTTCAGGCATGGAATTCATCTCCAGCCGTAACCTTGACGCTGCCTCATCGATCAGGTCGATTGCCTTATCGGGCAAAAACCTGTCAGTAATATACCGTGTAGAGAGGTCGACCGCTGCAATAAGAGCCTCATCTCTTATGATCACCTTATGATATGTTTCATATTTCTCCCGTATTCCTCTAAGGATCGAAATAGTATCTTCCCTGCCGGGTTCATCAACCATCACTACCTGGAAACGTCTTTCAAGAGCTTTATCTTTTTCGAAATATTTCTGATATTCATTTAATGTTGTGGCTCCTATTGCTCTCAGTTCACCCCTTGCAAGAGCAGGTTTAAGAATATTTGCGGCGTCCATAGCTCCTTCAGACTGACCTGCGCCTACCAGTGTATGTATTTCATCAATAAAGAGTACAATTTCCCCATCAGATCCGACAACTTCATTAACAACCGATTTAAGTCTCTCCTCAAATTCCCCTTTATACTTTGCCCCGGCAACCAGAGCTCCCATGTCGAGTGAATAAATAACTTTTGATTTAATATCCTCGGGTACATCCCCTCTTATTATCCTGTGAGCCAAACCCTCAGCTATTGCAGTCTTGCCAACACCCGGCTCACCTATAAGCAGAGGATTGTTTTTTGTTCTGCGGGTAAGTATCTGAAGTATACGACGTATTTCATCATCTCTTCCAATAACAGGATCAAGCTTTCCTGACCTTGCCCTTTCGTTAAGGTTAATGGCAAATCTGTTGAGCGAATTAAAAGTGTCTTCTGAAGTCTGACTTTCAACAGTAGCACCCTTCCTCAATTCATTTATGGCTTCCTTCAATGCTTTTGTTGTAACACCAAAATCCTTAAGAATGTCTGAAGCCTTGTCGTTAGTATCGAGGATACCCAATAACAAATGTTCAGATGAGACGAATTTATCTTTCATCTTTGCTGCATGGTCATTGGCTTTCCTAAAGGCCTCCGACACTGAAGAAGAAATATATGGTTCGCCACCTGAAACCTTCGGGTATGTATCAATAAGATCTTCAACTCTCTTTTCAAGTGATGCAGTTGCAATACCAAGCTTTCCGAACAGAAAACCTGTAATACTTTCTGCCTGGCTCATAACACCTTTAAGCAGATGTGCACATTCAACAGCCTGCTGACCTTTTGAGTTGACAATATTGAAGGCCTGCTGAACTGATTCCTGTGCTTTTAGTGTAAAATTGCTAATATTCATAATAATTGCATTTACATCTTATTCAACAAATCTTTTGCCAGTCATTATAAACATGAACACATTGTCTTTTTGACAGTTACAGAAAGACATTTCGTGCCATTATGGCAGTGCTTTATTTATAAAAGATCTTCTATAAAAATGGCACAGAATTGATTTTGAAAGATTAAAAAGTATATTTGGATCAAATTAGTACAGCTATGGACAAATTAATCTGGAAGCCAGGAACAATGATATATCCTTTGCCGGTTGTAATGGTCAGTTGCGGATCAGTTCCGGAAGAGTATAATATTATAACAGTCTCATGGACAGGCACAATATGCACTAATCCGGCAATGTGTTACATTTCGGTCCGCCCGGAGCGTCATTCCTACGATATTATAAGGAAAAACGGGGAATTTGTTATTAATCTGACTACAAAAGCCCTGGCATTTGCCGCTGACTGGTGTGGAGTAAAATCTGGAAAAGATCACAACAAATTTGTTGAAATGGGCCTTACACCGCTTGGTGCTTCCAAAGTAAAAGCACCCATCATCAAGGAATCTCCCGTAAACATAGAATGTATAGTAAAAGAGATAAAAGAGCTGGGATCACATCACATGTTTATCTCGGAAGTAGTAGCCGTAAATGCTGATGGTAAATATGTTGATAAAAAATCAGGGTTGTTCAGATTCAACGATTCATCCCCATTGTGTTATTCTCACGGACAGTATTTTGAAACCGGCCAGTACATTGGCAAATTCGGTTTTTCAGTTGAGAAGAAAAAAAGAAACAGGGTTAAGTCAAATCTTCGCTGACCTCCCTGAATATTATAGATTGCGCCAGAAACATTATTAGGAATATTTGAACCAAATAACTAATTTCATATCTTCATTTTTAAAATTTAATTGATCATATATGAGTGAGAAGATACTTGAAACTCTTATGCAGTTATTTGCCATAATTGCTAAACCCCAGGCAAATGACAGCGAAAGAAGAGGCGTTGTTGAAGCATTTTTAAAACGTCTGTTAAATCAGGAATTAGTACAGAAATATCTTTCCACTTATGATGAAAAGTACGATGAGGCAAGGAAAAAACTTGAAAAGAGCAGCTCAGAACGAAGGGAAGGAGCTATTGCCATCAGGATACGCAAGCTTTGCAAAGAGATTAACGAACAGGGCCAACTCTCTCAGGAACAGAGGATAGTTGTTGTTATCCAGGTACTTGAATTCTGCAAATCAGGTGGTTCTGAAGTTACACAGCTTGAATTAGGTTTTGTAAGGACTCTCGCTGAGGGCCTGAATATTACTTCAGAAGAATATGAACTCATTGAAATGTTTGTTCTGAATCCATTTTCCAATATCCCTGCAACACCAAATCTTCTGATAGTAAATAGTGACAAAAAATTTGATCCGCATGAAGCAAAACATGTTGTAAAGGATCTTCTCAAGGGTCAAATATGGGTGCTGTTTTTGCCATCGGTGAAAATGTATTTCGTAAGGTTTACAGGCACCGGAGAGCTCTCAATGAATGGTCAGCTGCTCCAGGAAGATAAAATATATCCTTTTAGCCAGGGCTCATCAATAAAAGGATATAAAATAGCTCCGATATATTACTGGGATATTACCATGCAATTTCTGAAAGAGGAGTTCAAGGCATCAAGGGTAGTATATGAGGTAAACAATCTTGAATACCGTTTCAAGAGCGGGAAGATTGGAATTCATCACATGAGTTTCAAAGAAGAATCGGGAAGAATGGTTGGCATAATGGGTGCCAGCGGAGCAGGAAAATCAACATTACTCAGTGTTTTAAATGGGATCAACCATCCAAGCGATGGAGAAGTGTTGATAAATGGTATAAGCATACATAAAGATAAGGACAAAGTAAAGGGACTTATCGGGTATGTATCACAGGATGATTTGCTTATTGAAGAACTTACGGTTTTTGAAAATCTGTATTTCAATGCCAAACTCTGTTTTGACAATCTTGAGGAAGAAGAAATTACAGCCAAGGTCGACTGCGTCCTTAAAAACCTCGGACTCTACGAGATAAGGGATATGAAAGTAGGAAGTCCTCTCAATAAAAAGATAAGCGGAGGACAAAGAAAAAGG
>DAOQAX010000149.1:0-6104 GCA_035354395.1 Bacteroidales bacterium | reverse complement strand
ATGATCTTAAGCTACACCGGCGATAGCGATAATGAAGCTGCCAATCAACTACTTAACCTCGTAAAACGTAAACTCCATTCAAATGGGTAAGCTTTTTCTGGTTCCTACCCCTATCGGTAATCTGAAAGATATTACATTAAGGGCCATTGAGATTCTTGGAAGTGTTGATCTTATTCTTGCCGAAGATACCCGTCAGACAAAAAAGCTGCTGAGCCATTATAATATTGCGACACCCCTTCAGTCGCATCACATGTTCAACGAACATAAAAGTGTGGATTCGGTCTGTGAAAAGATAGAGTCAGGGATGACTGTTGCCCTTGTGTCGGATGCAGGAACTCCTGGTATTTCAGATCCTGGCTTTCTTCTTGTAAGAACATGCGTTGAAAAGGAAATCACAGTCGAAACCCTCCCGGGCCCGACTGCTCTGATCCCTGCTCTGGTCAATTCCGGGCTTCCCTGTGACAGGTTCTGTTTTGAAGGATTTCTGCCTCCCAAAAAAGGGCGTAACAAAAAAATCACAGCATTGGCTGAAGAGACAAGAACAATGGTTTTCTATGAATCACCATATCGTCTTGTCAGAACGCTTGAAGAATTTGCTGCCATTTTTGGTCCGGACCGTGAAGCATGTGTATCGAGAGAATTAAGTAAAATGTTTGAAGAAAACATGAGAGGAAATCTGGCTTTCCTCTCCGAACACTACAAAAACAAGCCTCCGAAAGGTGAGATTGTGATAATTGTGTCAGGAAAGAAGTAACCTTTTGGTGTCATTTTCGTTTTACTACAAACAGTACGGCAAAATGAAGCATCTTTTCGGAATATTTCTTGTCATATTTATCTCTGCATCTGTTTCGGATGCTCAAATAATCAAAGGGAAAATAACTGATAAGTCAGGAGAACCGATCAGATATTCAACTGTTTACATTCAGGAGTTAAAACAGGGCACAACATCAAACATAAAAGGATACTATGAAATAAAACTTCCTCCCGGGAAATATACAATTATATACCAGAGTCTGGGCTTCGAGCCTGTATATGCCGGTATTACACTAACAGACAAAACAATAGTCAAGGATGTTGTACTTCAGGTTCAGTATTATGAGATACCGGAAGTAAGGGTTACCGCATCAGGAGAAGATCCCGCATACATAATAATGCGGAAAGTGATAGGGATGGCACCTTACTATCTGAACAGCACAAGCTATTATAAAGCCGATGTCTATCTTAAAGGGAACCTTCTGATCAGGAAAATCCCCAGGCTGATACAGAAATCAATGAAGATCGAGACATCATCCCATAGTGCATCTGTTTCTTCAGGAGGAAAACAATCAAAAGATACAAGAACAATAAAAGCCGGAGATTCATTCATGATGGAATCATATAATGAAATTGAATTTACAGCTCCCGACAGGTACTTCCAGAAAGTTATATCAGTTAACAGTACCTTTCCTTCCGAAGGTGATGAAATATCACCCATGGATTATATCCAGGCAAGCTTTTATCAGCCTGTCATTGCCGACCTTGCAATATCTCCTCTTTCTCCGGCCGCATTTTCGCATTATAACTTCAAATACATGGGTGCAACGATGCAGGGAGATTTCGCAATTGATAAGATTCAGGTTATCCCAAAACGTAAGAGCCAGCAGCTGTTTGAAGGTACTATCTACATTATTGAAGATCTCTGGTGCCTCCACAGTGTTGATCTTACCAACGAAAACATAGTGGGGAAGCTAAGGGTTCAGCAATTGTATATTCCTGTGCAGGAAGGAACATGGATGCCTGTGAGCCATAAATTTGACATCAACTTAGAGATTATAGGATTTAAAGCAGATGTGGGATATACAAGCTCTGTAAAATATGTTGAGGTTAAACCAAATATTGCACTGAAAAAACCCTCAACAATTTCCACCGATTACACCGGGAAACAGGAGAATATCCCTGTCGCTGACCACAATGCCTCATCCGATGCCAGGCAACAGATCGATAAGATTATACAGAAGGATGAATTATCGAACCGCGATATGATAAAGATGGCCAGGCTCATGGAAAAAGAATCAAAAAACAGCTTACCTGACAGCATAAAAAACAGCCTTGAGGTAAAAGACAAGGTTACTCATGTTATTGAGAAGGATGCAAACAAAAAAGACAGTACCTATTGGGCAGAGATAAGGCCGATCCCTCTTACGGAAATTGATATGAAAAGCATCAAAGTACGCGACAGTATTAAGGGAGAATTGTTGCCCATTGAACATACGACAGATACTCTGCATAAGAGTGAAAATAATAAGAAGAACACCTTTTTAGGTTCAGTCAAAAATACCGTATTTGGCCATACATGGTTTTGGAAGCCCGGTTTAAGCCTGACCTTCGGTGGGCTGCTGAATACTGATAAGCTGAGTTTCAACACAGTTGACGGTTTTGTATACGGAACTGATTTCAGGTTCACAAAAACATGGGAAAACAAGAACTCACTTTCATTTTACCCCGATATACGCTGGGCATTCAGCAGGGAACAATTGATGTGGAGGTTATCGGGAAACTACAGCTTTAATAAAATGAAACAAAAACAGATATTCTTCAGGACCGGTGTTGAAAGCACTGATATTGGCAACGGAGGAAGTATCAATACTTTAATAAACTCAGCCACCTCCCTTTTACTGCAAAAAAATTACCTTAAGCTCTACGAGTCGCGATTTGTCAGACTTGGATACAGGACTGAGATAGTAAACGGATTGAATCTGGAATCATCGTTTGGTGTTGAGGATAGAAGAATCCTTAGCAATAATACTGACTTTTCCCTCTTTGATACTTCAGAAGGATATTCAGATAATATACCTGACAACGATTACTTAAAACCAGGATCAGATCCCGTATATTCTCTTCGCGATCAGAGACATGCTGATTTTATTACAGATGTCACATACACTCCGGAACAAAGATACAGGATAAATAACGGGGTCAAGACCCCGGAAGGTTCTGACTGGCCTACGCTAAAACTCAGATGGAAACATTCAGTAAATGAATACTCTGAGATGAGCAACAGGTATAGACACTCCGATATGATAATGTTTGAAGCAACCAAACAACGCGATTTGGGTGCCTTCAGTGAAATAAACTGGAAACTCAGAACAGGAGGATATCTTGACAACAGGAGACTGACATATTTTGACTTCTTCCATTTTAACTCCCAGTCGTTCCCTTTACTCATTAACGATTATCATGATGCATTCATGGTGCCCTCATTTTATTCACTGAGCACACCTGAATTTTTCTGTGAAGCACATTTGAAATATACTACGCCGTATCTGCTGTTTAAGTATCTGCCCGGACTGAGCAATACCCTTATGCGTGAGAACATAACTTTTTCTTATCTGGGATCACGCTATCACATGAATTATACTGAGATCGGATACAGTATAAGTGAAATCTTTTTCATTGGTGAAGCCGGAGTATATGTTGGATTTGAGGATGTAAAATATATGAGTACAGGAGTCAGATTTACCCTTAGGTTTAATTAAACTCCAATGGTTTAAGATGCAAGTTGGCTAAAAAAAATCACAAAGGATCTTCCCTGTAAGATATTGATTATTAATCAAAAAAAGCTGTCTCAAAAGACACATTACCCCCAACCCCCTAAAGGGGGCTTTATAAGAGACTGGTATTCAACAAGTCTTCTTTAGAGGATTTCGGGGCAAATAAGGATTAAAACCTTTTAAGGCAGCCTTTAAATGGTTCTGAACATTATGCAAAAGGAGGTTCTTCATTAAGATCCGGTTCTTTATCGAAGCCTCCGCCCAGTTCCCTTATATGATCATGATTCATTTTTGAACCAAAAGTCATGCTCTGGGCTCCTCCTCCAAATTCAGGGGTGCTTTCCATATCGAAATCATCAATATCAGCAAACTGAGCTTTTTCATCATGAAATCTAAGCCGGACATCATCAACAGGACCATTACGGTTTTTTGCAAGAATGATCTCGGCTATCCCTTTAGTGGAAGATCCGTCTTCGAAAGTTGGTATTCCGAACTTTTCCTGTCTGTGAATAAATACTACCATATCGGCATCCTGCTCAATTGCCCCTGATTCGCGGAGGTCAGAAAGCAGCGGTCTTTTTGTTCCACCTCTCATTTCCACGGACCTGTTAAGCTGTGAGAGCGCAAGTATCGGGATATTAAGTTCTTTTGCGATACTCTTTAGCGAACGCGATATAGTGCTCACCTCCTGCTCGCGGCTGCCTGAACTATCGGGGCCACTCATAAGCTGAAGGTAGTCAACTATAACGATATCAAGTTTATGTTGAGCCATCAGACGACGGCATTTTGCCCTGAGCTCAAATATTGAAATTGCCGGGGTATCGTCAATAAAGATCGGAGCCTGAACAAGCTTTTTAATTCTGGAATCAAGTTGTTTCCACTCCTCCTCATTGAGACGGCCGTTTTTTATCTTGTCACCGGGGATATCAGTCTCAGCAACAATCAACCTGTTTACAAGCTGAACAGAAGACATTTCGCATGAGAAAATTGCAACATTTTTACCATGTTCAATAGCCATGTTCCTTGCCATTGAAAGGGCGAATGCTGTCTTTCCCATTGATGGACGCGCAGCAATTATGACCAGCTCCGATTTTTGCCATCCGGAAGTAAGCCTGTCGAGTTTTGTGAAGCCCGAAGGTGTGCCAACGAGAGCATCTTCTCTTTTTCCTGCCTCTTCTATTTCCCTGATAGCATCTTTAATAACAATATTTATCGGGGCGACTTCCCTCTTTATATTTCCTTCAGCAATCTGGAAAAGGGCATTTTCAGAATAATCAAGAAGTTCTGTAACATCGTATGTATCATCAAACGACCTGGTCTGAATTTCAGTCGAAACCCTGATAAGTTCGCGCTGAATATACTTCTGAGCCACTATCCTCGCATGATAATCGACATTGGCTGCTGAAACAACCTTTGAAGTCAGTTGTGTAAGATATACCGGGCCACCTACACTGTCAAGCTCATGATGAGCCCGTAACTCTTCAGTTACCGTATACAAATCAACGGGGTATTCTCTGGCATTAAGATCAAGTATAGCCTTAAATATCTTCTGATGGGCCTCTTTATAAAAACTTTCCGGTTTAAGAATATCCAGAATTGTAATTACTGCTTCTTTTTCAAGCATTATTGCTCCAAGAACAGCCTCCTCCATATCATTTGCCTGTGGTGGAACTTTACCAAAATCAGGCAAAACCGTTATTGCCGGCCTTGGATTACTTCGTTGTTTAGCCATTAACACTATATAATTGATTTATTGATGTTTATATTGTTTTAAAAATAATTTAAAGGGTAACTTCAAAGTTATAAATAACCATAGTCAATAGACAGTAGGATCGATCTATTGTTACAAACAAAAATATGTTTAAAACTTGTTGAAAAGCTATTATTACAAATGATAACATAAAATTCAAAACCATATGGTAATTTTACAAAAAAGAGAGGAAGATGATAGTTTTTCCAAATGCAAAGATAAACCTGGGATTACGTGTAACCGGAGAACGTCCGGATGGCTATCACAATATAGAAACCATATTCTATCCTGTCAGCCTGTGCGATGCTCTTGAGTTTGTTGTTCCATCCGAACCTCTTGAAAAAGATTTACTGACTGTTACAGGTATCTACACAGGAACCGATCCGGCAGATAACCTTGTTATGAAAGCTGTCAGAAAGCTGCGTGAAAAATATACAATCCCGTTCTTCAGAATTCATCTTCATAAAGCTATACCTGTCGGAGCCGGCCTTGGAGGGGGATCGTCAGACTCTGCATATATCATTAAGGCTTTAAACAAACATTGTGGTCTTGCTATTGAAAACCACGATTTAAAAAGTATGGTTTCAGAACTAGGGAGTGACTGTCCCTTTTTTATTGACAACACTCCTTCGTTTGCACAAGGCAGGGGAGAATTACTGAATCCGGTCACGCCGGTTCTGAAAGGCTATTATTTTGTTTTACTTAATCCTCGTATTTCAGTAAATACAAAGGAAGCATACCAACACTGCCATTCAGGGCAGCCATCAACATCTCTTTCTGAACTGGTCAATAAACCGGTTACAGAATGGAAAGAGGTTATAAAA
>DAOQAX010000148.1:0-6104 GCA_035354395.1 Bacteroidales bacterium | reverse complement strand
TTTATTTGTAAAAATATTATCTCGCTAAAAATCAATATATTATAAGCTGTAAATGTAAGTGATGAATGATTTAACTTCCTTGCTTTCAGGTTTCCGTTCAATGTCGCCGACAGGTCAAGCCTGATATAATCGGGAATCCTGTATTCATTTCTTTGTGAATAATATACCTGGTTCGAGTTATTGAAATTATAAAAAGCAACCGGAAATGTAATAGGCCGTCCTGTACTGTATGAAAAATTGGAAGTCATATTCAGCCTTCTCGAAAGCTTAAGGTTGGCAACAGCCTTCAGATCATTGGGTTTATCATAATTTGCCGGGAAATACCTTCCTCCGTTTACTCTCTCTTCTTCTAACTCCCCGTCTACCTTTATCATTGTTCTTGAATAAGTGTAACTAACCCATCCTGTAAGTTTGCCTGATTGTTTTTTTAGCATTAGTTCAACACCATATGCTTTCCCCTTTCCGTTAATGATATCGGTTTCAAGATGTTCATTCATCAGTAGTGTTGCACCTCCCTTATAATCAAGAATATTGGTAAGCCTTTTAAAATAGGTTTCTATTGAAGCCTCAATAGCATTTCTTGAAAAATTCCTGTAAAATCCAATTGAAAACTGATCACCCATCTGAGGTTTTATGTAACTGTCACTCAGTTTCCATATATCAGTTGGTGACATTGAAGTTGTATTGGAGATCATATGTATATACTGGTATCCCCTCTGAATTCCAAACTTCAAAGAGGATTCAGGAGATAGGATAAGACGCGAGGAAACTCTGAATTCAAAACCGGGATATGATTTTATTATCTCCCCTTTCCCATAGGTTATTGTGTCTTTAATGCTTTCCAGAGACCTGGAAACACCTTCCGAATATTGAATCTCATCTTTGGGACCAAAAGAAGTAAAAAGGACTCCCCTTATCCCCCCTGAGACTGATAACTTTGGTGTAATCTCAAATTCATCACTGATATATAAGGCAGGTTCTATACTCCGTTCTCTGTCAATCCTTTTTGTGGTAATCTCTGAATAGTTGCCAACAGGCTTCTGGACTCCCGGAAGCAGGGAATAATATATAGCATCGAGGCCAAATTCAACTTTATGCTTTGCAACAGGAAAATACAGAAAATCAGCTCTGACAGCTTTCTGATTCAACTCATAATACACCGAGCTTAAAGCTGTAGAGTCTTGATTTTCATTCAGATGATAATCATAATTGCTTACAATGCCATAAAATTGGGCGGAAAGTTTCTGATTAAAGGTGTGTTTCCATTTTAATGTTGATGCAAGGTTTCCGTAGTCAAAAGCATTCTCACTGTAGTAGTCAAAGTTATCGTTGCTGTAATATCCTGAAAGAGAAACAGAATTTTTTTCATTTATGTCAGTGGTTACCAGTCCCTGAATATCATAAAAGCTTGCTGAGCTTTTTTGTAACTGAGGATCTTCCAACATTCCAAGTATCCAATCTGAATATGTTGTACGTGCACCAACAATAAAGGAACTTTTCTTTCTAACAATTGGTCCTTCAACAAGAAGTCTGCCTGTGACCGGGCTTATTCCTCCACTCACTTTTATTTTATCTCTGTTACCTTCCAGAGGAGTAATCTCCATTACTGAAGATAATCTGCCTCCGTACTTAGCCGGCATTCCATTTTTATAAAGAGTAACATCGGAGATCAGATCAGAATTAAAGGCAGAGAAAAAACCAAAGAAATGAGATGAATTTATTATTGGCGCGTTGTTTAAAAGCACCAGGTTCTGATCGGCGCTGCCCCCGCGTACATTATAACCGCTCGAAGCCTCTCCTACTGTCTGTACTCCTGGTAATAATAACGAACTCTTTATAATATCGGCTTCTCCCATGCCCATGGGTATCTGCTTTAACATCTTGGTATTAATCTTTTCAATGCCTATTCTCACATTCTTTACTATGTTTTCCCTGTTGGCTGAAACAACAACTTCATTCAACTGGTTTGTATTCTCGCTCATTGCCACATCCAGAACCCCGTCAGAATAGATGATCACATTCCTTCTGGTAGTCTTCATCCCTACCATCCTGTATTCAATCTGGTATTGCCCTGCCGGAAGGGTAATCTCATAATAGCCTGAAATATTTGTCATTGCTCCGGCTTTTATCTTTTCGGCATAAACAATTGCTCCCGGTACAAATTCGCCGTCATTCGAGTTGGTGATTACTCCTGACAAAGTAACTTTTTCTCCGCTTTGTGATCCTGACTGTCTGCCAATCTTGAACACCCGGTATTCATCGCTTATTGATTTATCTTCCTGTTTTAGGACTGGCCTTACAAATCCTGAAGTATCAGCAGCAACATAATTCTTTTTAAGATACTCCAGATATTCCTTTTTAAAATTTGTCTTGATTGAATATCCTTTCGACAGAATTACTTTATTCTCTTCCGTAATAATAAAAGAAAAACCATTTTTTTTCAACGATTTATCAAGTAGTCGTTCAAATGTCTCGTTTCTTGAATCAACTGAAAGAAAGAGAGTATCAACCCAATTATCAGAATAGTAAATCTTTACCGGAACTGTTTTTTCAAGAGTATCCACCAGATCTCTGAATAATATTCTGTTAAACTGAACGGACAAACTGTTGTCTTGCCCGAAAGCATGGCTGGCTGATAATAAAATCGCAATAATGGTCAGTAGCTTTTTCATCTTATTTGTTGGCGGGAATAGCCTGGCTGTCATAGTATTTCAACACACTCAGAACCTGGTTTTTATCTGCTTTACGAATATTTATACCACTCTTCGTAATGAACTTTTTTACATCATCCGATTCAGTGCCAAATAGTTTTGAAAACTGTCTCAACGATTTTATTTTCGTATATCCACCGCCTACATTAATATACCCGGCTGGTGTATAGAAATACTCATCAATTCCATTCCTTTCATGAACGATAGAACTATGTCTGATCAGAAATTGACATTTCTGGTCATATACCACTTCGTAAAAACCTTCGGGAAGATTTTCGAATGTGCCAGATCTTAAATGTTTGAACCTTAATGTATCACCATAATAATAGAGCTCAAAACAATCGACGCTTTCTTTATTCAACGACACTTCATAAAGTCTGTAATTATATGTCCGTGCTGTATCACAATAGATAATTTCATCTGTATAGGTATCATATTTTAATTTTATATTGGAATATTTCCTTCCGCTCATCGTTACTGAACCTGAATGAGCTTCATCAGAGAATAAAAGGGGTTTGAATTTTGAACGGAAATAATATGGTATATAATCTCTTCCGTTAATCAATTCATCATCTGTACCGATTGTCTTCGAATATAATTCGCTAAGATAGTCAATCTGGCTTTTGGCTAAATTGTTATAAACATCTCCTTCCTTATCATCTATAAAAGGAACCGGCGATTGAGCCAGTCCCGAAAGTGAACAGCATAAGAGAACAACAAAAAATAAAATCTTTCCCATAAACGGAATGTTTTCGGACAATATGATTCCAAATAACAAATATTAGTCTTAATAATGAATTTCCTTAATTTTTTTGTAATTTTTTTAAAAAATACTTCAGTTCTTTCACATTTGGAATTTTAATAATACTATTTTTGTTTCTTATGGTGCAAACTAATCAGGGATAACAGATGCGAAAACTATTTATCATTCTTATTACACTTGGCATTCTGTGTACCTGTATTGATCCCTATACCCCGAATTTGGACAATTTCCAGTCAATCCTTGTGGTCGACGCTCTTCTGACTGACGAAAACACCTCGAATTATGTAAAATTGTCAAGGACCATCCAGTCACTTGACCAGGAACCTGAAAAGGTTTCATGTGCAATAGTAACTATCAGCGATGACCTTGGGAACAGTACATTATTAAGTGAATCATCTAAAGGAATTTATAAGACTGACAGTCTTTCGTTCAGGGGTGAAACAGGAAGAGCATATACTTTATGTATCAAAACAGATGATGGTAAAGAATACCGGTCTGAACCAAGTATATTGTACCCGGTCAATGATATTGACAGCATCTATTTTGAAAAAGACAATGAGATCAGTGAAAAAACAAGCGAAAATCTGGAGGGCGTAAGAATTTATATTGACTCAAAGGATGGAAACCAGGGCGATTATTACAGATGGACCTGTGAGGAATGGTGGAAGTTCAGTGTTCCAGATCCTAAAAAATATGAATACATTAATGATTCCACTTTTCTTAGAATTGACAACATTCACCAGGTCTGTTGGGGTAATAAAAAGTCTGACGACATAATCATCGAATCATCTTCCTCTTCAAATTCAGGCAGTTTTCAAAGAAAACCCATGATTTTCGTCCCGTCCGATACTTCCGCCCGATTGTCAATCCGGTATTGTGTTCAGGTCAGGCAACTCTCAATATCACAAAAAGAATATGAATACTGGAACCAGATGAGACAAATAAATGAAAGTGGTGGGGACATCTTTGATAAACAGCCGTTCCAGATCTTTAGTAACATTAAAAATATTAATGACCCTGATGAACAGGTTCTGGGCTACTTCCAGGTATCCGGTGTAAGCCAGAGAAGAAAATACATTAACTTTAGTGATATTAAGGATCTTAACCTCCCGGAATACAAATACTTCTGCAAGAGAATTGAAAAATCAATCGCCGACTATCCTCCTCCGCTTTCACCCGGAGGAGGAATGTCCTGGGATAAGATCTATTCCCAACATATCGCTGCAGGATATATTTTCGTTGAACCCATACTTATTAATGGCAAATTGGCACTACTGGCTTTCACCACTGCTGGCTGTGCAGATTGTGAGTTGCACGGCACCCTTAAAAAACCTGCATTCTGGAGTGATTCTGAATGAGTTAATCTATAGTTATGTATCTGCCTCATCAACATTTTAAAATACCGTCATTGACCCAGAGACTGATCCTTTCATCTATTCTGGTTCTATTATTTTCACTCCACTCCTATTCTCAGCTAACAGAAGGCTACCTAAAGAAACTCAACTTAAAGAGCTATTCAGAAGAACTCTTTGCCCAGACTGACAGGGATATTTATATTGCAGGAGAACTGGTATTTCTGAAAATATTTAAATTCGACGGACTCACTCACCTTCCTTCAGATGTAAGTAAAGTGGTATATGTTGATCTGCTTGACAACTTCAGCAACCCGGTTGTGCAGATAAAGATAAGCGCTGATGGCTATTCAGGATCCGGAGAATTCCGGCTTCCCGATACCTTAAGAACTGGTAATTACCTGATACGTTCATGTACCAGATGGATGCAGAATTTTTCCCGGGATCTGTTCTCATATAAGAAGATTTCAGTCATTAACCCTTTTGAAAACATCAACCAGATAAGAGTACTGCCACCTCGCCAAAATACTGACAGTGTTGTCTTTTTCCCCGAAAGCGGGAACCTCGTTTCAGGTATAGAAACACGCCTGGGGATAAGATGCTTTGACAAATACGGCGATCCAGTCAAAATGAAAGGTTTTATTATCGATAACAGCAATGACACTCTTTGTAATGTCAATACTGATTCTGAAGGCTATGGATTTACATTAATAAAGCCGTCTGGAAATGGGAACATCTACCTTACCGAATCAAACAACAACAGTCATTCCTCTAGGTTCAACCTTCCTTCTGTTAAAAATTCGGGTATCGCTATCTCAGTTATATCTGATAAAAAGGATAATCTTATTAAACTTAAAATCCTGAAAAACAATAATTTCAATCCCACAGGAAGAAATTTTTATCTCGTTTACTCCCCCTTTTCCCTTTCTCCGTTCAGAGAAGAGATACAGATCGAGAATAATAAAGAGGTGAAACTCAGTCAAACATCTCTTCCTGACGGTCTTGCCTGTATATCAATAGTTGACGACAGCAATAACATACTGGCTGAAAGATGGATATATAATGAACGAACTTCTACAATCGGTTTCAATACCAGGGTAAATAATAATGGAGTTTATACAAGGGAAAAGGTTAAAATTGATATCACAGCAACTGACTCTGACGGTAACCCTGTTGAAAGCAATATTTCGGTGTCAGTAGTTAAATCATTCTCTGCAGGAGAAAACAGCATTAATAATACTAAATATCAGCAATTACCCCGACTCGCCGCAACTGATA
>DAOQAX010000147.1:0-6113 GCA_035354395.1 Bacteroidales bacterium | reverse complement strand
TGAATATTGAGGCAGATTTAATGGCTTCATCATCTGGATATTACCTCATCATAAATATTGAAGAGATTGTTTTCAGTCTTTCAATTGCCTTCATCAGTAATTGAAAAACACCGGCATTTCAAGTTAATTTTATATTTTTGACCTCCAATCTCATTGGCAAATATAATAAACCAATTCACATGAAGACAAAAGAAGAAATAGTTGCTAACTGGTTACCTCGTTATACCGGGAAGTCGTTGGACACTTTCGGAGAGTTCATTCTTCTTACCAATTTTACATGGTATGTTGAGCTTTTTGCAAAATGGCATAATGTGGAAGTTGAAGGGAGAGACAGAAACTGGCCAAGTGCCACATGTGATGGCATAACAATTATAAACTTCGGCATGGGGAGTCCGAACGCAGCACTGGTAATGGATCTTCTTACTGCAATTCAACCCAAGGCGGTTCTTTTCCTTGGCAAATGCGGGGGCCTGAAATCAAAGAATTCATTGGGAGATCTGATTTTGCCTATTGCCGCCATCCGAAGCGATGGTACATCGAGCGATTATCTTCCACCTGAAATACCTGCCTTACCCGCTTTCAAACTTCAGATAGCAGTATCGGCAACTATTACCAAACACAACCGTGAATACTGGACCGGTACTGTTTATACCACAAACAGACGCGTATGGGAATATGACGAAAGGTTGAAGAAGTATCTTGTCAAAACCAGGGCCATGGCGGTGGATATGGAGACAGCAACAATCTTTACTGTTGGTTTTGCAAACGAAATTCCATCCGGTGCCCTGCTTCTGGTATCTGACCAGCCGATGATATCAACTGGTATTAAGACAGAAGCAAGTGATAAGAAGGTTACAGATACTTTTGTTGAATCTCACCTTCGAATCGGGATAGAGTCGCTGAGAGAGATAAAAGAAAACGGCATATCAGTCAAACACCTTCGTTTCTGATGGCAGATCATAAAGAAATATTAAGGGATCTTAAAAATAAAATTTTTAAGCCTGTCTATTTCCTGGCAGGCAAGGAACCTTACTATATAGATCTTATCACCGATTATATTGAGGAAAATGTGCTTGATGAGAATGAAAAATCGTTTAACCAGACGGTGCTTTATGGCCTCGATACCACTGTAACACAGGTCATTGAAACATGCAGGCGTTTCCCGATGATGTCGAATAACCAGGTTGTGATTGTCCGTGAAGCACAGAAACTAAAGAAAATTGAGGATCTGCAGATTTATATAGAAAATCCTCTTCAGTCAACTATTCTGGTGGTTGCCTATAAATATGAAGATCTTGACAAACGTAAGGCTCTTTACAAGGCACTCTCCAAAAAAAGTTTCTACTTTGAGTCAGAGAAGATCCCCGAATACCAGATTCCCGGCTGGATTGACAGGTATCTTACAGACAGAGGCATAATGGCAGGCCCGGATGCTTCCAGGTTACTTTCTGAATTTTTAGGTAACGATCTTGGGAAAATAGCAAATGAACTGGAGAAGCTTATTATCTCTCTGCCAAAGAATAATCCCCGCATCGACACAGCACTTATTGAAAAAAGCATTGGCATAAGCAAAGAATATACGCCAAATGAGCTGTGGAAGGCAATTGTCTACCGCGATCCTGTAAAAGCAGCCCGCGTTGTAAACTACTTTTCAGAACACTCAAAGAAAGAGATAATTCCAATTATTTTACCAAGTCTCTTTTCCAACTTTTCAAGGGTGCTCATTTATCACAATCTCAGCGACAAATCGGATGGTAATGTCGTTGCCGCACTTAAGACCTATCCCGGTTATGTAAAAGATTACAAGGCAGCAGCTTCAATTTATAATCCATTAAGAGCCATGAATACAATAAGTCTTATCCGGACTTATGATATGAAAGCGAAGGGTTTTGGAGAATCAGGAAGTGACACCGGTGATCTGCTAAGGGAACTGGTCTTTAAGATAATGCACTGATTTTTTAATTCATCTCCGGCGATTCGGGAAATTCAGCCCATATCTTATATTTATTGTCAAGCGAACGCAGAACGTCTTTCCAGACATCACCACGGCTTTTCATCACCACGTCGTTGGGCACTTTTGCAATAACCCAGGAGTTATCCTTCAGTTCTTTTTGTAACTGGCCTTTTGACCATCCTGAATAACCCAGGAAAAAGCGTAATTGGTCGCGGTTTACATTCCCGGCATTAATCAGTGATCGTATCACATCAAGGTCGCCACCCCACCAAATGCCAGGTACAACAGGTCTGCTTCCCGGTACAATATCCCCGAGTGAATGAAGATAATGAAGGGTATCCGATGATACAGGACCTCCAATGGAGAGATTTTCTTCCCAACATTCAAGCTCTTCAACGGCAGTGTTAACCCTTAACTCAAGTACCCTGTTAAGAATAAACCCAACTGAACCCTCCGGTCCGTGCTCGGTGAGAAACACAATCGTGCGGTTAAAAAAACGATCGGAGAGAAATGGTTCTGAAATGAGCACCTTCCCTTTGCCAGGAACTTTATCCTCTGGCCTTATGCTGAATATGTCAGAATATGAGCCCATTGAATTTATTATGATACAATTTATAGAATTGTTATCTAAAAGTCAAATAATTTTTGAGGTATAATTATATGAGTACATTTTAACATTTAATGGTAAAAGAATAACTATTCTGTAACGCTATAAAACCAAAACTATAGCTACATTTGGCGCTTAAATTTTAGAAAATGATTATAGAGTTTATAATTCTCACACTGTTTCTTATTGTTCTGCCTCTTGCTGGATTGGGAGTCAAGTTACTTGTCCAGCCGCATAACAGGTTATCTGAAGCACAGCTAAACAGATACAGGGAGATGCAACAAAGAAGAAATATCTCCAAGGAAAACCGATAGCTTATTTTCTAAGAAAGAAACCAGTTATTGCGGTTTCACAGTAAGGCTATTGAAGATTCCGGTCAATCTCCTTTATTCTGCTCCGGATGCGTTTTGAAGCCCAGGTTTTTAAGTTTCCATTTTCATCAGACCAGATAAGATATCCATCAAGGAATTTATGCCTGCTGATAAGATCTTTTGCACCTTCAGTACCTAAAACCATACACGCTGTGGCATACGCATCGGCTATAGCACACTCAGGCGCAATAACCGTGGCACTAAGAAGTGTCTGTCGGGCCGGATAGCCTGTGTGAGGATCTATTGTATGAGAGTATTTAATCCCATTGTCGATATAGAATTTTCTGTAGTTACCTGAAGTAGCCAGTGATTTATTGTCAAGCTGAATCACTGCCTCCATATTCATTCCGGGATCGTTATTGCCATCAACAGGTTTGTCAATTCCGACTCTCCATCCCTCCCCTGCTTTGTTGCCTACTGATCTCACTTCACCGCCTACCTCAACAAGACAATCCTCTATTCCAATGCTCCTGAGATACCGGATGGCAAGATCAACCGTATATCCCTGGGCTACCGCGTTCATGTCGATAAATATATCAGGTGAATCTTTTATAACCCTGGCCCCTTTCAGTTTGACCTTGTTCATTCCTACAAGAGAAAGCAGAGCCGGCAGTTTTGTCTCATCAAAATCTTTCCTTGAATCAGGTCCAAAACCCCATGCCTTAACCAATGGGCCAACGGTAATGTCAAAAGCACCTCCTGTCTCCTTCCAGACATTATCAGACAATCTGAATACTTCCCTGAAAAGAGTGTCGGTCTGATCACTAACGTTATTGTTTATCTGTGAGATGACAGAGCTATCGTTATATATGGATAATGAGTTGTCTACCTGTTCAAACAGATTTTCCAGGCCTTTTCTGACAATTTCCACGCTGTTTTCAGGTGATGCCTCATAGACTACATGATAGGTTGTACCCTGTGTAAAACCATTTATCACATTAAAGTCAGCTCTTTTACAGGCTGTTCCAAAAACAACGGCAAAAATAAAAAATACCGGTGCTGTGCCTTTCTTCATGACCATACTTTTGCCATCAAAAATAGCATAAAGTGCTTTCCCTTCAAAAAAAGGCCCTTTCGTAAATAAATTCGGGGTGTTAACCAAAAAAAATTTGCTGTGAAAAAGTGATGACCTATATTCGTGCCGAACAACTGCTTCAAAGGCAGAAACAGTTTAATCCCCAATTTTACCCTCTTACAACAGGCTGTCTTTTATAACGAGACAGCCTTCTTTTTTTCAGCATTCCGATCTTTTATAAGTGCAAAAAATATAAACGCTATTCCGGTTGCTATGAAAGGAATACTTAATATCTGACCCATATCCAAAGCCATATTATACTCAAAAATCACCTGTCGCTCCTTTATAAATTCAATCATAAATCTCGCACCAAAAATCATGGTGAGAGAAAGTCCTAAAAATAAACCACTCTGCACCTTTCCATGCCTGACTTTGATAAATAACATTATAACAAATATTATCAGGTAAATAACTGCCTCGTACAATTGTGCCGGATGCCGTGGAGTGTTATCAACCATGGTAAAAACAAAAGCCCATGGAACATTGGATGGCATTCCTAATATCTCTGAATTCATCAGGTTTGCAAGCCTTATAAAGCCCGCGCCCAAAGGCGCAACAATTGCAATCAGATCAATAGTTGCTAATAGCGATTGTTTGCATTTATAGCAGTAGAAAATAATCGCAATAACCAGGCCCAACGCCCCACCATGGCTCGCAAGCCCCTGATAACCTATAAATTTATACCCACCATCAGGCTGTTGCTGAATAGGGAGCAACATCTCAACAGGATGCAATAAAAAATATGAAGGTTGATAAAAAAGACAGTGCCCGAGTCTTGCCCCTGCCAAAATACCAATACCACAATAAATAATTAACCTGTCAAAATGCTCAACGGAAAGGTCCTCCCACACAAAAAGCTTTTGTAAGATTATTGCAGAGACTATTAAACCACCTGTAAAGAATAAACTATAGTAACGGATCGATATTCCGAAAATGTTTACTATTTCAGGATCAATATTCCAATAAATTACTTCTAATGTCATTACCATAAATATGAGACAAACAAATCTTAGTTGTCGCCAACGTGCAGTTTCCTAATTGCTTTCGAAAAAAAATATCTCCTCTATTGTTAGCCCAAACACCCTGGATATATCATGCGCAAGCTTTAAAGATGGGTTGTATTTACCCTTTTCTAGGAAAACAATAGTCTCACGTCTTACACCTACTTTCTGCGCCAGCTCCATCTGCGACATATTTAAACCGGCACGTAATTCTTTTATCCGGTTATTCATCTTTCATTCCATAAAATTTTGTACCCACCCAACTCAACATAAAAATTATCGCCATCCCAATTATTCCTGATCCTATAAGATCTGATGCCTCTTTATTTGTTTTATCGCTCAAATACATAATAAAGAGCCACATATAAAGCGAAATATAAAATGAAAGTGAAGACGATTTAATCATTACTTTCTTTGAAAACTCATCATCCAGCGGTTCTTTTCGTTTCAGGCTTTTTATTTTTAAAACCCCTAAATATAAACCGTAACCAATCACTATCAATGCTCCCCCAGGCACCAGAACTTCCTTCGGATCAACTGATAATCTGACGCTAAGAACCCACAACCCTGATGAGATCAATAGTAAAGTTCCTACTATTAAAATATTAAATCTCCTTTTCATGTTGAACACCTTTAAGTTACATATTTCTAACACAAAGTTAGATATATATAACATAATAACCAAATATTTTATTTTTTTTTTGAGTAATACAATGTTTTCCTATTACATGTGACACAGAAGCCTCTTTTAGTATGATATTTGTAGATTTACAGGTTATAAATAATGACTAAAACCTTAAATAATGGTTAATAAAACAGGTCTGAACTGTGCGTTTCTTATAGGTTTATTATCAACAATAAGCAGTACTATTCTGGCACAGCAAAACGATTATACCTCCCGTGATATCAAGAGTGTTTACTTTGAGAAGGAGGACTCCAAGCTTGCTTACCCGATAATTTTGCTCAATAGCAATGACGCCCTCACCATTAATTTTGATGTGATTAACGGAAGCCAGGAGACACTATATTATAAGATCATGCACTGCGACAGGAACTGGAATTTGTCGGATATCTTTTTCAATGACTATGCTGATGGCTTTGAGGA
>DAOQAX010000146.1:1416-6163 GCA_035354395.1 Bacteroidales bacterium | reverse complement strand
CCTAAATCCCACTGACGCTCCGGTCAGTGCAGGCCTAAAGGGGACTTATTGAATATCAATCTCTTACAAAGCCCCCTTTAGGGGGTTGGGGGTAATACAGGGCTTTTGAGACAGCCTCAAATGAATAAGAATTAAACCTTTTTGAGACACTCTCTTTTGTTTATTGGCAACAAAAACTAATTCACTGCAGGCAGGAAAGAATAATTTTTGCCATAATACATCATCTGACCAAGGTAATCATTCACGTATTCTACCGTAATATTGGTTATCTCACCATTGGAATTACGAACAGGAGTGAGAACAGGGTTGACAAATCCGGTATATGGTGCAAGATTAAGCTTTTCATAACGTCCGAGTATCTCTGCATGAAGCTTCGGATCGACCTTGACTCCATAATTTTCAATAATGTTTTTCCCGGCTTCAAAATCACCTTCAGATTTTACCCGTTGTATCTCTTTCAGTAATTCTCCAAACAGTGATTGAAGCTTCTTGTAATCATTGATTTTAACATATGTCTTTCCGTCACAGCTGATAAATGAAACAACATTATCTGCTTTTCCCTTTTCATAAACCCAATGAGCAATGGCTGACCTGCAACGCATGTGAGCCTGTTCAATATCTTTTCCGGGTTTTATCCTTACAATCTGTGTCAGCAAACCATTACGCAGGTATGAATCGTACAATGCTTTGCCTGCTTCTTCATTAGTCAAAAGTCCAAGCTCTATCATCTTTTTATCCATCATATAATAAAGTGCAAAAAGATCTGCCCTTGCTTCTTCAAGAGGTGATGCGTAATTTTTAAGGGCATTGGGATCAGTTCCCTCAGCAAGTTTCCCGCTGGCATGACCAACACATTCGTGAAGATCGGTATGTAATGCATCTGAAATAGTTCCGTATTTCTTTATTCTGTCAACTTCTTCCTGATCGGCAGCAAACTCTTCAAGAAAGCCATTACCCTGTGATGCAACATCGTATGCATTGGTTATGTTGGCCAATGTAACAGACTTTGAACCGACATCTTTCCTTATCCAATCAGCATTCGGAAGATTAATTCCCAATGGTGAAGGAGGATAGCTGTCGCCACCCAGCATAGCAATGTTAATTACTTTTGCAGCAACGCCTGTAACCTTCTCTTTCTTATACTGGGGTTGAATAGGAGAATTATCTTCGAACCATTGTGCATTTGAAGTTATTATCTGTGTACGTTTTGTTGCTTCAACATCAGTATAATCAACAATAGCTTCCCATGTTGCTTTCATTCCAAGAGGATCCTCATAGTTTTCAATAAAACCATTAATATAATCTACCATCTGATTGGAATTCTGTGCCCACGCAACATTATATTCGTCCCACTTCTTCAGATCTCCGGTTTTATAATATGCAATAAGCAATCCCAGCTCTTTTTTCTGGGCTTCAGTCTCAGCTACAGTAATAGCTTTTTCAAGCCAAAAGATAATATTATCAATAGCGGGTCCGTATTTTCCTCCTGATTTATACACTTCTTCAGTTACTTTACCATTTACCTTAACAACCCTTGAATTCAATCCAAGAGAAACTGGTCTGGGATCATTTGGAACAGTTTTAGATGCATAAAATTCTTCAACCTCTTTCTGGGTGACTCCTTCATAGAAATTTGTTGCCGATTCAGCTACCATGTCTGATCCTGCTCTTTGTTCAATCTTGCGTGCAAAAAGTTTTTCGTCAAAAATAACCGGAGTCAAAAACGAGATAAACTGATCGACAGTTTGTCCTTTAGCCATAGGAAGCTTCTTCGCATCACAACTCTTTACCAGACTGGCAAAATAGCTTTCAGAAAAGTCCGGTTTGAACTTATCACTTGAATAATGATGGTGAATCCCGTTTGCAAAAAATACCCGTTTTGCATATTTAATAAATTCCTTATAATCAGCAGACTCCTTATCACCAGAATAACCATCAATGATTGCTTCAATAGTCTTTCTGATCTGAAGATTATATTTAAAATTCTGGTCCCATAACATATCTCTTCCGGCAAGAGTTGCCTGACTCAGATAATAGATATATTCTTTTTGCTGAAGGGAAAGAGACTCGAAACCTGGAAGGTTATACCTTAATACACGAATATCTTCGAACTGATCAACAAAATAGTTGAAATCATTCTTTGCTGTGTCGGCCGGCTTTTCTGCATTTTTGCATGCATTTAAACTCAATATCATCATAATAAGCGGAATAAAAATTTTCTGTAACATTTTCATGGCATTGAAAATTTATTTAGTTGTGAGATGCAAAAATATTAAAAAGAGAAGAAATCTTCTTAATTTTAAAAAATATTGGTAAACATTAATAATGTATAACGTAAACATAAGCATCATAAATGGATAAGATTCTTGACGAAATAAGGCATGAATTACTTCAGAATGCTGATGAAAAGACAAAACTATCAGGAGAAAGATTTTTTAAAGAAGAAGTAAAAATGTACGGAGTAAAAAGTGCCGTGGGTGAAAAAATTGCCAAAAATCGTTTCAAATCACTGGAAGATAAAAGTAAAGCACAGATATTCTTACTGTGCGAAGAGCTATGGAAATCGGGCTACATGGAAGAATCGTTCATCGCATGTAATTGGTCATATTCAGTTAGTAAACAATACGAACCTGACGACTTTAAGATCTTCGAAAGATGGGTTAATAATTATGTAACAAACTGGGCTTCATGCGATACTCTTTGCAACCATTCTGTTGGAACTTTTATAGAGATGTATCCTGAGTATATCTCTGGTTTAAAAAAATGGGCTAAATCCGAAAACCGGTGGGTCAAGCGTGCCTCATCTGTCACACTAATCATTCCGGCCCGTCATGGAAAATTCCTGAATGACATTTTTGAAATAGCTGATATTCTGCATTCTGATCCGGATGATATGGTTCAGAAAGGATATGGATGGATGCTAAAAGCTGCAAGTCAGGCTCATCAGAAAGAAGTGTTCGATTATGTAATGAGCAGGAAGAAAACCATGCCCCGGACATCATTAAGATATGCGATAGAAAAAATGCCTCCCGAACTACGCTCAAAAGCAATGGAAAAAGCTCATTAATGAATATAATATAGCCATTAACAGGGCAATCATATACATTTGATCAAATAAGAAGTTTCTCAAAAAAAACATCGCTTCATTTTAATTAACTTTGCGGTTTAATTAAGATATAATGAAAGCATTTCTTTTTTGTCTATTTCTTGTTTTGTTTCAGACAGTTGCACAAGCCCAGGACAGGATTACCGGACACGATTTTGCCACACGGTCCGAAACAATCGCACGAAACGGGATGGCAGCCACAAGTCAACCACTTGCCACTCAGGTTGCACTTGACATTCTTAAGAAAGGGGGAAATGCCATAGATGCCGCAATCGCTGCTAATGCCGTACTGGGAGTTGTTGAGCCTACCGGAGCCGGAATCGGAGGTGACTTATTCGCAATAATATGGAGCGCCGACAAGATGAAGCTTTACGGCCTGAATGCCAGCGGAAGATCACCCCGTTCACTAAAACGTAACTATTTTCTCGAAAACGGATACGATTATATTCCCCTTTACGGGCCCCTTCCTGTTTCTGTCCCCGGATGTGTTGACGGATGGTACGAGATGCACGATATGTTCGGACGCATATCTATGAAAGACATACTTCAACCAGCAATAAACTACGCACGTGAAGGATTCCCTGTAACAGAACTTGTTGCATACTATCTCGGAAAAGAGATGGAAGTTCTTAAGGAATATCCAAATATAAAAGAGGTTTACATGCCTGGAGGAAAAGCCCCATCCAGAGGTGAGATATTCAAAAATCCTCAACTGGCCAATACCCTTGAAAAAATAGCACAGGGAGGAAGAAATGAATTTTACAGGGGAACAATAGCCAGAGATATTGAAACATTCATGAAGAAACAGGGGGGATTCATCTCCTATGATGATCTTTCCCGTCACCATTCAGAATGGGTGCAACCGCTAAGCACCACATATAGAGGATATGAGGTATGGGAACTGCCACCTAATGGTCAGGGTATTGCTGCACTCCAGATACTTAATATTCTTGAAGGCTATGATATTGCCTCTATGGGATACGGATCAGCCGATTATATCCATGTGTTCACGGAAGCTAAAAAGCTGGCCTTTGAAGACAGGGCAAAATATTATGCCGATCCTGTCTTTAGCAAAGTACCGGTTGAACAGCTTATATCAAAGAAATATGCTGCAGAACGTCGCAAACTTATAAACATGAACAAGGCCGCTTATATTTACGATGCCGGGAAAGTTGAAGCAGGAAACACTGTATATCTTACAGTTGCAGATAAATATGGCAACATGGTTTCACTTATTCAGAGTAACTACCGTGGTATGGGCTCGGGTATGTGCCCTACAGGACTTGGTTTTGTTCTGCAGGACAGGGGCGAAATGTTCAGTCTCGAAGAAGGGCACAGCAATATGTATGCTCCCGGGAAAAGACCTTTTCACACAGTGATGCCAGCGTTTATCACGAAAAACGGAAAACCATGGGTCAGTTTTGGAGTCATGGGCGGGGATATGCAACCGCAGGGACATGTGCAGATTGTCTGCAATTTAATCGATTTTAAAATGAATCTTCAGGAGGCAGGTGATGCCCCGAGGATGCATCATACAGGATCATCCGAACCAACAGGTGAACAGATGACCGACGGTGGTATTCTTCATCTTGAAAACGGATTCCGCTGGGAGGTTATTCAGAAACTGCTCTCAATGGGTCA
>DAOQAX010000146.1:0-1316 GCA_035354395.1 Bacteroidales bacterium | reverse complement strand
GCATCTGTCCCTGCAAGAATGATAATTTTTGGTTCAGGTATTGAATCATAACATATCTGCAACGCTTCAGCCATGTTCTCAGTGATTGGTCCTGTAACAACTATCCCGTCAGCATGACGCGGAGAAGCGACAAATTCAATCCCGTACCTGCCAAAATCAAAATTCACATTTCCTGTTGCATTAAGTTCAAGCTCGCAGGAATTATCTCCCCCTGCAGATACCTGCCTTAGTTTTAATGCACCCCTGAAAAGCTTTTTTATCTCTTTTCTGACCATATTTTCATTGAGTCGCACCGGACTTTCTGAACCAGGTTTTATAATCAGAGATTCTCTGGTATTTGATGCAATCCTGTAGTCATTGGTGAACCTGATTTTTTCAGGAATTGCAAAAGAGCATTCTTTACAGAAAACACATCTTCCCAGATCTATAGAACCTGATTTTTTATCAATTGCCATCACAGGGCACAGGGATGACACTGAATCGATCTCGCTGGTGGTAATTTCGCCTGAAATAACCGGACGTCCTCTGAACAATCCTGATACAGGTTGTGTGCGCAGATTCTTAATATATTGTCTGCCATGACTTTTCAGAACTCTTATCTCTTTCAGCATTATTGAAATGTTCAATAAATTTTACAAATCGTTCCCGCAATATGACAGGTCAAAGCTCTTGTTACATATCGGGAAGTCTGATATTTCCTGATTACGGACAGCCAGTGCAAGAGCCATCCAGTTATGCATTGACGGGTCCTTTATCTTATAATGTTCAATATTACCATCAATATCAGTAATTGCCACATGGCATATCTCACCCCTCCATCCTTCCACAAGGCTTACACCCATCATACATGGTTTATATTCAAGCAAATAATCCGGCTTATTTATTCTCTTTTCAGGTAAGCCTGCAAGCTTATCAAACAGAGAGTTAATAACAGAAAATGACAGTTCGACCTCTATCTTTCTTATTAAGGCTCTGGCAAAAACATCACCATGTTCAAGTTTGGCAGGTGTATAATCCATGTTCCTATAAGCCTGAAACGGATGAGAATTCCGTATATCACGGTTTATTCCGCATGTTCTTGCAGCCATACCAACAGCGCCAACCAGATGAGCTCTGTTTTGTGAGACGACTCCCGTATTTTCAAACCTCGTAAGTAGCCCGGAATTATTAAAGATAAGATCTGTCGTTTCAAGAAATCTCCTGTTTGTCTCACTGAGTCGTTCCCTGATGTGATCAATAATATCTCTTATCAACGGGTAATTAGTTCCTCCGGCTCTTACAAGACCCTTCCCAACCCGATTTCCGCACCAATCCTG
>DAOQAX010000145.1:0-6180 GCA_035354395.1 Bacteroidales bacterium | reverse complement strand
GCTTCTTGAAAGGATGATTCTTAAACACACAGACTATGCGAAACAGCTTATAGATACAGATAAACTGGATTCCGTTCTTGATTCAATCGGTACAATTTTTAACGATCTCAATGAAACCCTTAAAGGTATTTACCTTCTCAGGGAATTAAGCAAACATGCTATCGATCAGGTTATATCGATCGGAGAAATTCTTTCGTCGCTGATAATTAACAGTTCATTTAAAGAGAGCCAGCGTATTGATGCTCGTAGTATTATTAAAACCGATGATAATTTCGGATTTGCCAATGTTGATTTTTCATTATCAGATAATCTTATCAGGAAGGGAATATTAAGTAACAACAGGCAAAAAGTGGTTCCCGGATTTATTGCAAGTAATTCCGACAATGAAACAACAACACTCGGTCGGGGTGGTTCTGACTATACAGCAGCGATAATAGCTGCAGCTATTGATGCCGAGGTACTTGAGATCTGGACAGATGTCGATGGTTTTATGACAGCTGACCCCAAAAAGGTTGACAAGGCTTACCCGATTGAAAGCCTGACTTATTCAGAAGCTCTTGAATTATCTCATTTCGGGGCAAAAGTAATTTATACACCGACACTCCGGCCTGTTTACAAGAAAGGGATTCCTGTTCTTGTGCTGAATTCATTCAATCCGGCTGCAAAGGGAACCCGTATCAGTCATGAATCGTCTGACGGAAGCATAAGCCCCATAAAAGGCATTTCTTCTATTGACCACATTGATCTTATTACATTACAGGGACCTGGAATGGTAGGTGTTACAGGAACGTCCATGAGATTATTCGGTGCCCTTGCTCAAAAGAAGATAAACATCATCCTGATAATACAGGCGTCATCAGAGTTTTCAATAACCTTTGCTGTTGTTCCATCTGACTCATGCGCGGCAATTGAGGCAATAAATGAAGAGTTCAAAAAAGAGATCGGTCTGAACAACGAATTGAAGGTTCTGTATGAGAAGAATCTTTCAATTATTGCTATCGTAGGCGAAAGGATGAAAAACACTCCCGGAATTTCAGCCACTCTGTTCAAGGCGCTTGGAAGAAACGGGATAAATGTAGTTGCAACGGCACAGGGTTCCTCTGAACTTAACATTTCAATTGTCATAAAAAATGAAAACCTGAAAAAGGCTCTTAACGTCATTCATGATGGTTTTTTCCTTTCCCGCTACAAAGAGCTGAACTTGTTCTTCGCCGGCACCGGTTTGGTAGGATCAAGTCTTCTGAAACAGATACAAAAGCAACAGCAGTCTCTCTTTTCAGAGCATAGTCTTAAAATAAATCTCCTGGGGATTACGAATTCCAGGAAGATGATTATCGACAAGAAAGGAATTCCTTTTGAGGATTGCATTGAAACGCTTAAGACATCGGGTGAAAAAAGTGAAATAACGGCTTTTATACAGCAGATGACAAGGCTTAATCTCCGGAATTCAGTATTCATCGATTGCACCGCTGATGCCAATGTTGCATCGCATTACCTCGATATTCTATCAAAATATGTGTCAGTTGTTGCCGCCAATAAAATTGCGTGCTCTTCAGAGTATAGCTATTACCAGGAGCTCAGGACCATTGCAAACGAACGCGGTGTAAGGTTTATGTACGAAACTACTGTCGGGGCAGGCCTGCCGATAATCAAGACCATCAATGATCTTATATTAAGCGGGGACAAAATTTTAAAGATTGAAGCAGTACTTTCTGGCACAATGAATTTTATCTTTAATGAACTTGGTCCGGATATGCCGTTAAGCGGTGCTATCAGGAAAGCCAGGGAGAAAGGATTTTCAGAACCTGATCCACGGGTGGATCTGAGCGGGACTGATGTTGTGAGGAAAATTTTAATTCTTGCACGCGAAGCAGGTTACCATATTGAAAAGGAAGATGTCATTGTAAAGAAGTTTCTTCCGGATGAGTGTTTTGAAGGCTCTTTGAATGATTTCTTTGAGAAAGTTCAGAAATTTGATGCTGAGTTTGAGCAGAAGCGTCAGAAACTAGCAATCCAGAATAAGAAATGGAGGTTCTTTGCCACTCTTGATAATGGTAAGGCGAAAGTTGAGCTCCTTACCATCGGATCTGATCATCCTTCCTATAACCTTGAAGGAAGCAATAATATCATTCTGCTCACGACAGACCGTTATAAAGAACTTCCTATGGTCATCAAAGGATACGGGGCAGGAGCTGAAGTTACTGCAGCAGGAGTATTTTCTGATTTAATGAGAGTTGTGAACGTTTAAAATTTACTGAATTGGATAAGAAGCAATCATATTATTCCACAAATTTCCGGTCATCTGAAACCAGTTTCAAAGAGGCATTACTCAAAGGACTGGCTCCTGACAGCGGATTATACATGCCGGTCTCTATCCCGTTATTAAGTTCCGATGAACTTGAGAGTTTCTCAGATAAAGAGTATCATGAAATTGCATTTCACATTCTTAACAAACTCATCGGTAAGGAAATAGATAAAGATGATCTCGAAAAAATATGCCTTGATGCATATACTTTTGATGTTCCTCTTGAAAGGGTCTGTGACCGTAAATATATTATGCGGCTTGATCAGGGTCCTACTGCATCATTTAAGGATTTTGCAGCCAGAATGATGAGCAGGCTGATGCAGCATTATCTTTCGGTCAACAATCGCCGCCTTACGATTCTTACTGCCACTTCAGGTGATACCGGCAGCGCAGTTGCAAGCGCCTTTTATGGTCTGAGCAATATAGATGTAATAATCCTGTTTCCTGCAAACGAGGTTACAACAATGCAGAGGAAGCAGATGACAACTTTGCAGAAAAACATTAAGGTTATTGCAGTTAACGGAAAATTTGATGATTGTCAGAGACTTGTTAAAGAGGCATTTGTAGATTCCGAGCTGTCGCACGTGCCACTTTCATCAGCAAACTCCATAAATATCGGACGATTATTGCCACAATCGGTATATTATTTTTACTCATGGGCCAAACTATCAGGGAAAGTTGATGATAAAGCAATTTTCAGTGTTCCTTCCGGCAACTTCGGTGATCTTATGGGCGGACTTATTGCCGGGAAAATGGGCCTTCCGGTAAGCAAATTTATTGTGGCAACAAACGAGAATGATGAAGTTCCGGAATTCCTTCTGACGGGTAATTACAAATCAATAACCCCTTCAAGAAACTGCATTTCGAGTGCAATGAATGTTGGTCATCCCAGCAACCTTGCAAGGATTGTAACTCTTTACGGAGGAATAATGGATGAAACCGGGAGAATCATCAAAGCTCCTGACTTCGAAAAAATGCGCAAAGAGCTTTTCGCTATAAGCGCTACCGATGAAAAGACCAGAGAGATAATTGCCGACAGCCATAAAAAATATGGAGTATTACTTGAGCCGCATGGGGCTATTGCATGGTATGGAATAAATGAATTCTTCAGACAGAACCCTGAATTTGACCACAAAACACAGCTCTGCATTTCTCTTGAGACTGCTCACCCTGCAAAATTTCCGGAGGAGTTCCGTAAGATAATAAATGTTGATCCGCCACTTCCTCCGTCTCTTATCGGGCTGGACTCAAAATATGAAAATTACTTTTCTTTAGAAAATGATTATAAGGCATTAAAAGAATTCATTTTAAAAAACAATTAATAAAGTACCATTTAATCATGTATATAGTATGTTCTGATCTTGAAGGTGTATATGTTCCTGAGATATGGATCAATGTTGCAAAACAGACAGGAATTGATGAGCTGAAACTGACAACAAGAGATATAAGCGACTATAATGTCCTCATGAAACGCCGGTTGGGAATACTCAAAGAACACGGCCTCACATTACAGGATATCCAGAATGTAATAGCATCTATAAAACCATTACCAGGTGCATTGGAATTCATGGATTGGCTCCGCTCCCATTTGCAGCTTATAATTGTTTCTGATACGTTTATTGAGTTTGCTGATCCACTTCTCAAGCAGCTTGGCCGGCCTACCCTTCTTTGCCATCAGCTTACCACAGATTCAAAAGGTAATATCACTGATTACAACCTCCGTCAGAAAGATTCGAAAAAAAAGGTAACCGAAGCACTCCAAAACCTTAATTACAAAGTGATTGGCATTGGTGATTCATATAATGACATTTCAATGCTCCGCACTGCAGAACTTGGAATACTTTACAACCCGCCCCAGAATGTCATTGAGGAACATAAAGATCTGAATGTTGTGAAATCATATGATGAGTTAAAAAAGATAATCCTGCAAACTATATATAGCGAAAAGTAAAGAGATTGACAAAAGGAAGAGCATGTTATGCGGGTTGGGAAGGTTATGCAGGTTGGGAAGGTTATGTAGGTTTGCAGGTTGTGAAGGTTTTTTGGTTGTGTAAATAATCCGGGTGATTTTATTACAGGAAGGCAATTGATTGTTCTTTTTTTAGGTTTTAAAGAAGAATGATATTGTTTTTGTGTATCAGATTGCTAAAAAGAAAATTATATTTGAACAAACAAACCGGAAAAATGAAAAAACTGATTCTTACTTTTTCGCTTTTTGCAGCATTTATGATAGTAGTTAATGGTCAGGTTGATACAACAACATATACAAAAGTCGGAGATAAAGCACCTGCATTTGTCTGCAAAACGATTGACGGTAAAACCATTGATATAAGCAAGCAGCACGGAAAGATTGTTATGATAAATTTCTTCGCCACATGGTGTGGTCCGTGCAACATGGAATTGCCTGTAGTTCAGAAAAATATATGGGAAAAGTACAAGGATAATTCAAAATTTGTTCTCGTAATGATAGCAAGAGAACACAGTGAGCAGGAAGTTCGGGACTTTGTCACTTTAAAGAAATTCAAAATGCCGTTTGCTGCCGATTCTGACAGGAAGATATATAAACTATATGCAAGTCAGACCATTCCAAGAAATTACATCATTGGTAAAGACGGCAGGATTATTTACCAGGGTATTGGTTATACTGAAGAAGAATTCAAGGAGATTGAAGCCATTATTTCTGAAAAGCTAAAATAACCATTATGATATCAGCAGCATTAAAAAACAGGTATATACAGGTCTTTATTGCTGTTCTAAGGATAGCAATAGGCTGGCAGTTTCTATACGAGGGTATGGTAAAACTGCTTAACCCGCTCTGGACTGCCCGACCTTTTCTGGAAGGATCGCGCTGGATATTCGGCGACCTATTCAGATGGATGATCTCGGGGGAGACCGGAATGAACATAATAAATGCAGCTAATGCTTATGGTCTTACTCTTATCGGGATTGCTCTTATACTTGGAATATTTACAAAGCTTGCATCGTGGAGTGGAGTTACTCTTCTTCTGATGTATTATCTGGCTTATCCTCCTTTTGGCGGATTCAGTTACGGATTCCCATCCGAAGGCAGCTATCTGATAGTCAACAAAAACCTTGTTGAGCTTTTTGCACTCATTATTCTTGCAATGACTAATTCAGGTCTGTATTTCGGTTTGGATCGGCTGATAAAATCAAAAAGAGAGGCTTCATTCAAAAAATCAGAAAAACAGGATACATCAGAAACAACGGATAAAGAAGATATCAACAACAGAAATACACGAAGAGAGTTGCTTAAGGGACTTGCTGGTATCCCTGTCCTTGCAGCCTATGGTGGTGCTTTCATAAAAAATCTTTCAGAAGCAGGGCCGGATGCTGTATCGGGAGCAACAATTAAAGTCGATTATAAACAGATAAAGGATCTTAAGGGGAAATTGCCGGTTGGAAAACTTGGAAACCTCACCATGAGTAGAATGATAATGGGCTGCAACCTGATTGGAGGTTGGGCACACGCACGTGATCTTATCTATGCAAACACTCTCTTTAAGGCTTATAATAATGAAAGGAAAATAATTGAGACGTTTTATCTAGCTGAACGGGCCGGAATAAACACAACATTCATGGTTACCCAGTATTATACAACCTTTAATAAATATAAGAGTATATACAACGGAAAGATGCAATCTGTTTGCCAGGCGATGCTTCCTGACAAGGATTTTTATTCAGATATTAAGCTGGCCATCGACAGCGGGGCAACTGCAATTTACATACAGGGTGGAGAGGGCGACAGATACATGAAGGCAGGCAAAGCTGATATGGTTTTTAAAGCTGTTGATTATATACAAAGCCAGGGGTTTATCACCGGTCTGGGTTGTCATTCGCTTGAGTCAATAAAAACA
>DAOQAX010000144.1:0-6185 GCA_035354395.1 Bacteroidales bacterium | reverse complement strand
GGGAGCTGATGTAAATATGGTAAGGAAAGGTATCGGATCCGATTCAAGGATTGGAACTAAGTTCATTTACCCGGGAATAGGCTATGGAGGATCATGCTTCCCGAAAGATGTGCAGGCTCTTGTGAGAACTGCATCGGAATATGGTTATGAACTGAGAGTTCTTAAGGCTGTTGAAGCAGTGAACAAAGACCAGAAAAGTGTTCTCTTTGATAAAATTTTAAAGCACCATAACGGTGACATTAAGGGAAAAACTATTACCGTATGGGGTTTATCTTTCAAACCGCAGACTGATGACATGAGAGAGGCTCCGTCACTTGTAATCATTGAAAAGCTTCTTGAAGCAGGCGCCAGCGTCAAAGCTTATGATCCGGTGGCAATGAAGGAAGCCAGGCACCATTTTGGTGACAGAATTCAGTATTTCGAGGACCAGTATGAGGCCCTGATAGATTCAGACGGTCTTGCAATGGTTACAGAATGGCCTGAATTCAAGTTTCCAAAATTCCAGATCATGAAAAAGCTAATGGTGAATCCTGTTGTTTTTGACGGCAGGAACATCTACGACAGCAACGAGATAAAAAGATATGGCTTTACATATTATTGCATCGGACTAGATACTACAAGATAGATGATAAGGAAAAAGATACTGGTAACAGGAGGAGCAGGTTTTGTCGGTTCACATCTCTGCGACCGGCTTATAAAGGATGGACATGAAGTTGTTTGTCTCGATAACTATTTTACAGGCCAGAAACAGAATATCGTTCATCTGCTTGGTAATCCATACTTCGAACTTATCAGGCATGATGTAACTATGCCTTTTTTCATTGAGGTGGATGAGATATACAACCTTGCATGTCCTGCCTCCCCCGTTCATTATCAGTATAATGCCATAAAAACCGTTAAGACCTCGGTCATGGGGGCAATTAATATGCTCGGTCTGGCCAAACGTATCAGGGCTAAGATCCTGCAGGCATCCACAAGTGAGGTCTATGGTGATCCGCAGGTTCATCCGCAGGTAGAAACATACTGGGGCCATGTTAACCCCATAGGTGAAAGGGCATGCTACGATGAAGGCAAGAGGGCTGCAGAAACACTTTTTGTGAACTACCACAGACAGAATAATGTAAAGATCAAAATTGTCAGGATCTTCAACACCTATGGTCCCAGGATGCACCCTAATGACGGAAGGGTTGTTTCTAACTTCATAGTTCAGGCCCTTCAGAATAAAGACATTACAATCTATGGTGACGGTCAGCAAACCCGCAGCTTCCAGTATGTCGACGACCTTGTTGAGGGAATGATAAAGATGATGGCCAGCCGTGATCAATTTACCGGACCGGTCAATATCGGTAATCCTGATGAGTTCACAATTCTTGAACTTGCCGAAAAGGTAATAAAACTTACCGGATCAAAATCTAAGATAGTCCGGATGCCATTGCCACCCGATGATCCGATGCAAAGACAGCCCGATATTACCTTGGCAGGTAAGGAACTTGGCTGGAAACCTGAAATGGAGCTTGATGAAGGGCTTCTGAAAACTATTGAGTTTTTCAGGTCTTCGCTATAAAAATATCAGGTTGTGCTTAATAGTTTGCCTCTTCAGATGTCAGGCATTTCTTTAGAATTATTGCAATTAACTGTTTTTAAGCCATTTACCTGCTTTTCAACGGAAGCGAGAAACTAAAAGCTGATCCCTTCCCGGCCTCACTTTCTACATAAATAATTCCACCATGTTTTTCAACAAACTCCTTGCAAAGGAGCAGCCCCAGTCCTGTTCCCTTTTCTTCATTGGTACCATCAGTTGTATGTGTTTGAGAGATATCAAACAACTTGGTAATATTCTCCTTTGTTATCCCAATGCCGGTATCAGTTACCCAAATTAATACATCGTCACCCCTGTTCGAGGCGTCAATAGATATTTTTCCTCCTGAAGGCCTGAATTTTATTGCATTTGACATCAGATTCCGCAATATTGTCTTAAGCATCTCATTATCCGCATAAATCTAAATATCAGCAGATCCGGCAATGTTCAAAACAAGATTCTTGTCCCTGATTCTCTGAAAAAGATTTCTTTTATTTGATTACAGATATCTCTGAAATTTAAAATCTCAGGGCTGAAAGGGACCTTTCCCCTTTGTGATCTTGACCACATAAGCAGTTCTTCCAGCAGATTAAGGGTACTTCTTGCAGTCTTCTGAAGGATGTCAAGGCTTTTTATTATTTCTTCCTTGTCCATTTCCCTGAAATTTTCATAGATAAATTCTGAAAGGTTCATAATTCCGCCAAATGGGCTTCTCAGGTCATGGCTCATTATCGATAAAAACCTGTCTTTATCAGCATTGACTTTTTTCAGCTCAGAATTTGCCTGGTTCAGCTGTTCAAGGATATTTTCCAGCGAAATACCATGAAGATGGATTTTACAGACAACATCAGCAAAAGCATAAACTCTCTGACAGGAGATGGTAAAGTGGTTTTTCGATTAAGGCACGTATAAGAGTATTATCAGCAGCTCTTTTACTGTTACGTGATAAGGTTAAAAGAAACAATCTTAATAAAATCAGTGTCAGAAAAAGCATGTTAATAGATATAGATGGTTAAACTGCTTACAAAATTACTCTGAGATAGGCAGATACTCTCCAGAAGAATAGTTACATAACCTTACATAGACCTTACATAATCTTACATATATACGGAACAGCAGAAAATCAATAAGTTTTAATTGTAAAGAATCAAAATTCACCGGAATGTTTGAAATTGAAAAATAAATGATATTTTTGCGTTCTCATTTTGCACGGGGTGTAGCGCAGCCCGGTTAGCGCATCTGGTTTGGGACCAGAGGGTCGCAGGTTCGAATCCTGCCACCCCGACAAAAGAAAAGCCCTGGCCGCTTTCAGGCGGTCAGGGTTTTGTTTTTACAAGCGTTGAAAATCCAGCTTTCATAAGCGCAGGAAAAACAAAACCCTGAGCAACCGCCCTTCTGGCGGTTGCCAGGGCTTTTCTTTTGAATCACCCATCACCAGGATCATGAAATAATCCTGCAATCCTTATTGAACGCAGTCTGTTTCAGGTGCCGGGATTTATTCTATACTGTTATCAAAATCTTTTACAATCACATCATGAGCTCCACCTTCAATTATACTTGTTGATGATACTAAGGTAATTTTAGCCTCTGACCGAAATTCATTTAGTGTTGTTACTCCACAACTACACATTGTAGATCTGATCTTTCCTAACGTCTGTTCCAGATTATCTTTAAGCTTTCCGGCATAAGGGACATAGCTGTCTACACCCTCCTCAAATTTCATATTACTGTTTCCGCCCATGTCATATCTCTGCCAGTTTCTGGCTCTATTTGAACCTTCTCCCCAATACTCTTTAACGTAGTTTCCCCCTTTAAAAAGTTTTTTTGTCGGACTCTCATCAAATCGGGCAAAATATCTGCCCATCATTAAAAAGTCAGCTCCCATTGCCAATGCAAGTGCCATATGATAGTCCTGGACAATTCCTCCATCAGAACATATTGGAATATATTCTCCAGTCTTATTAAGATATTCATTTCTGGCTTCAGCAACATCAATTAATGCTGTGGCTTGTCCTCTGCCTATTCCTTTCTGTTCCCTGGTTATGCAAATTGATCCTCCTCCAACTCCAACTTTAATAAAATCGGCACCAGCTTCAGCCAGATAGAGAAATCCCTCTTTATCAACTACATTCCCCGCACCAATTAAAACATTATGACCATAGTTTTCCCTGACATACATAATAGTTTCCTTCTGCCATTCGGAGAATCCATCAGACGAATCTATACATAACACATCAACGCCTGCTTTAATAAGAGCAGGTATTCTTTCTTTATAGTCTCTTGTATTAATGCCGGCACCTGCAATTAATTGTTTCTTTGAGTCAGAAAGTTCATACGGATTTTCTATATGATTATCATAGTCTTTACGGAAAACAAAATATTTCAAGAACTGCTTATCATCAACAATAGGTAAGGTATTTAACTTGTGTTCCCAGATAATGTCATTTGCTTCACTAAGCGATATGCCGTTTTTTGCTGTTATCAGATTCTCAAATGGAGTCATAAAGTCTTTCACTTTTTTATCCTCACTGTCCTTACTTTTCCTATAATCACGACTGGTTACAATACCCAGAAGTTTTCCGGAAGGCATTCCATCTTCGGTAACTCCGACAGTCGAAAAACCTGTTTTTTCTTTTAATTCAAGGATATCTTTTAATGTATGTTCAGGTGTTAAGTTGGCTCTGCTTTCAACAAATCCGGCTTTATACTTTTTAACAGCCATAACCATTCTTACCTGGCTTTCTATGGATTGTGAACCAAAAATAAATGACAGCCCCCCTTCTTTTGCCAGTGCAATAGCCAGTATATCATCTGAAACCGATTGCATAATAGCAGAAACAAATGGGATATTCAGGGTTATTCTGGGTTTATCGCCTTTCTTAAAGCGGACTAAAGGGGACTGTAAATTTACATTTTCATATGTGTCGGATTTAGTTGTCAGTCCCGGTATAAGAAGATATTCATTGAAGGTTCTTGATACCTCGTTTATGAAGTGTGCCATTGTCGATTAATGAAAATTTTACTAATTTAGTTTTTTCTCTTATTCTGAAAATCCATTCAAGCTGTTTTTTTCGGCCTTGCACCTGGAAACATGGCAGTTATTGCAGTAAGCTTTACCCGACCTGTCCTGACAGAAACGTCAGGACGCAGGGAAATTTTGCAATTCAGGCTCCTAAAGGAAGCAAAAAATCATAACAGGCTTATCAGCTTATTTTCTGATAGTTAGAAATTTTTGAATTATTAATCTTAAATAAGTATCTTAAGGTCGGATTACATTAATTATTGCTACATATTTCCCAAATTAAAAGAAGTCATGAAAAAAATAGCACTAATATCTCTCCTGGCATTTTGCCATGCGGGATTGTTTTCTCTTATTGCACAGAATGCTTCATCAGTCTGGACGCAACTGCGCATGAGCCATTCAAATGAGTGGAATCTTGCTGATTCAATCCAAAAGTACCGCACAGGTATCATTGTTGTAAAAACATCACCGGGCACAAAGGTGGAACTGGAACAGCAGAAGCATGAATTCTGGTTTGGCTGCGCTTTGAACAGCAATGCATTTGACGGGAAGATGGCTGATCAGGATGCCGGGATATATAAACAGAAATTCCTTGAAAACTTCAATGTTGGTGTCACTGCCAGCTCCCTGAAGTGGCATCACATGGAACCTGAAAAAGGAAAAGTTGATTTTCTGACAACTGAAAACATACTTGCCTGGGCTGATGATAATAATCTTCCGCTGAGAGGACACAATTTATTCTGGGGTATCTACTACGTTCAGGACTGGGTAAAGGCCCTTACTGATGACCAGCTGTATGATGAGCTGCATAAACGGGCAATAACAATTGCCTCAAGGTATAAAGGTCGTTTCGCCGAATACGATTTCAATAACGAAATGATGCATGGAGATTATTACCAGGAGAGACTCGGTCCCGGTATAACAAAAAAGATGGCAGGCTGGATTAAGGAATACGATCCTGATGCAAAACTTTATCTCAACGATTATGACATACTTACCGGCAGAATGCTTCAGGAATATACGGACCATATAAAAGATATGCAAAAGCGCGGAGTACCAATAAGCGGAATAGGGGTTCAGGGACACCTGCATGCAGAAGATTTCAGCAGGGATACACTGAGGTATGCACTCGACGTACTTGCACAATTCGGCCTTCCGGTAAAGATCACAGAATTCAATATGCCTGGTCAGAGATCTAAATATCAGAAGGATACATCTCTTATCCCTACAAAAAAAGAAGAAGAACAATTTGCACAAAACCTTAAGGATTATTACCGGATATGTTTTGCACATCCTGCTGTTGAAGCTATTCTGATGTGGCACTTCTGGGCCGGAGCCAACTGGATACCTGCTTCATCATTATACAGAAAAGACTGGACAACAACCCCTGCTACAACTGCCTACAAATCACTTGTTTTTGATGAATGGTGGACAAGATTCAAAGGAAAGTCAGACGAAAAAGGATACTGCGTTATCAGGGCATTTTATGGAGTCCATAAAATAAAGGTAAATGGTGTTGAGAAGATTATTGAAATAAAAAAACAGGATAAAACTGCTTATATTGAATTTTAACAACTGGACTTT
>DAOQAX010000143.1:0-6207 GCA_035354395.1 Bacteroidales bacterium | reverse complement strand
AATAGTAGACCTGCGTCTCGAAATTGCCAGAATGCTGGGATTCAACACTTTTGCCGAGATGATCCTCGGTGACCGAATGGCAGACACCCCTGAAAAAGTTAATAATTTTCTTGAAGAGCTCTATAAAGCAGCGAAACCTGCTGCATACAGGGATTTTGAAAACGTTAAAAAGTTTGCAGCAGAAGAAGGGCATAAAGGTGCTATTGAACGCTGGGACTGGCCATATTATTCAGAGAAGCTTAAGAAAAAGCAGTTTGAAATTGATGACGAGATACTCAGACCTTATTTTAGTCTTGATAAAGTAGAAAATGCAATTTTCAATCTTGCAACAACACTTTACGGTATTAAGTTCATAAAAACAGATAAAATTCCTGTTTATAGTACTGAAGTAAAGACATACGAGGTATACGACAGTGATGGCATATTTCTTTCTATTCTGTACATTGACTATCATCCGCGGCCCGGAAAAAGCGGAGGTGCATGGATGACATCCTACCGGGAACAGCGAAATTTTAACGGCACTGATGTGCGTCCGTTGATCTCCATTGTAACCAACTTTACCAGGCCAACAGAAACAAGACCTTCACTTCTGTCGTTCAGTGAGCTTACCACTTTCCTTCATGAATTCGGTCATTCGCTGCATGGGATGCTTACCAGATGTACATATGAGAGTCTGTCAGGAACTAATGTCACACGTGATTTTGTAGAGTTACCATCTCAATTCATGGAGAATTTTGCATTTGAAAAAGAATGGCTCGACACATGGGCATCGCATTACAAGACCGGAGAAAAGGTCCCCGATGAGATCATCAGAAAGATCAAAGAAGCATCAACATATAACGAAGGATATTCGTGTTACAGACAGCTGAGCTTCGGGATTCTCGATATGGCATGGCATACAATTACCAATCCTGTTGATACAAATATTGGTGATTTTGAATTGGCAGTTATGAGAAAAACCGAGTTATTCCCTGTTGTAGAGAACTCAAATATGAGTACCTCATTCAGTCATATTTTCGGAGGCGGATATGCAGCAGGATATTACGGATATAAATGGGCCGAAGTACTTGATGCTGATGCTTTCGACTACTTTAAGGAGACCGGGATATTTAACAAAAATACTGCAACTTCTTTCAGAAAAAACATTCTGGAAAAAGGAGGGACCGATAAACCGATAAAGCTATATGTCAGTTTCAGGGGAAAAGAGCCATCAATTGATGCTCTCCTCAGAAGAAGCGGTCTCAGATGATAAGTCGTAATATTTCTCTACCGATACTGGTATGTATTGTTTCAGAAATTTATTTACTGTTGCAAGCAGATCATCTCTGGAATATGGTTTGGCAATATAACCGGTAAAACCGCTGCTAAATATTTTCTTCTTATCTGCTTCGGTGGCATAAGCAGTATGAGCAATAACCGGAACATTGGGAAGAATGCCATGGATTTGCCTTGTTGCTTCAAATCCATCCATATCAGGCATCTTTATGTCCATTAGAATGAGATCAATCTGTTCCTCTGTTTTGCATAAATCAACAGCTTCTCTCCCATCCTTTGCACGGACAATTTTAAACTCTTCTGATGCAAGATAAATTTCCAGGAGTCTGTAATTGCTGTCGGTATCTTCTGTAATCAATACTGTTTTTGTTGATTTTCCATTAGATTTTTCCCCGGTCAACGAATTTTCATGTTTTACTATCTCCGTCTGCGCCTTCAAATATGGGACAGTGAAGTAAAACGTGGTCCCTTCATTGGGTTTTGAGGAGAGCCATATCCTGTTTCCGGCTAAATCGGCATACGCTTTAGTTATTGATAATCCAAGCCCCAGACCTTCATATTTTCTGCTGCCTGAATAATCAACCTGATAGAAACGTTCAAAAATCTTTTCGTGCTTGTCTTCTTCTATTCCTATTCCGGTATCTTCCACATAGAATTCGAGATGATCACCCCTCAGATTATAGCCGAATTCAACATAACCTTTTTCGGTAAACTTAAAAGCATTCTGCAAAAGATTCGTTAGGGTCTGTACTAATTTTGGTTTATCTATCAGAATATTGGTTTTGAAATCAGGAAGTCCGATTGCAAATCTGAATTCAATTCCCTGCCTGTCGGCAACCGGTTTATATTGTTCATATAGATTAGTTATAATGCTGTTCAGATTTGATTCAAGCCGGTTCAGTTTTAAGATGCCTGCTTCAATGTTGGATATCTCCAATATATTACTTACAAAAGAAAGCAGGTGATCGCTCCCTTTTATTATCGTATCTATAAATAATTTTTTACTTGCCTCATCAAGAGATGGATCGCCAAGAAGAGAAGAGAAGCCGACGATTGCATTCAGGGGGGTCCTGATTTCATGTGAGATATTGTGAATAAAAGCAGTTTTAAGTTTATCGTTTTCTTCAGCTTTCTTTTTGGCTAATAACAGGTTTCCCTCGTAATTTTTACGCTCGGTAATATCATCAATACTGGAAAAAAAACACTTCTCCTTGTTAATTGTAATAACCGCTGATGAAAAAAGACAGAAGATCTCCTCTCCAGACTTTTTTCTTAATCTAACCTCTTTCTCAACCATACCCCCTGTTCTATATATCTCATCAATAATCGAGTAACGATCCTCTTTTTTCACATAGAGATTAATATTGTCGGTTGAATTGCCTATAAGATCTTTTTCTGAATATCCGGTTTTACGCATAAATGCATTATTTATGTCAATTATGTGACCGTCGGACAGGCGACTGATGATTGTTGCATAAGGAGAAGTAAAAAACACTTTTTTAAATTTTTCTTCTTCTGATTTAATATCGTTGAGCAACCGGTTCGAAATAAGATGCATTATACTATAAGCATAAAGGATAGTAAATGCCTGGGCCAGAAGAATCATTGCAACTTCAAAATTATCAGCAGCAAGAAAATCTTTTTTAACATAGTCTGTTGTATAATAACTTATTATTCTTGCCAGATTAATCAGACCTATTATAATAAAAGTAATAATAAGAAGATAATTCAATTGTCTACCTGATTCCCTTTCCTGATGATAAAGGAGCCAGAGAAATCTTAATGAAACAATTATGTTGGCCAATGATAAGTTGATGGTTCTGATACCAGGATTGGGAATTTTATAAGTGAACCATGTCTGAATAAAAGTAAAAATCAACAAAAGCAATATATCCGGAATAATGGAACTCGATTTTTCCATACTTGCTTCCAGGCCTTTAAACAACAGGACAAGTCCGGCAACTGTCAATGTATTTGAAACATCGAAAGATAACCACATCGAAACATGGCCCCGTAACAAAACAAGTAAAAGCCCGATAGTTTGAACAAAGAAACTCAGAATAATGCAAATACCACCTTTATTTCTGTTTCTGAATTGCTGTAAAAAAACAATAATAAAAATAATACTTATAACACTAATAAGTATAAAACTTAATAGTGCGGTACGCATGTCTAATGTAAACATCTTCGATTTTAATAAATCATCCCCATTCCCCAAAACAAACCACAGCTTAAATAAAACTATCTGATAGAGACTGATTTTAATAATAAGCTTCAAATTCCAGAATGCGAAAATATTAATATTATTTCTTTATCAAAAAGACATTCAGTAAAATTTGGAAATATTTAAGCCAATCATCGCATTCCAAACTGTTCAGAATTAATCCATCGCATGTTCAGAATAGACCAGAAATCAAGGGCCAGATCATTAAGGATATAGTCGTAAGGCAGCCATCCGTAGCCTTTATCGCCCCATGAAGAGCCCCATGAATTTCTTATCATTATAGCCCCTTCGGTTTCTTTGTTACATTTCAGATTTTTGATCTTTATTTCATCATCATAACCAACGGCAATAACAGCATGACCCCATTCGGCCGACTCTCCGGGGCAGGGATATGGAATTCCTCCTTTTACGTCTGATTTGTCGTATGATGAAAATCCCCAGAAGCCAAACATTGAAGGGATCCCTGACGCAAGATACTTTTTAACAGACGACAGTACTTTCCTGGACGGCGTATGTAATCCCTGTGGATCGTGGCAGAAGTATTTGAGTACTTCGTAATTATCGGCCAGTGAATAAACGAATGCATCCGGTTCTTTATCAAAGTCACCAATATTATAGGGCCAGTATTTCTCATCAGGTACACCGCAATGAGCCAGGGCTTTCATTACATCTCTCAGCCAGGCGCCACTGTCGCCTGCTGTCTGCATCAGGTTTCGTGTAACTTTGTACAAAAACAGACGCGAACCTTCTATATATCTGTCAAAGGCTCTCTTTTCAAAGTATTCGATCAACCCCACCCCTGCATGAGCAGTGCATGAGCCTAACGTCAACTGGTTTTCAACAGGGGAACACCATTCACGGAGATCGATTGATGCCGGAAGTTTTTTTTCATCTTTTACCGTCCCCAGCTTTTTTACCATGTTTTTTATTTCCTTGTGGTTGTCGGTATAATCTCGAAGATCGGGTTTTGGCGGAAGCCAACCGGTTCCGACAACTACATTAGATTCGGTCAATAAAAGGTTGCCATATAGTGTTTTCATCTGTATATAATTTATTTTTAAAGGTCAGATGGAACCGCACATGATTAACTTCGTTGAGCTCACCGCCGGCTGGCGGTTCGGTTGAAAATGAATTATATTCATTCTTGTTTGTGATTGGACCAATCATGTGGGTTTCATATTGTATTCCTCCCTGTTAAAAGTTAATTAATCTCAATTCTTTTTACTGTTGTTCCCTGGGGGCTAAAGACAAGTTCATATAGTTCCACATTTACAACTGAGGAGGGCGCTGCCGGAGAACCTTTCAGCAATTCCAAATCAGTTATGGCATCGGTCCCTTCCGAAACCAATTCCGCAAGAGCTTCTGTTGTCCTTGCAATTTTCGAATCAGACGACATCCCCAGGGAGCTAACGGAACCGTTCTTTAGTTTTATCTCGGCCCGCCCCGAGCCCTGGGCCCCATTAATAACCATGTACTGGGGATTTGCCAGATCAGGTAAGTAAACAAACGTCGCTTTGAGAATCCTTCCGTTTTCTGAGTCTCTTTCAACCAGAAGATAAGGCTTATCGGTGTAGTACTTCAGTCCGGTTTTTTCAGACAACCCTGAGTTTGAATAGAAATTGATTGGAGAGCATCCATTGAAAACGGTTAGGCTCAGTCCAATGATTAATGACAAAACAGATTTTTTCATAGTGAGATCGGATTTAAGTGGCAAATCAAAACCTATACTGCAAAAACTCTTATAAAGAATCCCCTTTAAAGTCTTGTAACCATCTGAAAACAGACGTACCATGGTCTGTAGCAGAAAACAATCTCAATAATTAACCTGTTTATAAAACCAGCGAGCCTTGTTCGTTTTTCCGATCAACCCATAACAAGCTTTGCACAATCGTTTAATAAAATTAAGAAATTAATTTCTCAAAGGCAAATGGATCTCATAACAAACCGTTAGATTGGTTTATATCAACTGGCCATAACCTTATTCCATATTTCTGTTGATCCTTTCAGTCAGGCTTTGATTAATGCTTATAGGAACCTTTTCTTCAATAGTATTAGTTTCATCAAGATGAAAGGCTTTTACATCAGAAATACATATCATACGTGATAGATTATGAAGTGCTAAGGTTACATTCTCAAGTTTTGAAAGCTGATAATCGCGAATCATAACCCTGTCAATAAGGACATAAAGAAAGTCTGGAGGAAAAGACCTTTTCCTGAGAGAATCGTAACAGCTTTCAAGTTTAATCTCACCAGATTCAACAAGATCTTCAAGAGCTTCTTTGAAATAGAGATTAATTTTCATATCGACTTTAAAGCCCAGAAAAAAATCTATCCTTATTAAAACCCCCGGAATGATGTGCGTAACTTTATATTGAAAAGTATCAGGTTCATCAGTTCTGTCAATATGAAGTAGCCAATACGTATTCGCCCGTTTAGGTTGTTTATGAAAGATAGAATAAACAACTTTCGATTCAACCTGATCCGGCATATTTGCTTTGATGACATAAACAATGTTGGTCGCAATTCTGGGTACAGAATCATCATTAACAAGTGACTTGAATAATTCAATATATTTATCGGTTCTCACAAAAGTCACATACCTGTTTTTTAATTTTCTGCCAAAATACCATCCGTACATTATTAAGAAAAACAGTAACGCCAGAAGTACTGTAAACCAACCGCCATGACTGAATTTGTGAAGGTTGGCA
>DAOQAX010000142.1:0-6209 GCA_035354395.1 Bacteroidales bacterium | reverse complement strand
TCAAAGAACAAGGTAATTTATTTAGTATCAATGATTTATTAACGCATCAGTAGTAATTTTAAAATATAAATGCATGAGCAAAATCAAGATTCTGTTTGGCCTGATGAAGGCTCCATTTCTGGCGCTGACTCCGGCTTGTGTTGCTGTTGGTGTAGGAACAGCCTATTGGCAAACACATGAGATCAATTGGTTAAGCATAGTGCTGATTACCATGGGTGCAGTATCGGCCCATATATGTGTCAATGCGTTCAACGAATATTTCGATTTCAGAAGCGGACTGGATTCAAAGACCCAACGTACGCCATTTAGCGGTGGCAGCGGGGCGCTTCCTTCTCACCCCGAAATGGAAAAAACTGCTTTTTATCTTTCATGGATAACTTTTGCAGTTACTGCAGTAATAGGATTTTACTTCGTCTGGTTACATGGCTGGCTGCTGCTGCCTCTGGGCCTCTTTGGACTATTTCTTTTAGTAGCTTACACTACCTGGGTTGTATATCATCCAATATTATGCCTTCTGGCACCAGGATTGGGTTTTGGCGTAATGATGGTTATGGGGACTAACTTCTGCCTGACAGGTACATATAGCTGGACATCATTTGTTGCATCACTCATGCCAACTTTCCTGGTCAGTAACTTATTGCTCCTTAATCAGTTTCCTGATGTCGAGGCTGACCAGAGCATTCAACGCAGGCATCTTCCAATCACCATCGGGCGTAAAAGATGCAGCATAATTTATGGTGTGTTTTTGCTTCTGGCCTACACTTCAGTCGTTGTTGGTGTAATAATAAAACTACTTCCGCTATTCTGTTTGATTGCACTTTTAACTTCTGTTCTTGCATGGCGTGTCTACCGTGGCACGCGCCAAAACGCAGAGAATATTCCTGTATTGATCCCGTTTATGGGTATTAATGTGGTCATCAATCTTATCTCTCCTCTTCTGCTTGCCATCGGGTTGTTTATCGGATAATTCCGTACTGTTTGTCAGACTTTTTGGAGCTGATATAATACAGCGGAAAATCCGGAATAAAAAATATGAGTGATCGTGAGAAGGAGCTTACCCAGACTTCACACTTCCATTTTATTATCAGGCTCTGATTTAGTATCCGTTCCAACTTTTTTTATCAGATCTCCAAGGAAACCTGAGATCTTTGGCAGAACAGTTTCCCGGGCAATTGAAGTGACCAGGTTTGATATTGAGAGCCGCTCTGTAATCTGGAGATAAGCCAGCTTAAGCCTTGCCTCAATCAGATTGCTTTTAAAGTCAAGCCGCTCTTTTTCTTTCCGGAAATCTTCAAATGATGAGATCTCAGAAAATGAATTTTCATGATTTATTTTCATCACCATGCCTGGGGAAAAAAAGTTTTACAATGGCTTTTATTATTGGTCTGTCAATAATCTTCTTTTTGAATATCAAAATGATGATCAGTGCCAGGGTATAGAACCCGGCCACACATAAGAATCCAAGTTCATTGGAATTCAGGACAGATGCGAAGAAATATCCTGCGGCAAATGACAGAAACAGGAGAATCAGAGACACCAGGCATACATAGATGGCAATACTTGCTACGCTGCTCAATATATGCGAGAGGCTCTCAGCTGCTTGTAACCTGATAAGGTCAATCTTGATTTCAAGATACTCCTGAATTTCTTTTTTGATACTATTAATATCTTCTGGCATCTTGCTGGCATATTTATTATATAGATCTTGAAAGAGATTCTATTTCATTTTTAAGCTCAGCAAGTCTGTCTGCCATGTTTTTTCTGATATGGTCCGACTTCTGGGATGCATTGTCTTTCAGAGTCTCAAATTCCTTTTCAAGATCATCCAGTTTATGTTTAATCTGTTCACGGGTATCCTTACCGCTTTTGGGTGCATATAAAAGAGCAATTGCCCCTCCTATCACAGCACCTGCTAATAATCCTGTTATAAATGAACCTGTGCTTTTCATTTTTTCAGATTTTTTGTTTCTACTTAATGCATGAATATCAAGCAAAATTAGAACATTATTGCCAATTACTAAGATATCCTGAGAGAAGATTTTCCAGGATAATTTTAGTATCTGCTGTTAACCTGCTAAACAGCTGGCCTTTCATCTTAAAAGAAAGAGATACCTTTTTTTATAATAGACTGACATATTAAAACATATTTTACATTTTTGCTTATATTTTTAAAGCATTGCAATATTTTTACAACATATTATCAAGCAAAGACCTTCTTGTTCCTATTATTTATCTACATTTGCCGCTTATATCTTTCATAAAAGAATCATTTTAATTACTTATGCGGGAAATTTGTGTTATGAAGTTCATTAAAATGCAGGGTTGCGGAAACGATTATGTTTATATTGACGGATTCAAAGAAAATGTAAAAGACCCGTCATCATTAGCAATAAAGGTAAGTGACAGACATTTTGGAGTAGGTTCGGACGGACTGGTATTAATACTTCCATCGGAGACTTGTGATTTCAGAATGAGAATGTTTAACGCTGACGGATCTGAATCGCAGATGTGTGGAAATGCGTCACGGTGCCTTGCCAGATACGTTTATGAAGAGGGTCTCACTCATAAAAAGGCATTTACCCTCGAAACCCTTGCCGGAATTAAAGAAATCAAACTAAACTTTTCAGAGGAGGCCATTGAAACTGTCACTGTGGATATGGGTATTCCGGTATTAAGTCCAAAAGAAATACCAGTAAAGATTGAAGGTGACAGGGTTATCGAATATCCGATTTCAGTGTTGGAATCGGATTACACCTTCACACCTGTTTCAATGGGAAATCCACATGCTGTAATTTTTGTAGATGATGTTGAACATTTTCCTCTGGAAATTGTTGGACCGGTTATTGAAAGACATTTTCTTTTTCCTGAAAGAACAAACGTGGAATTTATAGAAGTGATCAACAGAACACATCTTAAAATGAGAGTTTGGGAAAGAGGAGCCGGAGAGACTCTTGCCTGTGGAACCGGAGCATGCTCCAGTGTGGTGGCTGCAGTGTTAAATGGGGTATCTGACAGGGAAGCTACAGTTGAACTGAAGGGAGGGCAGCTTGAAATCAAATGGGAGAACCTTAACCAGCACGTATATATGACTGGTGATGCTGTAAGGGTATTTGAAGGGGAATTAACTAATTTTTAAATTTTATAATATCATGGCACTTGTCAACGATAATTATTTAAAGCTGCCTGAAAATTACCTTTTTTCTGACATTGCTAAAAAAATAAATGCTTTTAAAGCCACTCACCCGAAGGTTAAGGTCATAAATCTTGGTATCGGGGATGTTACACAACCTCTGTCGGAAGCGGTAATAACAGCTTTACATAAAGCAGTAGACGAGATGGGTGTTCAGGAGACTTTCAGAGGATATGGTCCTGAGCATGGATATCGCTTTTTAATTGATGCCATTATTAAAAATGATTATGAGAGCAGAGGTATCAGCCTTGATCCCGATGAAGTTTTTATAAGCGACGGAGCAAAAAGTGACACAGGGAACATCGGAGATATCCTTCGACATGATAATACAATCGCCGTTACTGACCCGGTATATCCTGTATATGTCGATTCCAACGTTATGGGCGTGCGTGGCGGGGATTTGTTAAGTGACGGACACTGGAGCAATATCGTTTATATCCCCTGCACTGCCGAGAATAATTTCATTCCGGATATTCCGAAAAAACCATTTGATATGCTCTATCTTTGTTATCCAAACAATCCGACAGGAACTGTACTGAGCAAGGAACAGCTGAAAAAATGGGTGGATTACGCTATTAAAAACAATGTTCTTATATTGTTCGATTCTGCCTATGAAGCCTTTATTCAGGAAGATGACATACCCCACAGCATATATGAAATAAAAGGTGCCAAAAATGTAGCAATTGAATTCAGAAGCTTTTCAAAAACCGCCGGATTTACAGGACTGAGATGCGGATATACTGTTATACCTAAAAGCCTGATCGGATTTACACTAAGTGGTCAGAAAGCTTCTCTGAACAGGTTGTGGAACAGAAGACAATGCACCAAGTTTAACGGTACAGCATATATTGTCCAGCGTGCAGCAGAAGCTGTATATTCACAGGAAGGAAAAAATCAGGTAAAAAAGACCATTGATATATACATGGAAAATGCCAAAATCCTGACAAATGGTCTTAAGTCACTTGGTTTTCAGGTTTTTGGAGGAGAAAATGCTCCTTATGTATGGCTGAAGACACAGAAGGGAATCTCTTCCTGGAAATTTTTCGATCATTTATTGTACGAAGCTAACATTGTTGTAACACCCGGAGTTGGTTTTGGTCCCTGCGGAGAAGGATATGTGCGCATCACAGCCTTCGGAAAGAAAGAAGACACTCTTGAAGCAATGGAAAGAATCAGGTCATGGAGAATCTGATTATTCCTGTAAAGAATATCTTTAAACCTTTCCTGAAACAACTCTTTATATCTCTTAATAAGCAGCACCTGATCATGAAGTCAGACGCTGTTTGCATATACAAGAAGCACCTGCTTTAAATATTTTACTCAAACAGATCAAATTGTCGCATTTTGTTTCAATTTATAACTTTTTTGACCATTTATTTTTCAATCTGATATTTTTATGATCATTTATTTATCTTTTATAAGCATTTTCTTCTTTTTAGTTACATTTTAATTATTTTTGAGCCGTTTTTATTCATGTTATTAACTTTTTCATTATTTATCTTTATTTTATAAACATTGATATCATGCATTCTTTAAGATTACCGAACGATCCTGGTTATTCATGTTTTGTCATTAATAACCAAAGCGGAGAGGGTCACACCTCTATCGGGGCTGAAGGATGCTTAATGGCTGTAAAAAAACACTTCAATAACTAAAAATAAGTCTATCCATGTCAATTTTAAGATTTAAAGCAGTGGAAGAGGCATCCAGAAGGAAAGCTCTTCAGATTGAATCTCCCGATGAACGTCCGACAGATTATTACGGAAAGTTCGTTTTTAACCGTGAAACCATGCAGAGATATCTTTCCAAACACACTTTCAGCATTTTAACCGATGCGATAGACAATGGTTCACCCCTGTCCAGAGAAATCGCTGAAGGTGTTGCAACAGGAATGAAACAATGGGCAATGAGTCTGGGTGTGACACATTACACCCACTGGTTTCAGCCACTTACCGGTGGTACTGCAGAAAAACATGATGCTTTTCTTGAGATCGATCATTCAAAAAAAGGAATCGAGGAGTTTTCAGGAAAACTACTTATTCAGCAGGAACCTGATGCATCGAGCTTTCCAAGCGGGGGAATAAGGAATACATTTGAAGCCAGAGGATATTCGGCATGGGACTGTACCTCCCCTGCTTTTGTTATAGGAGACACTCTCTGTATTCCGACGGTCTTTATATCATATACAGGCGAAGCCCTCGATTATAAAACACCATTGCTTAAGGCTCTCGATGCAGTGGATAAGGCAGCCGTTGACGTGTGCAGGTTCTTTGACCCTAATGTTAAGAAAGTCTTCTCCTATCTGGGATGGGAACAGGAGTATTTTTTAGTTGATGAAGCTTTCTGGTATGCCCGTCCTGATCTGATGCTTACTGGCAGAACCCTTATGGGACATGATAGTGCAAAAAATCAGCAGTTAGAGGATCATTATTTCGGCACAATCCCTTCACGGGTAGCCTCTTTCATGAAAGATCTGGAATTTGAATGTTATAAACTGGGTATTCCGGTTAAGACACGACATAACGAAGTAGCTCCCAACCAATTTGAACTGGCTCCCATCTTTGAAGAGACAAACCTTGCCAATGATCACAACATTCTGTTGATGAGCACAATGCGAAAAGTGGCAAAGAAACATTGCTTCAGAGTGCTGTTACATGAAAAGCCTTTCAAGGGGATTAATGGATCAGGTAAGCACAATAACTGGTCGTTGGGAACAGATACCGGAGTTAATCTTCTCTCCCCCGGAAAGAATCCAAAAGACAACCTTCTGTTTGTCACATTTCTGGTGAACATTCTGATGGCTGTTTATAAAAGAAACGGATTACTTAAAGCCAGTATATCATCAGCCACTAATGCTCACCGCCTTGGGGCCAATGAAGCTCCTCCGGCAATTATTTCCGTATTCCTTGGAACGCAGATCAGTGCAGTGCTCGATAAGCTTGAGGCCAGTAAGAGTGATGAAGCCATTAAAGTAGACAAGAAAACCGGGTTGAAACTGGGAGCTGCCAGTATCCCTGAA
>DAOQAX010000141.1:0-6230 GCA_035354395.1 Bacteroidales bacterium | reverse complement strand
GGTCCGCTGTTCGATACCATGATTGCCCATTATCTGCTTGAACCCGACATGAGGCACAACATGAACCTGTTATCAGAGACATACCTGTCGTATGACCCGGTTCATATTGAATCTCTTATCGGGGAGAAGGGTAACAATCAGAAGAACATGAGGTCAGTTCCCGTTGATAAACTCAGGGAATATGCTGTTGAAGATGCTGATGTCACCTACCAGCTTAAGAATGTTTTTGCACCGCGTATTATCTCAGAAGGACTTGACGATCTTGCAAGAGGCATAGAGATGCCTCTTATAAGCGTCCTTGCTACTATGGAAAGGAATGGCGTAAAACTGGATCTTGATGACCTTAAATCAATAACCACAACACTGCGAGAAGATATTATTGTTCTGGAAAATGAAATCTATACTCTTGCCGGAACTGAATTTAACATTTCTTCACCCAAACAACTTGGAGATATCCTTTTTGTCAGACTGAAGCTTGATTCCAATGCACGGGTCACTAAGACAAAACAGTTCATTACCAATGAAGAAATACTGCAGCGGCTTAAAAGCAAACATCCTATTATCGACAAAGTACTGGAATACAGGGGTCTTAAAAAACTTCTTTCTACCTATGTTGAGGCACTTCCCCTGCTTGTAGATAAAAAGACCGGAAGGATCCATACATCCTTCAACCAGGCTGTGGCATCAACAGGAAGGCTTAGCTCAAACAATCCAAACCTTCAGAACATACCGGTAAGAGATGAACGGGGGAGGGAGATAAGAAAAGCATTTGTCCCGGCGCAGGGAAGTATCTTCCTCTCTGCCGATTATTCTCAGATTGAGCTGAGGCTTATGGCCCATCTGAGCCAGGACAAAAATATGATAGCTGATTTCCTCTCAGGAAGTGATATTCATGCGGCAACTGCTTCAAAGATCTTCGGGGTGGAGATCAAAGATGTTACCAGGGAGATGCGAAGCAGGGCAAAAACAGCCAATTTTGGGATTATCTACGGGATATCATCCTTCGGACTCTCTGAAAGGCTTACAATAGGAAGGAAAGAGGCAAAAGAACTTATAGACGGATATTTCAACTCTTATCCCGGTGTCAGAATCTATATGGAAGAGAGCATTAAAAAGGCAAGAGGACTTGGATATGTGACCACCATGTATGGCCGTAAACGTTATCTCCCTGATATACAATCACGGAATCAGGTGGTAAGAGGAAATGCAGAGAGAAACGCTATCAATGCTCCTATTCAGGGCAGTGCAGCTGATATCATCAAGATTGCTATGGTGAGGATTGATAAAAGGATGAAAGATGAAGGATACTCATCTAAAATGATATTACAGGTTCATGATGAGCTGATCTTTGAGGCAGAGGCAACAGAACTGGAAAAGCTTAGGGATATGGTCATTTATGAGATGGAGAATGCTGCAGAGCTTAGTGTCCCGCTTAAAGTTGACTGTGGCACCGGAAAGAACTGGCTGGAAGCACATTAAATTCCCGGCTCCGGGCTGGGGTATGTTAAACGTGAAATTAATAACATAGCACTTTCCCCGCAGATGACGGTTGGGAGGTAATAATATGGAAATAAAAGTACTGTTTTTCGGTGTTTTAACAGAGGTTACCGGCACCTGTTGTAAGCATTACCCTGCGTCCGGATCATACAGAGACCTTATGTTGCGGATACAGGATGATTATCCTGAGATTGTCCATTATAACTTCCGTGTTTCAGTAAATAATGAGATAGTAAATAGTGAACCGGTGCTGAATGACGGCGATGAAGTGGCCCTGCTTCCTCCGTTTTCGGGGGGCTGAGAAAACCTTTATCGTTTTATGAAAAATATATGGCAAATAATTATCTGATAAAAGGACCTGTAACGCAGGAGCTGATCAATCTTGTTCTCAGCAGTATGTCTGAGAAAACTGATTCGGGAGGACATTCTGCCTTCTTTGGCCAGGTAAGGGCGGATGAAGCAAACGGGAAAAGGGTTAAAGCAATTGAATACTCTGCATATGAAGAGATGGTAAAGCCTGAGGCTGATAAAATATGCAAATCCGTATTGTCTGAGTTCAGTGACGTAAGATCAGTCGAAATAGTGCATTCCACAGGCATAGTCAAAACAGGAGAAATATCCCTTTTTGTGCTTGTGTCGGCAGGGCACAGGCTTCAGGCAATGCAGGCGTGCAGTAAAACTGTTGAGCTCGTCAAAGAGAGATTCCCTGTATGGAAAAAGGAAATAATGGAAGACGGTTCCCATGAATGGAGATAAAGATGATCCGCTTAAGCAGGATCACGATATTTTTTATTTTCCAGATTAGCAGATTCTGTCTTTTTGTTTTCCTTTTTGCCGGTGGCCAGCGATGATCCTGATTTTTCTTTAAGCAACGATGTGTACAGCTCTTTATTATTCAACACTTCAATAGCTTTTAATACCTGTTCGTCTTTTGCTAATCCGTTTGAAATGGATCCTTCTTCGTAGAAATAACGGCGGACTATTTCATCTTCAATAAGTTCGGAAATTTCACTTTTAAACATTGTTAAATCCTGGTCCAGGCTATGGGCTACATCTTTTTCCAATTCTGTAAAAAGATCCTTATGGAGATCATAATATTTTTCCTTTTTTGCATTTGTAATGAGTTCATTCAGCGATTCCTCAGTACTGGTTTTATAACTGAAATTACGGCTTTCCAGAAAAGTTTTAAAGTCATTATAGTCCTGATCAGTAAGTTTCAGCTGATCAATTGATTTAATGTCAGGATGAGACCAGTAATATTTGGTAGCAAAATCAAAAATAAAATTTCTCAGATAAAGTTCGGCCGAAATCTGACTGAGAGGTTCGCCGGAAACCTCAACGTCCGGGGCGATACCTCCGCCATCTTTAACTGTTCTGCCATTCTTTGTTTTAAATTCCGAAATAAGCGAATCGGGGATTATACCGACACTCCCGTCTTCGTTAGGATGCGAAAAATCGCGGGCCTGTATACATCTGCCGCTTGGGATATAATATTTAGCTACTGTAACTTTCAGCTGTGTGTTGTAGCTTAACGGACGGGGTACCTGTACTAATCCTTTACCATATGATCTCTGCCCAACGATTATTCCCCTGTCAAGGTCCTGAATTGCTCCTGCAACTATCTCAGATGCGGAAGCAGAGCCCCTGTTGATGATTACAGCAAGCGGTATGTTCTCATCAACAGCAGGTTTTGTAGTCTTGAAACTCTCATAAAACTGTTTTACTTTGCCTTTAGTAGAGACGACTTCGTTACCCGGACCCACAAAGAGATTTACTATCTCTACAGCTTCTGTAAGCAATCCGCCGGGATTGCCCCTTAGATCCAGAATGATCTGCTGTGCATTTTTTTCTTTCAGTGCGATAAGGGCTTTTCTGACGTCCTCTATGCAATTCTGGGTAAAGTTGGTAAAACTTATATAACCTGTCTTTGAATCAATCATCCCGTAGTAGGGCACCGGAGGGATCACTATTTTTTCCCTTTTCATCACGAAATCCTGCTCTTTACCGTTCCTTTCCACCGTAATTTTGATTTCTGTTCCGGGGTTCCCCTTGAGTTTTTCGCTCACCTTTTCTGTTGAAGAACCCGCCAGGGAGACGTCGTCGACTTTTTTAAGAAGATCACCGGCTTTTATCCCGGCTTTATCGGCAGGGAATCCTTTATACACCTCACTGACGACAACATAGTCATTTCCGCCACGGACAAGTGAGCCAATCCCACCATATTTTCCCGTTGTCATGAAGGTAAATTCATCAGCTTCCGATTCGGGATAATATACGGTATAAGGATCCAATGTCTTAAGCATATTGTCTATACCTGCTTTGATCACCTTATCAGGATCAATATCATCTACATAAAAAGTATTAAGTTCCCTGAAAAGAGAAAAAAAGATATCGAGGTTTTTAGCAATTCTGAAGTCTCTTGTTTCCTGGTTTGCCAGGAAACCCATACTGACACCTGCAACGATCAATAGGCTTACAACGATAATTATTTTGCCTTTTTTAAACTTTTTCATAATCTGTGAGACTTAATTGTAACCGGCGAAAATAACAAGAAAAATTGGTAACAGCTTTGATAACGAAACAATTAAAATAACTTTAACATATTTTCATCCTATTTGGTAAGGGCGATGAATTTGTTTATCATCTCTTTAGTCGATTTTTCTATTGAAAGATAATCCGGTACCGAGTTCCCTTTAAGGATAACAACAAACACAAGCTGAGTCTTTTGTGAAGAAAGATGTTGATAGAGCGCCGCTTTGTTTTTCCGGTAAGCTTCTCTCATCCTCCTTTTAATCAGGTTTCTGGTGACAGCCAGACGAAACCCTTTTTTTGAGACGCTAAAAGTCACCTGGGCCGGATGGGGAAGTTCAACAGGGCTCTTCCCCCATACCACTTTGAAGCACGATGTGTAGAAAACATTTTCTTTTTCAAACAGGGCCGTGATTATTTTCCTGCTGCAGAGCTTTTCAGACTTATCAAATGTCTCCCTTATGATATTCATATTAAGAAAACTTATCCTTAAAGCTAAACCGAAAAAGACATTACGGCGCTTTAAGGAAAGCTGATATGGTGAGATATATTATTTTAAATTCCTGTTATACTCTTTTAGAAAATCATCAAGGGCCATTGTCATTGAAGGAGCTTTCGGATTCGGGGCGTTGATATCGAGTCTTAACCCTTCCTGCTCAACAGCAAAAGCTGTTGTAGGACCGAATGCAGCTATTTTAATATCACCCTGTTTAAAGGATGGAAAGTTCTCTTTTAATGATTTAATGCCTGAAGGACTATAAAAGACAAGTATGTCATAGTCAAAATCCTTAATATTCGAGAAATCGGTACTGATTGTCTTGTAAAGGGTCCCTATTGAATAGCGGATACCATTTTTATCAAGTAAATCCGGTATCTCAGCATTATGAGGCTCTGACAAAGGAACAAAGAAGTTATCTTCCTTATGCTTGACAATAATTTCGATAAGGTCCTGGAACTTTGCTTTCCCATGGAATATTTTCCGTTTCCTGTATACAATATACTTTTGCAGATAGAATGCAACATTCTCTGTGATACAGAAATATTTCATTGTATCCGGGACCACGGTCCGCAACTCATTGCAAATCCTGAAAAAGTGATCGATTCCGGTTTTGCTCGTAAAGATGACAGCATTAAAATCAAGAATATTGATTTTTTGCTGACGGAAATCTTTAGATGATATTCCTTCAACCTGAACAAACGGTTTAAAATCAACTTTCAGATTATATTTTCTAGCCAGTTCGAAATATGGAGATTTCGGATTCATTGGTTCTGGCTGCGATACTAAGATCTTCTTAATTTTCAACTTTTTTTCAGTTTAAGTTATACTTTCTAAGTAACCCTAACCAATCTAAGCAAGGCCTGTAAAATATTTCACTAATATCAAAACAGGTAGAATTTCTAGGGCACAAAGGTATAAAATCAAATAGAAAATAGAAACATTCCTATTCAGAAAAATTATCATCAGACTTATAATCCTGATCAGATACATGACTCCTAAAATGCTGAAACCCACAATAAAATGGACATCTGAAACAGGGAGAACAGTATAATATATAAGAATAATAATCACAGAAAGAAACAGAGCACTTAACCTGTACGACTGGAATATCAACTGCTGATAATCCCTGAACAGCTCCTTTTGGCCGCTTGCAAACCCTGTAACAGTACAGATAATGTACCGCAAAAAAATAGAAACTATAATGATTCCAAAAGAAATAAGCCAGAAAAGTATTCCGTTAACAGCAGCGGGTAAGGCATTATAATAGACACCTGCGGAATAGACGAAGAGAGCCAGAATGAAGAACGAAACCAGGTTAAGTATTATTGATTGCCAAAGGATAAAGCCTCCGGTGTATCGTGAAGAGGGATCTGATATTCCTTTAAAAAGAAAAAAGTTCTCAAAATCCGAGAAGATATTTTTTGACGATCTCCTTATTATTGTCAGCAGGAAGGCTGCAATCAGAAGTATCCCCAATACCCAGTCGCTGTGAAACTGTCTTAAAGGCATGTCCTGGCCGGGCTGAAGATGTTTAATTATAGCAGCCCTGGCATCTGTCTCTATTTGCCTGTTCTTCTCAATAAAAAGATATGGGAATCCGTTTGAAGGAACCTGATCGATATTCGTTATAACATTTGCAGAATCGTAAAAGGTTACATCAGTAATATTATTTCTTCTGCAAAGGCTATCAGGAATTACAATGTTT
>DAOQAX010000140.1:0-6254 GCA_035354395.1 Bacteroidales bacterium | reverse complement strand
CGATAGTTCCTGTACTGCAACGAACGGAACATTATTTTGAGCTTGTCAGATTTTATCGGATTCCAGGACATTTCTTAATTTGTGATCCAGAAATATTTTTCCCAAAAGTAATCCGTTTCGGATAGTCGTTAGTCTTTAAACGGAAAAAATTATTGACGCAGATTAATCACCTTATAACATTAGCTTTATCTCTCACTTCTTTCAAATAACCTGAAACAGAGACAATGCAGCAATCACAAGTATTGTAGCAGAAGAGATTCCTATTGGTAACCAGACCGGTGCAATCCATGGTTTTGGTATAAGAAACAGTACATCAATTGTAGTAAACTTTGGCGGCCATTTAATCAGTATATACAATGAGATATAATAGAAAAGATCCCAGAAAGCAAACGTCCACAAGAAATATATCCCTTTTTCCATTAAAGAATCACCCGTGAGCCAGGCAATAACCAGCAGCATAATGATTGTTGCTACCTCCCTTGAAATTTCGATGTACAAAATTTTTTTCGTAAACTTCTCAACCGAATCCTGATTCGATATCGAATCAGGCATTCCAAGGGCTTTCCTTAAATAGACAACAACCACTGCTTCGAGGTGACCCATTGCTATCCCGAACAAAGAAAGAAGAGAAAGTTTAATGAGCATCTTAACCCACTTTTGATATATTCAAATTTACGAATTTTTCAGAACTCGGGAGTTATCCTTCCAACAGGTTCATTTTCAATTCGTTTAACCGTGATATATCAAAACCTGATTCCTGAAGATAGGCTTCAATGCCTCCATAGTGATCGGATACCCTGTCAATTACCGATTCAATATTTCTCTGTCGTACTGTAACAGCATACATCATCATACGCGGAGGTAAAAATCCGAGAGAAAGAATTCTCTTCTTCCTGAATATCTTTTCAAAGAAGGGGCGGAGAGCTTCATTTGACTTCATAAAGTCATCAATGATCTGTTGCCTGCCGACTCCCAACGCCAACAGTATCAATGCACACATTATTCCGGTCCTGTCTTTCCCTACATGGCAATGTATCAGAACCGGACAGCGTTCCTGCGAAAGTAGTACCTCTATAACCTGCCTGAACAAAGGTTGTACAGCATCGAGCATATCCAGATACAATGAATTGGAAATGTCGGCAATAGCTGCTTCCGAATCCCTTTTGTTTATATAAGGCCTCAGCCTTTCACGTGTAGTCTGCTGAAAATCAAGCGGAAGCGACAGCCTGTCGATGTGATCGACTGATCCTGCCCTGCTCCCATATTCACCCGGTGCACGCAAATCGACAATAGTCCTGATATTTAGCATTTCAAACCTTTTGATCTCTTCTTTACTTATACTATCCGGATTGGCTGATCTGAAAATGATACCTTTCTTTATCTTTTTATTGCCGTCAACCACAATACCTCCCAGATCCCTGAAGTTGGGGACAGAACTAAAGGTCAGAGCTTCAGGAGAAACAGTCTCTTTCATCTTAACATCGCTAAAAACATATTCTAACAAATCCTGAGAAACCCAATGTCAAGGAGTTCTGCAAGCTTCTTAATAACTGACGTCTTCTTCCCAATACCTATTGAACAATGGTGAGAAGGCCCAGCCTCCGACCACCTGTTGATAAAATCCCTGGCAGAAACAGAAAATTTATACCTGCTGTTTGTATTTGCTATCTGCAAAGTGGGACCAGGTACAGATTCACCTTCTGCTGCAAGAAGTGTAACCCTCCCGTCTCCACCCTGGCATACTGAAAGAAGTGTAACAGGGCCATTCGCCACTTTCATCTGTATTGATAACCCTTTACCCGGTTTACCATGGAAGACAGGAAGAGGAATAAGTCCTACCTCTCCGTCAGCAATTCTGAAGTGAGCTGGTCCGTCATGCCCAAGAAGTATAATATCGTCGTTGAAATCCAATCCGTAGAACTCTGAAAATGATCCTCCTGCATGAAGGGAATCCATTATTTTCATGGCAAGAACGTTTTTTATTTCACACTCTCCGGCAGCCGGGATATTTTGCCCCGTAAGCAATGTCATTCCCGGTATCAGGGTTGTTACAATCTTTTCATATTCTTCATCGCCCTCTCCCTCATAATAATAGGCAAGAGATCCAAGATTATATTTTTCTACGAGCTTATCAAGGGCAACAGCACAACGGGCAGAACTCCGTATATCTTCTTCCGAACACTCTGGGGAAACTTTAAACCAGCTATAAAACTGTTTCGTCTTCAGTTTTATCTCCTCTTCTGTTACCTTCTCAAAAAAGTTCTTAAGGACGCCGAATTCCATTAGCTCAAAATGGCTCCCGAAAGCAGCAGCAAGCATGGTAATGTCACTGTAAACATCAAGCATCCCGTTATAATAATGGCCAAGGACCCCCACCCTGTTGTTCTTCATTTTATTCATTACATCACAGGCCTCTATCCACTCTTCTATTTCATTCCAGACATATTCTTCTTCGAGGTAACCTGTAACAAGATGGTATTTAATACCGCTTCTGTTAAATACGCTGGCAAGTTCAGGAGCAACACAGCTCTGGCAATAAGAAAGCCATTCACCGGTCATTTTTCCACGATCACCCATTGAATTGAATTTCTTATAATCAATAGCTTCTGTCGGCTGAAGGTTCAGAATAATTACCGGGCAACTGATCCGCTGAATAAGAGGCAGGACATTATGTGACAAGGCATAGGTTGAGATATTAAGAAAGATCATATCCACTCCACTCCTGCTGAATAACTCAGCTGCTTCCTTTGCTTTCGCAGGATTATCAACCATCCCGGCATCAACTACTTCAGTTCCTGCATGTACAAGCCTCTCTTTTATCGTTTCCTGAAAAGAGACCAGCTTGTCAAGTAAACCTTCAAACTGTGCCCAGTAGGTATCAAGCCCTATTCCAAAGAGTCCTATTTTGACTTTATTTTCCATTATTTTCTGAACTTATTAAATGTTTTTGTCGGACAAGTAATTATTTATCCAAATTTAGCATGATTTCATGCTAAAGCATTAACTTTTCAAATTATTAATTTAGTATTTTTGGTTTAAAGCTAAGGAGATAGTTACTGGCCGCTTTAAAAAGTTGAGAACTCCTGTGCAATTGTCTATTATTCTTTTAATTAAGATATTCTTATTCTTATGATAAGAACATTATTGCTTATAGGAACAGGAGGGTTTCTGGGAAGCATTTCACGGTTTCTGGCCTCCCGTTTTGTGCAAAACAACTTCCATTCGGCATTTCCTTTCGGGACATTCTTCGTAAATATTACCGGATGTTTACTGATAGGATTAATTTATGGTTTCTCCGACAGGAGTTCTTTACTCACAGATGGTTGGAAACTGTTTCTTGCTATCGGATTTTGCGGAGGATTCACCACATTTTCCACATTTGCAAATGAGAATCTTGCCATGCTGCGGGATGGAAATTTTTTTCATTTTTTTCTTTACACCGGATTAAGTATTTTCCTTGGTATATCAGCAACATATATCGGAGTTATAATAACTAAAATATTTTAACATCATGAATCCCGGAGATAAAGCTAAAAGGTTAAGGATATATATCAGTTCCACTGATAAATTCAAACATTCACCACTTTATGAGGTGATTGTGTATGCCGCCAGGGAACATGGAATAGCAGGTGCCACAGTGCTTAAGGGCATTATGGGATTTGGTTCCAGCAGTGAGATCTACACCAACAAATTATGGGAGGTCTCAGAGAAAGTACCTCTTATTGTCGAATTCATTGATGAACCTGATAAGATAAATGATTTTTTCGAGTTGATCAGACCACTATGTGAAGAAGCAGGAAAGGGGCATATCATAACAATGGAGGAGACCACAATATTGTTGCATAAAAAAGGGACCAAGAGTTAATATTAAAAATTCACGTCATGAATTCAAAGGAAAGAGTATTAAAAGCCTTTAAAAGAAGAGAAGGAAATCCCGACAGAGTCCCAATCCAGTTTGACCTCTGCAGACAACATACAGAATCATTCGGAAAAAAGCTTGGTGTTAAACCTGATTATGCACTTTCCTATTATGAGGATCTGACATATAGGATCTCTGCAAATGAGATCAGAACCAGAATGGGAAGCGATGTGGTTGTCGTGGGAGGCACTGTGCCTTACGGTTATACACCTGAAATTGTTCAGGGTGATATTACCAAAAATGAGTTTGGAATGCATATGAAACCCACTGCATTATATGTTGAAGTTGTAAAATGCCCTCTTGAAAATGCCATGTCGGTCAGCGACATAGAAAATTACTCCTTCCCTGATCCTTATGCAAAGGGGCGATTTGATAAAGCCCGCAGGGATATCGAAAAATACGGTGAGAAATACTTTGTAATAGGAGATGTTGAGATCTCACTGTTTGAGCTTGCCTGGCATCTGACAGGTATGGAGAAATATATGATAGGCATGCTTTGTGCAGAACCATGGCTGAATGCCCTTAACGACAGGGTTGAAGAGTGGAGCACAGGACTGGCCCTTCAGCTGGTTAAAGCCGGGGTAGATGCAATCTGGTTCGGGGAAGACCTTGGAAGCCAGACGTCGACTCTGATTTCTCCGGAGGACTGGAGAGTCATGTTCAAACCACGCCATAAAAGGATGATAGAACGGTTACGGAAGGAGAATCCGGATATCATGATAATAATGCATTCCGACGGAGCTGTTGCACCCCTTATCGACGACTTCATTGAATTTGGTGTAGATGTCTACAACCCTGTACAACCTAATGTTTCAGGTTCTGATCCACAGGAACTTAAAGATAAGTATGGTAAAAAAATAAGTTTCTTTGGCGGTATTGATCAACAGTCTCTGTTGCCTTCAGGAGATGTTAATCTGATTCGCTCCGAAATAAAGAAAATAACAGAGATTCTTGGAAAAGAGAGAGGTTATCTGTTAGCCCCGGCTCATATCCTTCAACCTGATGTCTCCATGGAAACAATTGAAGTTATGATACAGGCTGCACAGGAATTTGGAAGTTACTGATTTATATATCTGACTTTTGCATTTAGCAACATTTTGAGTTATTGTTTGAGCATCCACAGGTTGGTTCAGAATTCTTAAGGATTCCGTTTATTATACCGGCAGCACATCCTACTCCCGATTTAACTGTTATTGCATGAACAGGACAGTTAAGTTCGCAGGCCCCGCACTCCATGCAGTAGTCCCTTCTTACTATATGCGCCTTTTTTGCAAAAACTTCAAAAACATCATGAGGACACACTTTAGTACACATTCCGCATCCGTTGCATGTATTTTCACACAGTTTAAGTGTAGCAACATCCGGTAAATAGGTTAATTCTTTCATATACATAAAATTATAATATTTTCCCGATAACCTGCAAGATGACTCCGGCAACAGCAAATCCTATCTGGACAGGCATTGAGAACCTCATCTCCTTTTTCACCCCCGATAACGACGTAAATGTTGATGAACCCGTGAAGTTCATTGCCATGAATGAGGAGACCGCAGTGATAATAAGAAACCACGATAAATTCTCAAACAGATTACTTCCTGTCATCCCTGATAATAAAAGTATTATGAAAGTCAATGATCCGCACAAAAAACCTTTCATGGCGAAAGATCTGCCAGGAATATAAGGAAGGAACATCGGAGTAATTACTATTCCGGAGATATATGCAAAAAACAGATTTATTATAGCTTCCGATCCTTTGTCAAAGAGATTTCTGAATGCAAATCCATCTTTTGCCACTCCTGAAATTGCCAGAATAATTGCAATTGCACCCAGCAGATAAAACTTCCCGTAAAGCAAGTCATTGGAAATGAGCTTTATTCTATCCATGAATCTAAAAGTTACACGCCTCATCTCTTTATCGGCCCTGTACCCGTTTTTTATAAATTTTTTTATATCTGAAGCGCGAACCGGGCCATATTGAACATTAAATCCTGTTTCTTCTTTAATCTTATGTGCAGCAACCCCGGTAGCTCCCAGCTGGGGAAGAATTATCCGTTTGTGATGTATTACTTTTTCGAGAGAAGCCTGCCTGATTTTTCTTATAAGCTCATTCGTGCCAAAAGTCCCCTTCCCTGCTGCACACCACACATTGATCCCGTTTGTGTCTAAAACTAATATCCAACCGTTTATCCCGGAAAGGCTTTTACGCAGGGTATCAAAAGACAGCTTATAATTAGCTGTTACAAAAACATCCGATGACTGATCGGGATTACCAACAGCATACAGACCCGGGCTTACCCTGTAATTATCCCTGTTAAATCCCCAGCGTACCATAACGGC
>DAOQAX010000139.1:4360-6402 GCA_035354395.1 Bacteroidales bacterium | reverse complement strand
ATTCTTCCTCCGGCTGCTTTCTGATATTGATCAAATTCTTTCAGAGAAGGTTTCCTTACATGTTGTACAGGGTGACACCCTCTGAACCCCTCATCCGGAGAGATATAAGGACCTTCCAGATGAAAACCGATAATTGATTCGCGAAGCTGCTCATTCTCATCAAGAGCTTCAGCAAGTATTCCAAAATTCCGTAAAAGGGTTTCATTACTGCTGGTTACCAGCGTAGGGACAAAAGTTGTAACCCCATGCTTCCATATTGACTTTGCTGAATTCACCACCCCCTCTACTGAGAGACTGTCTTCTGAATAATCAACTCCGCCATAACCATTTATTTGATTATCAATAAGTCCCGGAGCAATAAATAATTTATCAGCGGCAGACTTTGTCCCCGCTGTTTCCTTAATTTTTGAAATAAGTCCATCAACAATTTCAACACTAACCGGGTTCCCGGTTTCAAAATGAATACCTTCAATAGAAGTTACTGCTTTTTCTTTCATACCTGCAAAAAAATGTTATCACCCTAAGTGCAATACAAAAACTCAAAACACAAGCTAATGAACCACACAATTCCGTACATTTCCTGAAAACGTACATGTGCTAAAATTAAAACAATTAATCAGATGTAATAAGTAAAATCTTTGATTTTTTTCTTTAACATTTTTTCACTTTTCCACACGTTATTAAGTTGTTATAAATATCTCCGGCTCACTCTTTTTTCTTTATCTTCGACCCCTTATGACAATTTATAATCATTATCATGCGCAATTTTAGTTTACTACTTCTAACTACTATATTTCTTTGTATCAATACCACACTTTACAGTCAGACAAAGGGGATAAACAGGGAAAAGTACCGGATAAAAATAGCAGAGACAACCAGCAATATAAATATTGATGGGATCCTTGATGAAGATGTATGGCAAACGGCAGACAAAGCCTCCAATTTTCAGAGAGTAATACCCACCGACACAGGTTACGCTGTTGCCCAGACTGAGGTGAAGGTTACCTATACCCAATCGACAATGTACATTGGTATTGTATGTTACGATCCGATACCCGGCCGAAGACCTGTTGAATCGCTGCGTCGTGATTTCGCCTTCATGAAAAATGATAACTTCTGTGTTTTTATTGATACATACAACGATCAGACCAATGGTTTTGCATTTGGCATATCTCCGGCCGGAGCACAGTGGGATGGCCAGCAGGCTAACGGAGGAACCGTAAACCTTAACTGGGATATAAAATGGCGATCGGCAGTTAAAAACTATGATGACCGCTGGGTTGCAGAGTTTGCCATTCCATTCCGTAGCATACGATATAACGGAGGAGCACCGGAATGGGGAATCAATTTCAGCAGACAGGATTTTAAAACCGGGGAAAAGTCAAGCTGGGCACCGATGCCAAGGCAGTTTGCAACAGCTAATCTGGCATATACCGGATCTCTTGTTTGGGACAAGCCGTTACCATCATCCGGACCAAGATTTTCAATAATACCTTATGTTCTGGGAAAGGTAACCCAGGATAAAGAGGCCGGCAAAGATGCCAAAACAGAAACTAATGCAGGTGTAGATGCCAAAGTAATTCTATCTACCTCAATGAACCTCGACCTTACTGTTAATCCAGATTACTCACAGATTGAAGTAGATCAGCAAAGAACAAACCTTGACAGGTTTGAATTGTTCTTCCCTGAGAAAAGACAGTTTTACCTGGAAAACAGCGATCTTTTTGCCAACCTTGGTTCTGACTACCTCAGACCTTTCTTTTCACGCCGTATAGGGCTTAACAGTCCTGTCCAGGCAGGGGCAAGGCTCAGCGGCAAGATAGGCGACAAATGGAGAATAGGCGTTATGGATATGCAGACAGATGAGAAAGGCGATGTAAGGGCAGGAAATTTTGCTGTGGCTGCTCTCCAAAGGCAGGTTTTCAGCCGCTCAAATGTGTCGGCTTTTATGGTCAACAAAGAGGTTACAGACATACATAACGACACAACATTTACCGGTAATAGTTTTAACCGTGTGGCAGGACTGGAGTACAACCTTGCGA
>DAOQAX010000139.1:0-4350 GCA_035354395.1 Bacteroidales bacterium | reverse complement strand
GCGAGCTCCGATAACAGGTGGACAGGAAAAGCGTTTTACCATCAGTCGTTTTACCCCGGGGCATCAGCAGACGCATCAGCAATGTCAGCCAATATTACTTATGCCACCCAGTATATGACTGCAACACTTAACCAGTCGCTGGTAGGGTCCGATTACCTTGCCGAAGCAGGATATATAAGAAGGACCGGATATTATGAGATAAATCCAGCATATCAATACAAATTTTTCCCGGCATCCAGCAGAATTGCCAACCACGGACCGATAGCAACGGCCGACTTTCTTTTTGATCCTTCTCTCAATCAGACTGACAGGGAACTTCAGGTGTCATACCAGGTTGAATGGATGAATAAAAGTATTTTCCAGGCCGATGTGGAAGACACCTACATATTACTCAAGGATCCGTTCGATCCGACAAACAGTGGAGGTGATTCCCTGAAAGCCAATACCGACTACCACTGGAACGAGGTAAGCGCTTCCTTTACATCAGATATACGAAAACCGTTTAACTATAAAATAAGTGGTCTGTACGGCGGGTATTATAATGGCACCAGGTTCACACTGAACGGTGAGTTGTACTACCGTATACAACCCTACAGCAGTCTGGCCGTTGTAACTTCATACAACAAGATTGATCTGCCATCTCCATACAGCAGCGCTGAATTTCTGCTGATAGGTCCCAGACTTGATATTACATTTACCGACAAGCTTTTCTTTACGAGTCTTGTACAGTATAATAATCAGATCGATAACCTGAATCTGAATCTTCGTTTTCAGTGGCGTTTTGCACCTGTTTCTGATCTTTATATTGTATACACCGAAAACTCCTTCCCTACCGACTACAGGGTTAAGAACAGGGGACTTGTGCTGAAGTTGTCGTACTGGTTTAATTAAAAGGTTGTAAAGGTTGTAAAGGGTTGTATAGGGTTGTAAAAGCTATAAAGGCTCTATGGCATCTACAGCATCTAAAATGGGTTATCTTATATAGAAATCCAAAAGAGGTTTGTCGCCCAGGTAAGCAACAAGATTGTCATTTCTGTTAAGCTTCCCTACACCCGGAGGGGTGCCGGTGAAGATCAGATCGCCTGTTTTAAGTGTAAAATACTTTGATACGTATTCAACTATCTCATTGAAACCTAATATCATGTCGGAGGTGTTGCTCTTCTGTACTATTTTATCATTTATTTCAAGTCGGAAGTCGAGGTTTCCCATGTCTTCAATACTGCTTACAGGAATAAAATTGCCAAGGGGAGCAGCTCCGTCAAAGCATTTCGATAGTTCCCACGGCATTCCTTCTTCAGCCTGGCGGCTCTGAATATCACGCGCCGTAATATCAATACCAACAGTCACTTCATCAAAATAACGGGAGGCAAATTTTGAAGCAATACCTTTGCCAAGCTTGCTTATCTTTATAACCACCTCAACCTCATATTGAATATTATCTGAAAAATCGGGCAGAAAAAAAGGCTTGTTCTTTTTCAATATGGCAGAATCAGGTTTAAGAAATACCACAGGTTCTTCAGGGAGTTTCCATCCCATCTCCCTGGCATGTTCCCTGTAATTCAACCCTATACAGATAATCTTCATTTTATCCCTGACTTTTTCCGAAAGATCTTAATTTAATTTCAGTAAGAACTTTTTTGGTGTAGAGAGGAAAGTCTCCATTCATCATCCATGAATAATATGCAGGTTCTTCATTAAAGACTTTTTCAACCGGTTTTCCCTTATGCTTGCCAAAGTTGAATATCTCAACGCCATTTTCATCAAGTATTATTCTTCCCGCGAAATCGACATTGTTATTGAAGGAGCTGTAATCAGCCAGCTTTTCAACATTATTCTCCAGATCGTTATATCTGTCAAGCTGTGATTTCAGTACTTCATAAGTAGCTGCGGTATCTGCTTTTGAGCTATGTGCATCCTGAAGATCTTTGTCGCAATAAAACTGATAGGCAGCCGACAAGGTACGTTGCTCCTTTTTATAGAAGATAACCTGTACGTCGATGTACCTCCTTTTTTTAAAATTAAAATCAATATCGGCTCTCAGGAATTCCTCTGCAAGCAGAGGTATATCAAACTTTATTGCATTATATCCGGCAAGGTCACATCCTTCGATAAAGGCAGCCAAATTCTTTGCAATCGCCCTGAACACAGGAGCATCTTTCACATCTTCATCCGTTATACCATGGATAGCGGTAGTCTTGGGAGGAATGGGCATTTCGGGATTTACCCTTGAGCACATCCATTCCTCTTTGCCATTTGGATTGATCTTCAGGATAGAAAGTTCAACTATACGGTCAGTTGCAACATTAATTCCTGTTGTTTCGAGATCAATAAATGCCAGCGATCGTTTTAGATTGAGATTCAATGGTTAAGCATTTATCATCATTGGCATAAGAAGCATCAGAAGATCTTCCGATTCATTTTCCGATATTACAGGAAGAAACAGACCAGCCCTTGTAGGATCAGCCAGTTCAATCATAACATCCTGTGAGGCAATATTTGAAAGTATCTCGAGAAGGAATACTGATTTAAAACCGATTTCAATCTCTTCACCTTCGTACATACATTTTATCCTTTCGTAAGCAGAGATTGAGAAATCAATATCCTGTGCAGAAACGGTTATCTGATTGCCTTTAAGCTGGAGTTTCACAAGATTACTTGCCTGGTTTGAGAATACAGACACCCTTTTAAGTGTGTTGAAAAGTTCAACTCTGTCGACGGTGATCTTACGTGGATTGTTTTTCGGGATAACAGAATTATAATTCGGATAGTTGCCTTCAACAAGACGGCAGACAACTTTGTAATTGCTCAGATTAAAGAATGCGTTCTTATCATCAAACTCAATTGTAACAGCCCCCTCCTCTTTTGGTAAAATATTTTTTAGCAGGGATGCAGGTTTCTTTGGAAGTATGAATGATGCATTATCATCAGCATGAGCGTCACTACGCTGGTAACGAACCAGCTTATGGGCATCGGAAGCAACAAATGTAACCTTATCGGTAAAAGCTTCTATAAAGACACCGCCCATCACCGGCCGGAGTTCATCATCAGCAGTAGCGAAAATCGTTTTGCTGATACCTGTCAGCAATATATCTGCATTGAGTGAGAATACAAATCTCTTTTCTTTTTTTATTGCGGGCAGAGCCGGAAAATCTATACCATTCTGACCGACAACATTAAATTTACCGTTCTCTGAGCTTATCACAACAGCCATTGTTTCCATGTTGATATCAAAAGTAAGTGGCTGTAATGAAAACTCTTTAAGTGTATCAAGCAATATTCGGGCGGGAAGAGCTATTATACCTTCTCCCTCAGTATTTTCAAGCTTCATCCTTGTAATCAGTGTTGATTCAAGGTCAGATGCAGTAATCTCAAGATCGTTTCCTGAAAGGTTGAAAAGAAAACTGTCAAGTATAGGAAGTGTGTTTTTCGAACTTATTACCCTGCTTATGGCTTGCAGATGACCTAGAAGTTCCGAACTGGATACTACAAATTTCATATTTGTATCGTTTTAATGTTATTTTTTGACTAAAATGTTATACTACTTATGTAAAAATGAGCAATTTGACCCACAACTTTTATTCAATTCTTAATTACCAATATTACAAAAAAAAACTATTACCTCAAACAAAATATTATTCACCAAAGAAATAGGATCTCTTCTTAATCAAAGGGTCAATATCAAAATATCTCATGATAAAATAGTCATCTCTTTTCTGGGTTTTGCCAAACAGTCTGTCGCTGTCCCTTACAGTTGAATCATTTTTTGTTATCGTCCTTTCCCACAATGTCAGAACCGTACTGGAATTTCCGGTAGTATTCACTGTGATCCTGTAAAGAGGTTGCTGCAATTCAATGGCTTTCTTCTCCTTGTCCGACATATCAAATGCCCATGATTCAAAAGGCATCCATGTAAAATATGAAAGATAGCGCGTCACAATAGAAGAGTCCCATCCGGTAAGGTTCTTCTTCAGATCTGAAACAAGATATTTCCCGTTCTCATTGGTAATTGAAAATGATGCCGAGCTATCTGACTCATTTTCGAAGGTAACTGAAGCTATTTCTGAAGGTAACAGGTTAAATACATTGTAGGGTTCCCAGAACAATTCATTGAGAGTAAATGAAGAACCAATATCTCCTTCGAAACCAGGCATATAAACAATGAATGGTTTTGATCCCTCTCTCATTTTCATTATATTACCGTAAATATTTGAAGGAGTCTTGTATACAAGAAAGCTCTTCAATAGTCTCCTTTTTTCATAGGCTCTTACTCTTACAGGGATTATTCCTTTTGCGGAAATTTCATTTTCAAACAGTTCTGCAGAAACAGGAGATTTTATTTTTATCTCCTGT
>DAOQAX010000138.1:0-6442 GCA_035354395.1 Bacteroidales bacterium | reverse complement strand
CCCTTTTAAGGATGGGGTCCTGGGTTCGAGCCCCAGCTGGATCACGAAAATGCAACAAGGGGGATTAAAAATCCCCTTTTTTTATGAGATAATCATCAGGAATTTTTTATAACAAAACAATTTTGGGCATTAAAAAAGCCGGCAGTGGTCTGTCGGCTTTTTTTATTTGATTTTTGGCAATTATTTTGAAAGTACGGGTATCTGTCTGCTGATAGACTCCTCAAGTGAAATCAGTGTCTCTGTACGGGTAATACCTGTAACAGACTGGATCTTTTCAGTGAGAACCTCACGCAGATGCTCATTGTCCCTGGTATATACCTTGAGGAACAGAGAGTAATTTCCGGTTGTATAGTGACATTCTATTACTTCCGGAATGTCGCGCAGTTTGTTGATTACTTCTTTGTATTTCCCCGGATTGTCAAGATAGAGACCAATGTAGGCACATGTTCTGAAACCTACCATTACAGGATCAACCTTAAACTCGGATCCTTTAATAACACCTATTCTTATTAACCTCTGCACCCTCTGATGTATTGCAGCACCAGATACGTTGCAGTCACGGGCGACTTCCAGGTAAGGGATCCTGGCATTCTTGGTAATAATGTCCAGTATTTTCCTGTCCAGGTTATCAATTTGTAAACTTTCCGACATGATTTCTTTCATTATGTTTTGTTTTATGGTTTTACTCAGATAAATGCAAATTAAAAGTTAAATCCATAAAATTTATATGATTTTTAACATAATCGACTAAAATCAGGTCAGAAAATATAAAAAATTAAGAAGAATAAGGTTCGGATGCCAGTTACTCCATTGAAAGATTTCCAACGATTTCCCTGATTGAGTGAAAATCGTTCAACTTCATATATTCTTTCACTCCCTCTACAACCATTGTGGCAGTGCGTGGTTCAATGAATGAAGCCGTGCCGATTTGAACTGCAGTGGCACCTGCAAGAAGGAATTCAACAGCATCATCACTGTTCATAATGCCACCAATACCTATTACAGGTATTTTAACAGCCTTTGCAACCTGCCAGACCATTCTCAGGGCGACAGGTTTAACCGCAGGCCCTGAAAGCCCTCCTGTGGCTGTAGAAAGCTTCGGTTTGCGCTTCCTTATATCAATTGCCATACCCAGCAGGGTATTTATCAGTGAGACTGCATCAGCGCCCTCCTCCTGGGCAATGAGGGCAAATTCTGAAATGTTAGTAACGTTCGGTGAGAGCTTAACTATAAGAGTTTTTGAATATGCTTTGCGAACAGAGCTGATTACCTCGCGGGCAGATTGCGGGTTGGTACCAAAAGCCATTCCTCCCATTTTAACATTGGGACATGAAATATTCAGCTCAATGGCTGGTATCTTCTCCAGCTCATCAATTCGTTTAGATAGCCTAACATAATCATCAACATTACTGCCATTTACATTTACAATAACATTGGTGTCATACTTGCTTATTTCAGGGTAAATATGTTTTTCAAAATAGTCGATTCCTTTATTCTGTAGTCCGACTGCATTCAGCATTCCTGAAGGTGTCTCAGCCATCCTTGGATATGGATTACCCTGTCGGGGCTCCAGAGTGGTTCCCTTGACAATTATTGCCCCCAGGGACGATACATCCATAAAATCTTCGAATTCGGGGCCATAGCCAAATGTCCCTGATGCAGTCATCACAGGATTTTTAAGGTGTAGTCCACCAATCTGAACTGAAAGATCTACCATAGCAGCGTTTTTGTATTGAAAACAGGTCCGTCGGTACATGTGCAGAGATGACCTGAAACAGTATTTACCACACAACACAGGCATGCTCCTATACCGCACGCCATAAGGTTTTCAAGAGAAACTTCACAAAAAAGTCCACGTGCTTTGCACTCCCTGGCAATGCTCTTCATCATAGGTTCGGGTCCGCAGCAATAAACGCGGTCCCAGCTGTTCTCCCTGAAGGCAGCAATATCGGTAATAAACCCGCTGGTGCCAACAGATCCATCCTCCGTGGCAAGATAAACAGGTCCAATGGCTTCAAAGGGGCTGTAATCAAGTATTCTTTCCCTGTTTCTGAATCCCAGTGCCACTGAGACATCAGCTCCGGCATCTTTCGATTTACGCGCGAGATAAAGCAAAGGAGCCATTCCGCAGCCACCGCCGGTAAGCAGTACCTTTTCTCCTTCCGATGGAAGGGTAAATGAATTGCCAAGCGGGTAAATAAGGTTTATATTCTCTCCGGCCTTTAATTCAGACAGCCTTTCCGAACCCGATCCCACAACCTGCACAAGTATTTTAATACTGTTGGCAACATAGTCAACATCGTGAATTGAAAGAGGAATTCTGAGAAATGAATCTGAAGAGTTGTCTACCCTTACCTGCAGGAACTGTCCCGGTAATATCTCAGGCAGAGGTGTTTTTGAAGCGGCTTCAAGAATAAAGAAATTATCACTGATTTTCTGATTTTTTATAATGGTCAGATCATCTATTCTCTTTTTCATCAGCTTTTCTTTGTTACAAAAATAACCAAAATTGCTGATGCGTAAAATCAGGGTCGATATTCAGTAAAAGTTTTATCAGAATAGAAGAAAAGAACCCTCTCAAGAATCTTTGCCGGATTTGTCTGTCCTGCAGAGAATGGAACTTCAGTTACCTCTTTTTTCGTTTCTGATTCCGGAACAATTTTTTCAACCTCACCAGAATCGGATATTTGAACCGTATCTTCCACCGGTACGGAAATATTTGAATCTGTTGCATCAGGATCATCAAACAGGGTGGGTTGTACTATCGTCTTATACATTGATCCTCTGCCAAATAATATCCATTCTGCTGATAATGCAGGATACTTTGAAAGCATTTTCAGTATGAAATCCAGGCTTGGATTGTTCCTGCCTGATAGAATATGCGATATGCCAGAGGGCTGAACACCAATCTCCTCAGCAAATTGTGCGTAGCTCTTGTTTTCGTTCTGGAGAAACCTGAGTATTCTGTCTTTCATTTTGTAAACTTTAATATTACAAATGTAACCCTTTAAATAATTACGCCTGTAATTTCAGTTGATTTACATTTGTAATGCACACCTTTTCTTTAGTCCAAATACGTCTGGGTTTTAATGAAACCAACCCTATAAATAAGGCTAATATCCTCATGTATTACTGTACTTTAGATTATATTAAAAGCTGATTAATAATTACTTATATATCTGTAATGAATGAAATCTAATCGATCTTGAAACTGATTTTAGCTATCTTTTGCATTTTTATTTGATATAATCTATGTTAATATGCTGATAATATGTTTTTTATAGTAAGTAAACTTTGTTTAATCCATTATTTTACATCTCTATATTATCATATGATTACAATTGTATTAAAAATTGAAAATATTATCTCTTTTACTGATTTACTTTTGTAATGTGGGTGGAGTTTGCCTTTGATTACATTTGTAATTCTGAAGAAATAGTCTGTTTGTAAACCTTAATGGGAGTTAATAGCGGGCATGAACAATTTAAAGAGCCAAATATGGCATTCACCTTTACCCTATTAGCAAGTACCGGAGAAGAATTATCCCTGAAAAAATTTCAAGGCTGCACAGGGAAGTTTTTCCCCGGCATCTGCAGGTTATTTCCAGAAAATCCTGTTCTCGCGGGGTTAAGGGAATTATTTCAGAGGCCTTACACACTCATATAATGAGGGTTACAGGCTATTTATGCAGCTTGTGTAAATCTAAGAAAAACGCCTTTCCCAGCTTATGAAGCGAAATACTGGTAAGAAAAAAGTAATTTAATGCTGGATCAGGGAAATTGGATAAGGCTCCTACTCGATTTTAAAATCCCTGGCTGCTTCTTCGTCAAACTCTTTTTCCCATCTTGCAATAACGGATGTGGCAAGACAGTTTCCAACGACGTTAACTGATGTTCTGGCCATATCCATCAGGACGTCAATACCAAGGATCATGAATATTGGTTCAGCCGGAAGGCCAAAGCTTGCAGCAGTGCCCAGAAGGATCACCAGTGCCGCCCTTGATACTCCTGCCACTCCTTTGCTTGTCAGCATAAGTGTAAGGCATATGATTATCTGTTGCGAGATTGGAAGATGAATGCCTGCCGCCTGGGCCACAAATATTGTTGCCAGTGATAGGTAAAGCGTTGTGCCGTCAAGGTTAAAGCTATATCCTGTAGGTATAACAAAGGCTACGATCTTGCGTGGAATGCCAAACCGTTCCATCGACTCCATGGCCGATGGCAGTGCCGATTCTGAGTTTGATGTGGCAAATGCAATTGTTGCAGGCTCTGATACAGCCATAATAAACTGTCTGACAGGGATTCTGAACAGCAATGCAATGGGGAGCAGTACCAGTATGAGAAAAATTATGAGGGCAACATATAGGGTTGCAATGAGTTTGAAAAGGTTAATAAAGACATCGAGCCCCATATGTCCTATTGTGTAAGCCACAGCTGCAAAAACTGCAACCGGAGCAAAATACATAACGATATTTGTGAACTTAAACATCACCTCAGCAAGAGCCTCAGTGAATTTTACCACAGGCTGCCTGTATCTGTCCTTAACCATTGAAAGGGCTATGCCGAAGATAATACTGAAGATAACTATTTGCAGTATCCTGCCTTCATAAATAGCCATTGCAATGTTCTCCGGAAAGATATTGAGCAGGAAATTGCCTGTGGTTACTGGTTTCACATCGACATTTTGTGAAGCTATATCGGGTGGCAGCACTATCCCCACACCGGCCTTGCTTATGTTTATGGCAAGGAGTCCGATGAAAAGAGCAATTGTGGATACTATCTCAAAATAAAGTATTGATTTCCATCCCATCCGCCCCACCTGTTTTATGTCGGCATGGCCTGCAATACCCACTACAAGGGTAGAAAACAAAAGTGGAGCAATTATTGTCTTGATCATTCTCAGAAAAATATCACTGAGAACCTTGATGTTCTGTGCTGCAGCCGGCAAATCGTACCCAAACTCTGCTCCTGCTGCCATACATACAAGTATCCATGTTGTAAGTGACTTTCTTCTTACGGCAAAAACAATCAGCAGCAGTATGGAAAAAATCCTGATTATGCAAAGCGCAGAGCTGGAAAGTGAAACCAGATGGTAGGCCTGAAGAAGTAAAGTTAAGATTGAAATTGAAATTACAACAGGCAATGTGAATCTGAAATACTTCCAGAAATCGTTAGGTGTGCTTTGCATAATCAGTTTAAAAAAAATGATATAGATATTTTTATATCATGTAATTGTTTAGCTACATGATCCTGAGCAGCCACTATCCTTGCTGCCGCATGAAGAGCATCCTCCCGGGTTATTTATTGCATCAAGTTCTTCCGGTGTAGCGTCCCGTACGTCAATTATTTTTCCCACAAAATAGAGGTCCACTCCTGCCAGAGGATGGTTAAAATCCATTGCGACAAATGAATCGCCAATTTCAGTGACTGTGCCCACCATTCTGTTACCATGTGCATCCATCATAGGAACGCTGTTTCCCACAAAGCATACATCTGAGTTCAGTTTACCTTCATCCTCAAATATATTGCGAGGCAGGTTAACTATCATCTCTTCATGCTTTTCTCCGTAAGCATCAGCTGCATTCAGGCCAAATTCAAAATCTGATCCTGTCTCAAGTCCGGAAAGATTTGCCTCAAATTTCGGTAACAGACGACCAGCCCCATAAACAAATGTAAGCGGTGCTGACTCATTTACCTTTTCCAGTTCCTTTCCGTCCTTTGTCCCCTCACGCAGTTCGTAAATAAGAGATACAACAGTGTCTTTTGCTAATTTCATAAATTTTTGTTTATTAGTTATTTAAAATATATTATCTCACTAAAAATTTAACATTACCCGAAATTCAGGCGAGTCGTGTGTCTGGCATTTGTTTCCCGAAAGAACCCACAGCAACTCGATATCTATTGATGACCGGCGGCCTAAAGGTTCAGAAATGCCTAATCCACCGAAAAATGTTCCCTGAAAAACTCTTCCCGAAGCCCCATCAGCAACAAAGAAATTTTTTTCAAGGCTCAGTCCCTCATACTCTGTGTGTATAAAGAGACCCAGATTCACTCCCAGAGGTATTACATTGTTCAGATCCTGAACAAACACGAACTCAGAGTATGCTCTTCCGCCGTATATCAATGTGCTTCCGTAACTATCCTTATAATACTGGAACGACGGACCTGCAGCAACATTCATACGTGGCAGGAGCCATACTCCAAGTACAGGTGCAACCTGAATATTGGTCACGGTACCAAACTGGAGTCCAAATGACCCTCCTATAAAAAGTCTCTCTGATAACGGAGGTTTCTCATTTACAACTTCCTGAGCAAACAGGGTCTGCGATAAAACCAGCGCTGCTGCCAGGAAAATGGATCTGATCATTTTTTGTCCTTTTCTGAAAAGGTACAAATAAAGTGAAAATTAGTACATTTACCCTAATTCAACCTGATTATTCGTT
>DAOQAX010000137.1:0-6443 GCA_035354395.1 Bacteroidales bacterium | reverse complement strand
TCTGTCTTTATGTAGCAAATTGTCTGCTGTGTCGTTTTTTACACTTGGCGGTAACTTGTTTATATGTACACCAAAAGAGTTCTTACTGTGGAAAAGCTGGTATTGTAAACACACTTCCGGGTATACTTATATTCTTTTCTATCAATTCCATTTAAACCATCAATTATACACTTCATATAACATTGAATTTTGATACGCCAAAGCCCCGTCAGTCACAATAACGGACAACCTCAACTGCACTATACCACCTCACAATATCATTGGACTAACTACCACATTTCCAGTTTAAAGTTAATCAACTTTATTTATTAAATCAGAACTTTTGTTTAAGTAATAATAAATTTTATTAAAATAATTTTATCTGATTTCACGGATTAGTTCGTTTTTCGGCCTTAGCAATACTTCTGACAGGCAAAAAGATACAGAACTTGTTTCTGCTTTTGCAGATTATGAATATTATTGTTTTTCAGCTTTTTTTACCCCGGCCCTAAAGTGTGAAAAGCTGTATCCGGAATTCAAAGCAGTTATTTTGGTTATGTTTGGTTTTTGCTGGTAAGGGTAAACGGACAGGCTTTGCACTCCCTGATAGAGTTGCCCGGACGACGAGGCCCGAATACAAAATCTTAATAAATTAATAAAAAAGACTGTTTGGTTTTGACGTTGATCGCTTATTATATAATTTTGTGGCACGAATTAAGAAAATTATGCTACCATGTCGTTAGCCCGCTTTGGAGTCAGTTTGGATGAAGATCTTCTTAAAGCTCTCGATGCTTTTGTTATCGACAATAATCTGCCTAACCGTTCACAGGCAATCCGCCATTTGGTAGAAAAAAATCTGGTAGAAAAAAAATGGCAATGCAATCAGATTGTGGCCGGGGCAGTTGTGTTGCTATACGACCATCATAAGGAAGATATTACAGCCAAATCGAACAATATTCAACATGAGTATTTTGATGTAATACTTTCATCACTTCATTTTCATTTAAATCATGATAATTGCCTTGAGATAGTTGCGGTGAAAGGTAAAGCAAAAAGGCTGACCGAATTATCTGATAAATTAATCGGGATCAAAGGCATGATTCATGGCAAGCTCGTTATGAGCCGGGTAGAATAATTTTTTTACACAATCGGTAACACGTATTGTTGTTTTCGTATCATCTTTTTTTAACCCTTAAGGGTTTTATTTTTTAGAAACAAGTAACACGTATTTTGAATAATGTATCACTAAACTAATCCCAATGAAAAAAGAACTCTTCCTTTCAGTTATTTTTAATGCAATAATTACAATACCAGGATTTGCGCAGCAGAAGAAAAGTATTTCAGATACTATCAGCATTGATGAGGTAATCATAACCGGGTCAAAGACATCTGTTAACCGGAATAATGTTCCCTTAACTGTGTCGGTTGTCTCAAAAGAAAAAATTGAAAATAGTTCCGAATCAGCTTTATTACCTGTTCTGACAGAACAGGTCCCGGGGTTATTCGTAACCGAAAGAGGAATAACAGGCTTTGGTGTATCTACCGGTTCGTCAGGTCAGATCAGTCTTCGCGGTATTGGCGGAAGTCCAAATACACAGGTTTTGATTTTGCTTAACGGTAATCCTCAGTTTATGGGCATAATGGGACATCCCTTACCTGATGCATATGAAGCGTCTGATGTTGAAAAAGTAGAAGTAATTCGCGGCCCTGCCTCTACTCTGTATGGGACAAACGCTATGGGCGGAGTGATCAATATCATTACAAAGGAGCAAAAAGAAGATGGTTTTAAAGCCAATGCGCGTGTTATGTACGGTTCGTACAATACACAAAAATATATGGTAAACGGAGGGTTCCGGAAGGACAGATTCAATGTTTTTGCATCATTTAATCATGATCAGACAGACGGGCATCGCGACTCTTCAGATTTTAAAATCAATAATGGTTACCTCAGGACCGGGTATGATCTGAACAGTCACCTGAATATAAATGCAGATTTTAGTCTTGCTGAGTTCGATGCAACCGATCCCGGACCGGAATATTCAAAAGCAGGTTATACAATAGATATCACCAGGGGAATGGGAGCGATAGCTTTGGATAATAAATATGACAAAACAAATGGTTCTCTTCGCTTCTTCTACAATTTCGGAGAACATAATATAACTGATGGGTTCCATTCCAGAGATAAAAATTATGGCATTGTGCTTTACCAGGCTTTTAATCCTTTCAAAGGGAATACAGTTACTGCAGGTATTGACTATAAACAATACGGAGGAATCGCCGAAAATATAATGGCTATGAATGGCAGGGGAATGGTGTTCAGCGATACCACCGTAAAGGAGATGGCCGGCTACGTATATATTCAACAGGAGCTATTTACAAAACTGGTATTAAATACAGGTTTCAGGCTCGAACACAACAGTGTTTTTGGTTATGAGCCGGTACCAACAGCAGGACTTGCCTATAATCTTGCATCAACCACTACGATTAAAGCCTCCGTTGCAAAAGGATTCCGCAGTCCGACTATACGGGAACTATACATGTGGTCGCCTGCAAATGATGAATTAAAACCTGAAAGGATGATGAATTATGAAATCGGCGTTCTGCAAAAGCTGTCTGACAATAAACTCTCTCTCGAACTGACTCTGTTCAGAGCTAACGGGGACAACCTGATAAAAACCGTTACAGGTACAAATGGCACAAAATATCAAAATACTGGGGAATTCACCAATACAGGTATTGAATTTGCATGTTCTTACAGACCTATTGATAAGCTTACGCTTAATGCCAATTACAGCTACATTTCAATGAAAGAACACATCATAGCTTCTCCTGAGCAACAAATGTTCATAAGCGGAACGTATAAATGGAATAAGCTGGCAATTAATCTATCAATGCAGCACATTCATAATCTTTATACCCAGATAACACCAAAAGAAGAAAAAGTCAACTATACGCTGCTTAACTCCAGGATCTCATACCTGATAAACAAGTATGTTGATCTGTTTGTAAAAGGTGAGAATCTGACCGATAAAAAGTATTACATAAATTACGCTTATCCTATGCCAGGAATAATTGTCTTTGGTGGTATAAATCTGCATCTTTAATAATGCATTATAAGCATTATATTTAGCATTTAATTACACTATTGTCCGGAATAATTATATTGCGTCCCTAAGGGACTTATATAAGAAATGTAAATGACTTTCTACCAATATATTGTCCCGCCGGGACAATTCCGGGATTATTTTAATCCCGGGATTAAATATTGATAGAAAGATCAGGTAACCACATGAAAATGTAAGTCTGCAGGGACGCAATAAATAAGGGATTTAAATAAACCCGGATTATTTTTACCGGATAGTTATTATTTAATTACAACGTATATTGTCAACAAATGGTTATTCAATGAAAAAAGTAATAGTCTTCCTGCTTATTCTGTTTTTTTCAACAGCAATCCGGTCACAGCCATTACCTGTTCATCTAAGACAATCTGTCATTATTGACTCTGACGGGGCCATTGACGATATGAGAGCTTTAAGCATAATGCTTAACCGCCCTGAGATAAAGGTTAAAGCAATATTGTTATCTGATGGTTCATTAACTCCTGTAGATGGAGCTGAAAAAGTCTGCACCCTGTTGCATGAATTTAATTGTGATAGCATAACCGTTGCCTGCGGGGATGTTAATAAAGGGGTTAACCCGCCATGGCGCCAGTTCAACAAGAAGATAATATGGGGCAGTCAAACAGTCAGATTTACAGCAGGGTTAAATGCAGTTGATTGCCTTGCAGAAAAACTAAACAATACAAATGAAAAGATAATACTTGTCTGCCTTGGTCCGCTGACCAATATTGCAAAACTGATAAAGAAAGATGCAACCCTTTTGTCGAAAGTTGAGCGTATCATCTGGTATAATGAATCTGTAAAGCCTTTGGAAGGATTTAATTATGATTGTGATAAGGCAAGCACTGACATAGTCTTTAATTCCAGGGTCAGGATTGATGTTATTTCAAACCTGGGAAAAGAAAATGTGCTGTTCGATTCATCAATGTACGAGGTATGCAGACAATCGAAGAGCCGGATGGCAACAGTCCTGCACAATGTTCATAATCAGCCGGCAGTATTAGAAAAACTAAGACAAAACCATTTCAGGTTATGTGATGAACTTGTTGCCCTCTATCTGACCAACCCTGAACTGTTCGGCGTTAATATTATGACAGATAAACTAAATGTAAGATATGTCAAAGACTATGATGACCAGGAAGTAAGGGAAGCTTTTTGTGATATGATAAGGGGTACTTATGTTGCAGAACATAATGTGGTATTTAACAGGTTTCCCGCTGACAGGGAGATGTTTAACTACGATATCCGGCCGATTATGGATTCTGCAATTGCCCGTTACGGATCAGATGAATGGAAAGCCAATGTCATGACTGATGAGTTTCACGGGCATCTGGGTGTCTTTTCAATTGTTGGTGCAAAAATGGGTATCAGGGCACGCGAAATATTCGGTGTAGGTCCTGATGAGCTTAGAGTAATCTCATATGCAGGTACACGTCCGCCTTACAGCTGCATGAATGATGGCATACAGGTAAGTACCGGAGCAACGTTAGGAATGGGAACCATCCAACTGGCCACCGACAGCATAACACGCCCGTCAGCTGTTTTTACCTTCAAAGGCCGCTCTGTAATGATCAGTCTTAAAAATGAATACTTTAAACAAGTTGATGCTGATATCAACGAAGGGATATTACAATTCGGATTGATGGATGACGGCTATTGGAAGCTTATCAGGCGCAACGCTTTAAAATACTGGCTTGAATGGGACAGGAATAAAATTTTTGACATAACAGAGATCACTCCTAAGAAATAATTTTTACCTCCAGGCGGTCGAAACCTTCTTATGCATACATCCTGCACACAGACAGAACTAACAAGCCTGAATATTATTCCAGTATAATTTCAAGCGCTTTATCGTGCGGTTCAACGAATCCTATTTTCCTGTAAACCTGTTCCCCTTCACGTGTTGCATGAAGTTCTATCTTGGACAGTTTCCGGAGCCGTCCTTCTTCTATCAATTTATTTACCAGCATCGGGGCAATACCGTTTCCCCGGAATTCCTTAAGAGTAAAAATATTCAGGATATATCCTGTCTTGCCTTTAGGGATTTCAAAGTTACCCGGCTGTTCACGCATAACCATTCCGCTGAATCCGACAGGAGCACTTTCATATTCAGCCATCCAGAAAATGAATGAATCGTCTTTTAACGACCTGGCGAAATAGTCCTTTAAACTCTCACGCAGAACAGATTCCAGATCTGCGGACGGGTCTCCATAGGCCTCTTTCAGGAAAATGATCCTGTAGTCAATCAAAGCCTCGACATCGCCGGTTGTCGCCTTCCTGAGAGTGATTTTGTTTTTTTCAATTTTCATTTCGTTATTTCCCTCCTATCTGCATTTCTGCCACCCTGAATGTCGGTGCGGCAAATGTCCTGCTCAAATCAATATCGTTGCCCATCATATCTATCCCGTTCAGGATATCGATAGCCTTACCTGCAATAGTGACACCCTTGACAGGGAAAGCAATCTCTCCGTTTTCGATCCAGAAACCGCTTGCTCCCCCGCTGAAGTTTCCATTTACAGCATTAATTCCATAGCCGGTAACCTCCTTAAGGAGAAGGCCTTTCCTGGTGGTAGCTATTATTTCATTCCTTGTATTCTTTCCTGATTCAAGGTAGATATTATGTGTCCCTATACCCGGAAGGCTGTTGAATCCTCCGCGCGATGCATTCCCTGTGCTTTTGACGCCAGCCCGTTTTGCTGCCTTTGTATTGTAAATAAAACTTTTAAGGATCCCATTCTGAACAAGTATATTTTTCATTGTTGGTACCCCTTCTCCGTCGAACGGAGCGCTTCCCAGACTTTTCTTTTTAATACCATCATCAATGATTGTAAGAAGCGGTGATGCAAATTGTTTTTCAAGATAATCTTTCAGGAAACTGGCTCCCTGCAAAACACGTTCTCCATTGACAGCACTAATAATCCCTCCCAAAAGGGAGCTGGCTATATCAGGGTCAAAAAGAATTGCAGCTTTCTGGGTATTGATCATTCTCGGGTCGAGAAGCTCCCAGGCGCGTTCAGATGCAATCTTTGCTATTTCCTCAAGAGAAACAAGGTCTTTGAAACAGACCCTTGAACAATATTCACTTCCTGTGTTTTTCTGGTCACCTTTCTCGGCGACAACACTTGCTCCAAGGTAACAACCTGACGATTTGTAACTCTTCAAAATACCATTTGAGTTTGCTATAAAAACCTCTGATTCATTCTCTCCGTAACCCGAACCTGAACTTTTTGTTATCCTTGGATCTTTCATCGACTGCTTCTCAAGTTCTATCGCCATGCTGATCTTCTTATCCATAGGAACAGTTGAAATACACTGATCCAACAGATCCGCAACATTACTGAC
>DAOQAX010000136.1:0-6444 GCA_035354395.1 Bacteroidales bacterium | reverse complement strand
CTATTACACCGCATGTTATTGCTGAATCGGAGATATTAAAGACCGGGCTGAAAAACACAAACGACTGACCCGGGTTAATAGGTGACCACATAGGCCAATGGGTATTGATTACAGGAAAGTAGAACATATCTACAACCCTTCCCTGAAGGAAAGAAGCATATCCTCCTCCGGGAGGAAACATTATGGCAGGCTGGCTGTAGCTTTCACTGAAAATCATGCCGTAGAATGCACTGTCGATTATGTTTCCTACTGCTCCGGCCATTATTGCGCTTACAGAAAGAATAAGCCCTGCATTTGCTTTTTTCCTGATAAGGGAAACAAGAACCCAGCCAATACCTGCAACTGCAATGATTCGGAATATGCTGAGTAGAAATTTTCCTGTTTTACCGCCCATCTCCATTCCGAAAGCCATCCCGTTGTTTTCAATAAAATGAAGCATTCCCCAGTTACCGAAAAGATGGATCTCTTCACCCATTACCATGTGGGTTTTAACCCATATTTTCAAAACCTGATCAGCAATAAGGATCAGAGATATCAGCAGAACGGATTTCTTTGTGATTGACATTATAATCTTCTTAAAATTAAGGGACGCAAAATAGTAAAAAAATTGATCACATTAATATACTGTCAGATCAGAGAGTTAAAAAACAAAAAAGGCTGTCTCAAAAAGTTTTAATCCTTGTTTACCCCTAAATCCCACTGACGCTTCGGTCAGTGCAGGCCTAAAGGGGACTTGTAGAATACCAATCTCTTACAAAGCCCCTTCAGGGGGTTTGGGGGTAAGGCAGGGCTTTTGAGACAGCCTCTTTTCTTTTAAAAAGCTTTATAAATAAATCAGCAGGTTACGTTAATCAGATTGGTATCCCAGCAATGCCATTGGCTGTCACCAAAGTGCGACGGACTTTTGACTCTTCCATTATGAGTCGTACGGTTCCACTCAATATTTACATCTGAAAACTCTGCGCCATCAAAATAGTGCACTACATAAAATGCATCATAACTGCCGGTTTGCAGTCCGTATTCAATGTAACTTCCTGTAAATTCTTCAGATGTTTTTATATAAGTATATTTAACAGAGGCAACTGAGTCATCAGTTTTTGCCCAGTCGATCTGAAGAAAGGCTTCAGGAGCTGTGACACTCTTGTTAATAGTCCAGGTTCCGCTTTTCCCGTCAAGGTTGGAGGTTCCTTCTATCCAGAGAAACTCATTTGAGGTACCAGTACTTAGATATAACTTCCAGGTAACACTTGAGCTTATTTGTCCAACAAGTCTTACCTGGTATGCGACCCCAGAAACAGTTGAATTATAACTCCATTGCCATGTTTTATCGGAAAGATAAACCGGATCCTGATCTGCTGCCAGTTTAAAAGCAGTAACAGGTACTATAAGCGTTGTAGTCAGAATAGAATTCCATATTCCTGCAACTACAGCAGAAAATTGCCAGTTTTCCTGGTTAACCCCTTTAATATCTGAGAAGGAAACGGCCGATTTAGCAGCGGTGGCGAAATTGCTGAAATCGATTGTCATAGATTCTGCCGGTGGCAAAACAGGGGGTTCCCCTTTATCTTTTTTACAACTTGTGAAAAGAGATGCAGAAAGGATGGCAATCAAAACAGCAGGTAACAGATTTTTCATAATGCTATCTTTTTATAATTGTTAATATAGAACGTAAAAAAATAACGTTCCGGTGGACAAAGATATAAAATTTAATTGTCGGCAAACGACTGATATTTGTTTGATGTTTATAACCAACCGACAGTTGAACAAATGATTCTGATAGTTGTTTATCAATAAAAAAACCATGGAAAGAAGAAAATTTATAAAATCAGCCGGAATGATGGCTGCAGCTGTATATGCTGCTCCAAGACTGGCAGGGAATGACCAGGTTTCAATCAAAACTTCAGGAATTGAAGGTCCTCCTGCAAAAGAGTTTCCTCCTTTGCCTTTTGCCTATGATGCACTGGAACCATATATTGATGCCAGAACAATGGAGATCCACTACGATAAACATCACAGGGCATATTATACAAATTTCATGAATGCAATTAAAGACTCTGCTCTTCAGGAGATGCCCCTTAAAGACCTTTTTGCTGCTATATCAAAGCAACCAGATGCAGTAAGAAACAACGGAGGCGGATATTACAATCATCTTTTCTTCTGGAATAGTCTTAAAGCAAAATCTTCAGCTCCTTCGGCCGAACTGTCAGATGCAATAGTGAAATCCTTCGGATCATTCGACAAATTCAAAGAGACATTCAATACTTCAGCAAAGACAAGGTTTGGAAGCGGCTGGGCCTGGTTATATCTTAATGAAGCGAAGAACCTGGCAATAGGAAGCAGTCCGAATCAGGACAATCCTCTTATGGATATTTCAACAATCAAGGGAACACCGTTGCTTACACTTGATGTATGGGAACATGCGTATTACCTGAAATACCAGAATAAGAGGGCTGATTATGTCGATGCATTCTGGAATATTGTTAACTGGGAAGAGGTGAACAGGAGATATAAAGAGGCGCAATAATACAAAATGGGGAGTGTATCAAAAGTCCTTTGTGCTCTTCGTGGTTATTCATAAATCATTGAACCACAAAGGACACGAAGGTCACACAGAGAGCACTAAGGAAAACATCTATCTTAATTAACACTTTTGATACATCCTCCTTTTTGTTAACCCTGTAACTGCATTATGTATATAAAAATCTCTTTATTTTAAGTGTAGCAGTTTTCTGAAAAGGAACAGGCTGAAGTACCACTTTGTTTATCTGACAGAACTTGCTGACCTGGGAATTCACATATTCCTGCAATTCTTCAAGCAACTCATCCACTTTTTCCTCATACTTCTTTGTCATATCCTGCTTAAGGTTCTGACATTTTTTCTCAAGTTCTTCCATGTTGATATGAACAAGAGCGACCAGTTTTCCTTTCTGCTGAATCACAAGAGAGTCGGCTACGTAGTGGAAGTTATTTATAATTGATTCTATCTCTTCAGGATAAATATTCTCTCCGCTTGCTCCCAGGATCATATTTTTCAACCGTCCTTTTATGTAAAGATTATTTTTTGAGTCTAACTTACCAAGATCGCCGGTTTTAAACCATCCGTCGGGAGTAAGAACGTTTTTTGTCAACTCAGGTTCTTTATAATAGCCTTTCATGATATTTGGCCCCTTAGCCCATATCTCACCTTCACCAGTCTTCCTGTCGGGATTATTTATGATAAGGTCCATTCCTTCAATTTTAGGCCCTGTTGAATCATAAACAGTATGTTTTGGATTAGCTCCTGCAAGAAGAGGAGACCCTTCTGTAAGGCCATATCCTATTGCATAGGGGAACTTGGCTTCACGTAAGAACTTCTCAACGGTATTGTTAAGTTTGGCACCACCAATACCAAAAAACTTCAGATGTCCGCCAAATGTCTTTTTCAATGTTATTCCTGCAGTAAAATTCAGAATCTTGCGGAAAGGAGGTATCTTATAAAGTAAATTAAGAATAATATTATTCTTGAATGTGGGCATCACTTTATTGTAATATATCTTTTCCATTATCAACGGAACAGTAAGCATCAGAGTAGGCTTAACCTCCGACATAGCCGGAATAAGAACAGATGGTGTAGGTGGCTTCCTGAGGTAATATACACAGGCTCCATACAGCATTGGCAGGATTAACCCAAGTGTATTCTCGTAAGTGTGAGACAAAGGCAGAACTGACAAAAAACGATCATTCTCGTTGATTGGTTGAATGACACCAGATTTTATTGCATTGAAGGTGATGTTTTTGTGTGTCAGCATAACACCTTTTGAACGGCCGGTCGTCCCCGAAGTATAGATGATAGAAGCAAGGTCTTCTTCTTCTACATCATATTTGCGTGAAGGGAGAGCGGAAGGATCATACTCAGAAGAGCTGTCTCCAGAATAAATCAGTGAAAAATCTTCTATTCGAACGGCAAACTTAAGATATTCTGATCTGAACCCTTCAATCCTTGATATCAGTCCTGATGAAATGAATATCGCTTTTGCTTCTGAATGTTCCAGAACATTCGCAACCTCAGTGCTTGAAAAATCAGGTAGTACCGGTACTACAACAGCCCCCATAAATGAAATTGAAAAGTATGTTACTCCCCAGTTCGGCATGTTGGAACTCAGTATTGCCACTTTGTCGCCGGGGACAATCCCGTTCTTTTCAAGAAAAGAGATTAAAGACTGAATCTGCTTGTTTACCGTCTCGAAACTTATCGGCTCTTCCCCAACAAATGCATATGCATTATGCTTTCCATACTTCCTTAATGTTTCGTTGAACATAGCAGGAAAAGTCAACTTCATTTCTTTTTCTTTCATTATAATCCCCTATTCGTAACGTAAATAGAAAATAAACTGCAAAGTTATGAAATATTTGGATACGATCTCTTTACTGTGGTACATATTGTCCTGAATTATGTAAAAGCAGTTTGAATCATTGAGTCTTTATCGGTCGGAATGGTTAATTTTGTAAATTGTTTTTTTAATCAGAAAATTATGGCTTCGGTAATAAGAGTAACAAAGGAATTCCATTTTGAAATGGCTCATGCCCTGTGGAATTATGATGGTCCATGCAGGAATGTTCATGGCCATTCATATCGCCTGTTTGTAACACTTTCCGGCATTCCGGCTGATGAGCCGGGCAATCCTAAAAACGGTATGGTAATAGATTTTACCGACTTGAAAGGAATTGTCAGAAAAGAGATAGTTGGTGTTTTTGATCATGCTACTGTTGTGAGCAGAATGTTTGATAAGGAGAAGATGGAGATGTTTGCCAGGATGTTCGGTAATACTGTGCTGGTCGACTATCAACCGACATGTGAAAATCTGGTTTCTGATTTTGCAGCCAGAATATCCGGGAAACTCCCCGGAGAAGTAAAACTTCATAGTCTCAGACTTTACGAAACCGCAACTTCTTTTGCAGAATGGTTTGCAGCTGATAACGAATAATAAGTGCCCTCATGCCATCCTGAAAGGATTTAACCACTTGTAAGGATAAGCCCGGCTTAAGTGGCGATTGGAGTAAAAGCAAAACACTAAAAAAATATTTCTATGACTGACAATTCCCCCAAAAAGCTCTTCTTACTCGATGCTTACGCGCTTATTTTCCGTTCATATTATGCCTTTATTAAAAATCCAAGGACAACATCAAAAGGGCTTAATACCTCAGCAATATTCGGATTCCTTCTTACTCTTGAAGAGGTTCTTCAGAAGCAGAGACCTACACATATTGCTGTAGTTTTTGATACTCCGACACCGACTTTCAGGCATGAGATGTACAAGGAATACAAAGCTAACCGCTCCGAAACGCCGGAAGAAATTATCAAAGCGGTACCTTACATAAAAAGGCTTATTGAAGCCTATAAAATTCCTGTTATTGATTATCCGGGATATGAAGCCGATGATGTGATAGGTACGTTAGCAAGAAAAGCTTCAGAAAAAGGTTTTGTTACTTATATGATGACTCCTGACAAGGATTTTGCACAACTTGTTTCCGGCAATGTATTGATGTTTAAACCTTCGAGAAGCGGGAATGACTCTATTCTGTGGGGGGTAGATGATATAAAAAAGGAATTTTCGGTTCATCATCCTGAACAGGTTATTGACGTTCTTGCCCTGATGGGTGATACGGCCGATAATATTCCCGGAGCACCGGGTATCGGGCCCAAAACAGCCCGTAAGCTTATCTCCGAATACGGAAGCGTTGAAGAGGTGTTTAAAAACACTGACAAACTGAAAGGAAAGATCAGAGAGATAATTGAAAATAACAGGGAACAGATTGAATTTTCCAAAAAGCTGGTTACCATAGAACAGAATGTGCCGGTCGAATTTGAAGAAGACAGACTCGTTACTGAGGTCCCCGATCCTGAAAAGCTCAGAGTCCTGTTTGAAGAGCTTGAGTTTAAAACAATAGGAAACAAGATACTTTCAGAAATCGACAGGTCAGAAAAGCCCAGGGGACAGCAACAGATATCTGTATCACAACAGGATCCGCTTCAGGGCTCCCTCTTTGGTGATGAGGCAATGGCTACTCCAGCCGTGAAGGCATCAATAGAAAATGTAGATCATAATTATGTGCTTATTGACAGCATCGATGACCTCAGGGCATTTGTTGAAAAGACATTGACACTGAAAGAGTTTTGTTTTGATTCGGAAACAACCAGTATAAATCCTCTTGATTCAGAGCTTGTTGCTCTTTCATTTTCGTGGGCGAAGGGTTCGGGGTGTCTCATTCATTTTCCCGATTCGCAACAGGAGACGAAAGACATTCTTGAAATTGTCAGGCCTGTGTTTGAAACCCCCGGCATCCTCAAAATAGGACAAAATATGAAGTTCGATATACAGGTACTGGCAAATTACGGAATTGAAGTACAAGGTCCGCTGTTCGATACCATGATTGCCCATTATCTGCTTGAACCCGACATGAGGC
>DAOQAX010000135.1:0-6500 GCA_035354395.1 Bacteroidales bacterium | reverse complement strand
TATGTTTAAAGGATATGGCCGGAGTCGGCAGACCAGCTATGCTTGGTGAACTTGTAAAAAGGATAAAAACAAAATACCCTGAATTAATCGTTCAATATCATGGCCATTCAGGTCCCGGCATGTCAGTTGCATCAATGATAGAAGTTGCAAGGGCAGGAGCCGATTACCTTGACGTTGCGATGGAACCTCTGAGCTGGGGAATGGTCCATCCCGATGTGATTGCCATAAGGTCAATCATGAGTGATGCAGGTTTTGACGTTCCCGAAATAAATATGGACGAGTATATGAAGGTGAGAGCTCTCACACAAAAATTCATAGATGATTTCCTTGGATATTTTATTGACCCGCGCAATAAGCAGGAAACATCGTTGCTCATCGGTTGCGGCCTCCCGGGAGGTATGATGGGCAGTATGATGGCCGACCTAAAGGCAGTTTATCAGGGAATCAATGCAACTCTTAAAAGCAAAGGTCAGCCAGAGCTGACGGAAGACGAACTCGTCGTAAAACTCTTTGATGAGGTTAGGTTTATATGGCCGAAACTTGGTTATCCGCCTCTGGTAACACCATTCAGCCAGTATGTAAAGAATATTGCCCTGATGAATATTATTCAGATGACCAATGGGAAAGAAAGATATTCGATGATTGACAACAATGCATGGGATATGATCCTTGGAAAATCAGGCAGACTTCCCGGAGAACTTGGTGAAGAGATCATCACTCTTGCAAAAAGCCAGTCAAGGGAATTCTACACAGGGGTTCCTCAGGATGCCTATCCTGATCAGCTCGATGTTTTCAGGGAAGAGATGAAAAAGAATGGCTGGGATAATGGTCAGGATGATGAAGAGCTCTTTGAACTTGCTATGCATGAAAGACAATACCGCGATTACAGGTCAGGTGTTGCAAAAACCAGGTTTGAAAGTGAACTTGAAAAAGCAAAAGAGCAGAATAAAAAAGCTGCTGTATCCTCTTCTGCTGAAAAACCTGAACAGAAAAAACCAGCTCCCAAAAAAGAGGTAATTGATGATCCAAGCCTTAAGAATGTTTTGTCTCCTGCCAAAGGAAGGATACTTTATAATCTGTATAATGAGATGACTGAACCAACATCTGAAGGTGATAATGTTAATGAAGGAGACCGCATCTGCTATCTTCAGACAAATACATATATAAGTGAAATCACATCTCCATATAAAGGCAAAATGGCGGTAGCAATAGTCCCACAGGGAGCTAATGTTAATAAAGGCGATATACTCTTTCGTGTAAAAGAGACAAAAGCATGAAAGAGACATAAGAGAAAGAGATTAAGCTGAGAATGGTTGATTTTAATAAGAAAATATTTTTATATTTACTTACTGGAAGTCAACCATTTTTTAATGAAAGTCAGGCATCTCATATTTTCTTTATTTATTCTTGTTTTCGCATTTGATCTGAATGCAACTGAACCGGCTCCCAAAGCCGTAAAAGGGATCCTTGATCTGCGCGGTATTGATGATGCGAACCATTTCATTGTAAAGCTAAACGGAGAATGGGAGTTTTACTGGAAAAAGTTACTCCGTCCCTATGATTTCAAAACTAATACCATTAAGCCAGATTATTTTGGTAAGGTCCCCTCATACTGGACTGATTATCCAGAAGATTCAATTAAGACAGAAAGATTCGGATATGCTACCTACCGGCTGACCATTTTGCTTCCACGTAATTATAAAAATAGTCTGGCATTTGATCTTCCCGTATTTGATTCATCATATGATATTTATATAAATAACAAATATTTTGGAGGAAACGGGATAACAGGTACGTCAGCAGAAGAGTCAAAACCTGAATATAAGAGGAACTTTTTCAGCATGTATCCTGAATCAGATTCGCTTTCGGTAATTATAAATGTATCAAACTATTACCACCGTCGTGGCGGATTCTGGCTCCCTGCAGAATTCGGAACATTTCATGAGGTCAAAAAACATATGATAAACAGTTGGGCTGCTGAATGGTCGGTTACAAGTCTTCTTGTTGGATTCTCTGTTTTCTTCCTTCTCTTCTTTATTATATCTCCAAAAGAAAAGATAATAGGATTCTTTAGCATAGCAACATTAGGTCTGGCTTTACGGCCTTTGTTTACTTCTCATCTTCTGATCCTCGACTTTTTTAGCATAAGCTGGAATTGGATAATCAGGTTTGAATATATTGGTCTTTTCCTTATAATAATAGGATGGGTTTGGTTTGCGATCTGCCTTTACCCTTCAAAGCTCTTCAGGATTTTCACGTGGACAATCACGGCACTTTTTCTGCTCATTTCCGTCATAATATTGTTTATTCCGGTAAATATCTTCAGCTATTCAATTGTTATATACTATCCAATTGTATTGGCTGTTTCATCATATCTTATATACAAGAGCTTTTTGGGTCTGCTGAAAAAAAACCCTTTGGAAATATTATATTTTTTTGCCTTTCTCATGTTACTGTGTGGCGGATTACATGACATCTCAGTTGCCCGTGGAAAAAGCGACTCCTCAGGATATTTGCTCACATATATAATCGTGTTTTTTGTCCTTATACAGACAGCCCTTTTACTTCTTAAATGGAAGAGAATCAGTAAAGGAAAGGAAAAGCTTCAGAATGAACTTGAGTTCATGAACAGGAACCTGGAACTTATTGTAAGCGAAAGAACACAGGAACTCCAGCTTCGCAATAAAGAAATAGAAGAGCAGAAGAACAAAATTGCCTTGCAGAACACTCAGCTATCAGACACCATTCATCTGAAAAACAGGATTTTCTCAGTTATTGCTCACGATTTACGAAGCCCGGTTGTTAATATTCTTTATATGCTTAACCTGTTGAAAGAAAAGGAGTTTAAAGAAAAATATGACACTTTTGCAAATTCAAGCATACATTATGCTCAGATGGTTATTAACCTTCTTGAGAATATGCTTGTATGGGGAAGAGGTCAGGAAGACAAAATTAAATTTTCACCTGACAAATATGATCTTGCTGATATTATCCTGACCAACCTCAGCATATTCAACGAAACTGCTAACAAAAAAGATGTCACTCTGAATTTCACCCAGGTTGGGAGCTCAAAAGCTTTTTTTGATAAAGATCTTCTCGATATTATAATCAGAAATCTGCTATCAAATGCCATAAAATATACCAATCGGGACGGCAGGATCAGTATCCTTCTGAAAGATAAAACAAAGAGTGGAGAAGGTGTTATACTGAAGATTTGTGACAACGGAATCGGTATTCCGGAAGAAAAACAGAAAAGACTTTTTACATGTGCCGATATTGAAAGTACTCCCGGAACGGAAAATGAAAAAGGTACCGGACTGGGACTTAAGCTATGCAATGACCTTGTGAAAATTAACAATGGGAGCATAACTGTGGAGAGCAATCCTGGCTCAGGGACCTGTTTTCAGATCTCACTGCCTTCAGAATAATATCAATCTGCAGTAAGATATGCAAGTCCTTCCCTGTCAGTTATTCTAATATTTTTTCCCTTTGCCTCAATAAAGCCTTCTTCTTCCAGATCGCCAAGAGCTCTTGCCACCGATGGTCGTGTAACACCAAAAAAATCGGCCAGGTCATTCTGAGTGAGTTCAAGTTTAATTGTCACCTTATCCTTCCCGGCTTTTTGAAGGAGATAAAACGCCAGCTTCCCTTTTATAGTTTTGAAATTCAAAAACTTAATCTTCTCCGAGAGAAACTGTGAACGATTTGAAATCATATCGAGGAAATTCACAAGTATGATATTGTTACTCATCAGCAGCTTAAGAAATTCTGATTTTTCAATCAGCAGCAATTCTCCGTCAGTGACTGCCACAACATTGACAGGAAACCTGGTCCTGTTGCCGAAAATGAAGGCAGATGCCAGAGCTCCGGGAGCCGGAATGTCTTCAATTTTTATTACACGACCTGCATAATCGACCATTTCACCCTTAACAACCCCGCTGAGCACAATCATCATTGAAGTAATTATCTCTCCGCTTTGAGAGATGAGAGAGTTTGCATAGAATTTTTTTACACGGTGAGACACTCCTGCAAAAGCGGCCTCTATCTCCTCCGGGGTCAACCCCTTAAATATGGGTAAAACTGATAGTTGAATGTAGTCCATCTTTTTTGCTACAAAAATAGGCATTTGTAACAAATGTTACAATTCTATCCATCTCGTTTTCTCAACTTTGTCCAGGAAACTTAAAAATAATCTGAAATGAAAAGAGATATTTTAAAAATAGATGAAGAACTGTGCAACGGTTGTGGAAGATGTGTTCCAAATTGCCACGAAGGAGCACTACAGGTCATTGACGGGAAAGTAAGGCTTGTAAGTGAGCTCATGTGCGACGGACTCGGAGCCTGTATTGGTCATTGTCCTGAAGGAGCAATAACAATTGAAAAAAGAGAGGCAGAACCATATGATGAATCTCAGGTCATGAAACAGATGAAAGACAAAGGGAAAAATACTGTTATAGCCCACCTGAAACACCTGAAGCATCATGGGGAGACAGGTTTGCTTCTTGAAGGAATAAGCTATCTGAAAGAGCACAGGGCAGAGTTAACCTTCAGTCCGGAAGAAGCAATCATGGAAGTCCATAGCCAGGCATCCCCCCGGGGAGCAAATCAACAGGGCCATACTGAAGGCGGATGTCCGGGGTCGATGGCAAGGGTGATTGAAAGGCCTGAAAATAAAAATAATCAGGAAAACAATTCAGAACAACCATCAGAGCTAAGACAATGGCCCATCCAGATGCACCTTATAAATCCCGGGAATCCGTGTTTTAAAAAATGTGATCTGTTGCTCGCGGCCGACTGTGTAGCCTTCTCTATTGGTAGCTTCCACAGTAACCATCTGAAAGGCAAATCTCTGGCTATAGCATGTCCTAAACTCGATCAGGGAATGGATAAATATGTGGAAAAACTGACTGCCATGATCGATGTTGCCGAAGTGAATACAATAACAGTAATGATGATGGAAGTACCCTGTTGCGGAGGATTGCTGAAGATGGTGAAAGCAGCACAGGCTAACGCATCACGGAAGGTCCCGGTTAAAAAGATCATAGTCGGTATTAACGGGAATGTGCTTCAGGAAGAATGGGAGTAACTAAGGGGATAAAGGTGCAACGGTGCAAAGGTGCAATGGTTGAAGGGTTGAATGGTTCAATGGTTGAATGGTAGTTATAACATTTACCATCATTGTATTCAATATTCTTAATTGATTTTTTATTGATAATTTACTATATTTGATATAGCACATTAGTTAATGGGATAATTTTCAATACGAATTTAATCTTCTGACTATGGGTCAAGTATCATCTACCGCTGAACCGAACGAAAGTGATGTTTTTCTGGGCTTTGATATAGGCTCCGTATCACTAAATACCGTTATAATTGATTATGAAAACAATGTGCTGGAAGACTATTATGATTATGTCCACGGGAAACCGTTTAATGCCCTGAATGAGCGGATTGATTCTGTTCTTAAAAAATATCCTTCAGAAAAGATAAAAGGGATCGCTTTGACCGGTTCAGGTGGAAAGCTTGCAACAAACCTGATAGGAGGAGTATTTGTCAATGAAATAATAGCCCAGGCAACTTCCACCGGTATCATGTACCCCGAAGCTCGAACGGTGATTGAAATCGGAGGAGAAGACTCCAAGCTGATACTCCTCGAAAAAGATCCCGAAAACGGACACTCACGGCTTGTCGATTTTGAAATGAACAGCATTTGTGCAGCAGGAACAGGCTCATTTCTCGACCAGCAGGCCAGAAGAATTGGTGTCAATATCATAGATGAGTTTGGAAGCATGGCTTTGAAATCGGTCGATCCTCCAAGAATAGCCGGCCGTTGCAGCGTGTTTGCAAAAAGCGATATGATCCATCATCAGCAGATTGCCACTCCTTTACAGGATATTGTTGCCGGTCTATGTTTTGCTCTGGCCAGAAACTTCAGAAGCAACGTCGCAAGGAGCAAAGAGATAATAAAACCTGTTGTTTTTTCAGGAGGTGTTGCTGCCAACACCGGAATGGTAAGGGCTTTCAGAGAAATATTGAATTTGTCAGAAGAAGAGATGATAATCTCTCCTCATTATGCATCAATGGGGGCAATCGGCGCAGTTTATTATGCCCGGAATAACAATCTGATTATAAACCATTTTTCAGGCACCTCGGAACTTGAGAAATATCTTACCGGGGCAAATGAGAATTTTGTAAGTCTCCCCCGTCTGAAAGAATCTGAAGCCGAATATGTAAAAGAAGTTCATTTTCATAAAAACGGAAAAGAAAAAATCCCTGTTTATCTGGGCCTGGATATCGGTTCGCTAAGCACAAATGTTGTACTTATTGATGAGAAACACAGAGTGGTTGCCCGACGTTACCTTCCCACAGCCGGAAAACCTCTTGAAGCCATTCAGAAAGGCATGACCGAAATATATGATGAGGTCGGGGATGATGTTCTCGTCGTTGGTGCAGGTACTACAGGCTCGGGGAGGTATCTGACAGGCGATTTCATAGGAGCC
>DAOQAX010000134.1:0-6531 GCA_035354395.1 Bacteroidales bacterium | reverse complement strand
AACAGGATCATGGAACCTTACGTATTCAAAAGAACTAATGTCAGGTTGGCTCAGTTTGTAATAGGTTATAACCTTCCTTGTCAGAAGCTTGGATTACCACTTAAAGCAGCTTCTGTATCATTTGTAGGCAGGAACCTGTTCTTCTTCTACAAAGACGCTCCATACGATCCGGAACAAACAATGAGTACTTCCAACAGCATGCAATCAAATGAAGTATTTAGCATGCCTGCTGTAAGGTCTTACGGATTTAATGTAAAGCTCAATTTCTAAAATCTTAAAAATCTTAAATATGAAAAAGTTATTTATAGCATTACTATTCCTGGTGGCTCTTTCTGCGTGCACTAAGGATTTTGAAGCTGAGAACCAGAATCCGTATCAGATTTCTGATGAGATGCTTAAGCAGGACTTTAACCTGGTAGGTTCGCCTTTCTCACAACTTCTGTTTAATCTCTTCGGTCATCAGGTAGAAGAGGATCTATGTTATGATTCATGGATGGGTTATATGAATACACCTACTCCATTTGTTGAAAATGTTAACAATACAACCTATTATATTCGTTGGAATTCATATTGGGGAGGTTATTGTTATAACGGAGTTATGTCTCCTTCCAGGCAGGTTATCCAGCTGGCTAAAAGTAATGACTTACCACTTTTTGCTACTTGGGCAAAACTGATACGTATTCTTTCTGTATCAAAATTGACTGCCCTTCACGGACCGGTGATCTATACCAACTATGGTTCAACTGCAAATTCTATTCTTTATGATACTGAGAAGGATTTATACAACCTATTTTTCGCGCAATTGGACTCAATTCAGACTGATTTTGGTGCTAACAAAGATTACAAAGGTTTTAAGAAATTTGACCCGAGCTTCAGCGGTGACATTACTGCATGGATGAGAGTTGTTAATTCCCTGAGACTAAGATTGGCAATGCGTTTATCAAAAGTTGATCCAACACTTGCTAAAACACAGGGAGAAAAGGCATTAAATGATGCAGCCGGCTTAATTGAAACCAACGAACAGAATTTCTGGGTTAGTTTATTAGGTATTAAAATGCGTGTAGCTACTATTTGTTTTGAATGGGACGATACACGTATGGGTGCGCCAATGGAATCATTCATGCTTGGGATGAAAGACGGAAGGGTTTCAAAATATTACCAGGGACCAAATCTTGCTCAGGATCCTTCACTTTCAATATATCCTTACAAAGGAATACGTAATGGTGCTTATTGTACTGCTAAAATTGATAGGGTGCCTTTCTCAAGAGTGGCCGATGATTTTCAGACTGTACAGAGAAGAAGATGTTTTACAGCTGCTGAAATTAGTTTCCTTAAAGCTGAGGCTTGTCTGAGGGGCTGGAGCTGGACCGGAAAAACTGATGCAAAAACATATTATGAAAATGGTATCAGACTTTCATTTGCTGATTGGGGCGGAAAAGATGTTGATACATACATCGCTGATGCAACAAGCAAACCGGTTGATTATGTAGACCCGAAAGATGCAAGGAATAACTTTACTGCAAGCTCTACAGTAACTGTTGCATGGGACGAAAGTGCCACCAACGAAGTTAAGCTTGAGAAAATCATTACCCAAAAATGGTTACATGGTTTTACCAATGGTCTTGAACCATGGTGCGATTTCAGAAGGACAGGTTATCCTAAAATTCCACACGTAGCAAAGAATGACAGTAGCCCTGACTGGGGTATCATTCCAGCTGACGGGTGGATTCAGAGGCTGCCTTTTGTTACCGCTGAGAGAACAGGTAACGCTGCTGCTGTTGCTGATGCTACTACAAAACTTGGTGGACCTGATGAAATTGGTACCCGCTTGTATTTTGCACCAGATAAACCTAATTTTTAATCTGATTTGTGGTATGCGATTCAAAAAATACGTTTAACACGAAAATAAGAAAGCATATCAGAGAGTAATATAAGTTCTCCATGCAGATTCTGCATGGAGAATTTTTTTTATTATATACCATAATCTTTAAAATAATATTTTTGATGCTGACATTAATGAATTAAAAAGGAGATTTTATCCATGAAGATTATTGCACGTATCCGGACAGATTTCCCGGCCAGGTTTGGGATTCCGCGTCAGAGTGGCATGGTCAACAGCTTGAAATCAATGATAGTCTTTGAACCGGAATACCGTAATCCTGATGCACTTAGAGGATTGGAGGGATTCTCTCATATCTGGCTTATCTGGGAATTCTCAGAAGCTGTGCGCGAAAATTGGTCCCCTACGGTACGGCCACCACGTCTGGGAGGCAATACAAGAATGGGGGTATTTGCAACCCGTTCGCCTTTTCGTCCTAATGCCATTGGACTCTCTTCAGTAAAACTCGATGGTATCGGTTTGCATCCTGATTTTGGCAAGGTCCTGTATATTTCCGGAGCTGACCTTATGGACAATACCCCCATTTACGATATAAAACCATACCTTGTTTACACTGACAGCCATCCGGAGGCTGTGGGGGGATTCGCCGACCCGTTGGAAGAGTATGTTCTGAATGTGAAATTTCCTGAAAAGTTATTGAGCCTTATTCCTGAGAATAGGAGAGAAGCATTGCTGGGTGTGCTGGAACATGACCCCAGACCATCATATCAGGATGACCCCGATCGCATCTATGGCCTTGAATTTGCAGGTTTCAACATAAGATTTACCATACATGAAAATGTACTGTCGGTCTGTAAAGTGGAAGAGCTCTGAAAAGTGTTCTATCTGGTTTAAAATCACACTGTTTAAAGGAGTACCCGGAGCCGGGATCGAACCGGCACAGCATTGCTGCCACTGGTGTTTGAGACCAGCGCGTCTACCAATTCCGCCATCCGGGCTTATAAGTAGGTAGTCGTTATTTACATTCTGTCATTTAAAGAACTGTTTCATCTGGCAAGGATGGCGGAATTGTCCACCCCTGCATTCTGGCTGCTCGCTAAAAACACCCACCGGGTGTTTTCTTAACGCTTACCCCTGCCATCCGGGCATAAAAAAGTAGGTAGTCGTTACTTATATACTGTTATTTAAAGAACCGTTAAAGAACTCGCACTAACTAACCCGGTTAAGATACCTTAATCAGGATTGCGAAAATAGGAAAAACTTTTATCTTTTTCCTTTTATCTTTTATCTTTTTCTTTTAAAAGGATTTCCCTGATCGTTTTTTCAATGCCTTCTTCATCGTATCCGCATTCCCTGTAAAGCTCCTGTTGAGTACCCTGTTCTACAAAATAATCAGGTATCCCTAAACGAATGACTTCGACGTTGTAATAGTTATCGCTCATGAACTCTATAACTGCGCTTCCGAATCCGCCTCTCAGTATTCCGTCCTCAATTGTGATTATATGTCTGAATTTTTTAAATACACTATGAAGAACATATGTGTCGAGAGGCGCAACAAATCTCATGTCGTAATGAGCAATTGATATATTTTCAGCTGTAAGTCTTCTGATAACAGAAGAAGCGGAATTGCCTGTATGACCAATAGTAAGTATCGCAAGATCTTCACCGTCGCTTATTTGCCGTGCTTTACCAATCTCAATCTCATTGAATGGTCTTTCCCAGTCTGTATAAATCCCCAGTCCGCGCGGGTAACGTATTGAGAACGGGAAGTTGTTCTTTTCAAGCTGGGCAGTATAAAGGAGGTTCCTTAATTCAATCTCATCCATGGGAGACGAAATAACCATATTTGGTATGCTGCGCATGAATGCCATATCAAAAAATCCATGGTGAGTGGCACCATCGGCTCCAACCAGGCCTGCACGATCAACACAGAATACCACATGAAGGTTCTGAAGTGCCACATCGTGTATTATCTGATCAAATGACCTTTGGAGAAAGGTTGAATAAATATTGCAATAAGGGATCATGCCCTGTGTGGCTAGACCGGCAGAAAATGTCACAGCGTGTTGCTCCGCAATACCTACATCAAATGTTCTTTCTGGTATCTCATTCATCATCAGCGATAATGAACTGCCTGTAGTCATGGCAGGGGTGACAGCGAAAATTTTTTTATTTTTTATTGCAAGCTCAAGAATTGTCTTTCCAAAGACCTTCTGATAGGTAGCGGGAATGTTTTCGTTTTGTGATTGGATAATCTCGCCGGTATCTTTATCAAATTTTCCGGGGGCATGGAAAGTAGTCTGGTTCTCTTCAGCCTGTTTGAAGCCTTTTCCTTTAACCGTAAGGCAATGTAGAAGCTTTGGCCCGGGAATCCTTTTAAGATCCTGCAGAACCTCTGTAAGGTGTAAAACATCATGTCCGTCGATGGGACCAAAATACCTGAAATTCATTCCTTCAAAGACATTACTTTTATCGAGTATTGTACTTTTGAATCCTGCTTCAAGCTGGGAAGCCAGTAAACGGGCATTCGGCCCGTATTTGCCAAATTTTCCAAGAATTGCCCATATCTTATCCTTGAATCTGTTGTATGTCCGGCTTGTTGTGATATCGAGCAGATACTCCTTCATGGCTCCGACATTTGGGTCGATTGCAATGTTATTATCGTTGAGAATAACAAGAATGTCTGCCTTACTGATTCCGGCATTATTCAGTCCCTCAAAAGCTTCCCCTGCAGTCATGGCTCCGTCGCCAATGACAACAACAACATGTCTGTTCTCTCCTTTAATTCTTACAGCCTGGGCCATGCCAAGGGCAGCAGATATTGATGTAGATGAATGCCCTGTTCCAAATGCGTCATATTCACTCTCTGATATTTTAGGGAAACCGCTTATACCTTTATATTTTCTGTTTGTTGAGAATATTTCGCGCCGTCCGGTAAGTATCTTATGCCCATATGCCTGATGTCCTACATCCCACACGATCTTATCGTACGGGGTATTGAAAACATAATGAAGGGCAACTGTCAACTCAACAACTCCCAGGCTTGAACCAAAATGGCCGGGATTATTTGATACAACATCTATAATGAATTGACGGAGTTCCGAACAGACTTGCACCAGGTCATCAGGTTTGAGCTTCCTGAGATCTTCCGGGATCGTTATTTTAGAGAGTAAATCCTCTTCTTTGCCCATTGCAAAAATAAAATTATAACCAACAAATATAAGAATTATTATTTGCGAGTGTTTGCTGAAGCATAGTCGGGATTTTCTTAATTTTGTAAGGAAATGGTAGAATATTTTAGCATTTCCGGAGTTTTATAGTTAATCTTTAGTAAAACATTATCATGGGTAGACATTATATTTTCATTATTGGTTTAGCAGCACTGGTAACATTTTCAATATCATGTGTTTCGTCAAAAAAGTATAAGAGCTTACAGGAAACAAGCCGGCAATATATGAATGAGCGCGATGATTTCAGAACTGATAAGGAAAATCTGGAGATGAAGAACAGGGAACTTGATGCAAAAATCTCTTCTCTAAATAAAGAAAAGGAGTCTTTGAAAAGTAATATAGAAAAGGTACAGGCTGAGCGGGATAAGGCTTTGGGAGACTATAACAGGTTAACTTCAAGATACAGCGAATTACAAAACGCCCAGGAAGATCTGATAAGAGGGAATGTAAAGGAGACAAGAAAATTGCTTTCAGAGCTGCAGGCTGCCCAGGGTAACCTTCAGGATAAAGAGGATCAGTTACATCAGCTTGAACAGACCCTTGATGCAAGGAAAGCTTCCCTCGAGGAACTTACTTTTGAACTGGATAAGAAGAAGGAAAGAATGGCTGAACTTGAGAATATTCTTGAAGCACAGAAAAAGATTGCACAGGATCTGAAGGACAAGGTCTCTGAAGCATTACTAGGTTTTGAGAATAACGGGCTTACAGTGACAAAGAAGAATGGGAAAGTATATGTTTCTCTTGATGAAAAGCTTTTATTCAAATCGGCAAGCTGGGATATAGATGTAAACGGCAAAAATGCACTTAAAAAGCTGGCAGGTGTTCTTGAAAAGAATCCTGATATACAGGTCATGATCGAAGGGCATACCGATAATGTACCTTATAATCCGGGAAGCGGTCAACTGAAAGATAACTGGGATCTGAGTGTAAAAAGAGCCACAACTGTTGTACGGGTGCTTCTTGAAGGATCCAGGATTGATCCCAAAAGACTGACAGCTTCAGGAAGAAGCCAATATTTGCCTGTTGATGAACATAATACTGCAGAAGCAAAGCAAAAGAACAGGAGGACAGAGATTATCCTTGCCCCTGATCTCAATGAACTATATAAGTTGATTGATCAATACTAGGGAAGCTCCTGCAATCTTAAATTCATATTCTTAAGCGACTGAAGCAGATTGTCTTCAGGACGAAGAAAATCCTGGTTTCCCCAGAATGTAGGGTCGTAGTTGCTAATAGTCTTCGAGAATATTGAGTAGATGGGGGCCCGCTCGTCTCTCTCGAATTTTACAACATTTTTCAGGTCAATATCAGTGATTGCGAGTTCAAAGAATACACTGAACTGGCTTTTAAATAGTTTCCTCTTCTGGTTTGAAGAAAACAGAAGATCCCCTCTCACGTGACTTAAAAAGTATCGGCTGTTCACTTTTCTGTATGTGACAGAATACTTTGCTGATATAGGCC
>DAOQAX010000133.1:0-6588 GCA_035354395.1 Bacteroidales bacterium | reverse complement strand
CATGGAGTGCTGTTGAGCCGGGCAATTTAAAATCACCCTGTTCTCCTGCTTCAATGTCCCGTATTCCTTCAACAGGTGATCTCCTGGTTGTCTGGAACGACAATCGAGTCAATCAGAACCGTACCCCGTTGAATATTGCAATATCAAAAGATGAAGGCAAAACATGGATCAATAATAGGATGCTTGAAAATGATCCCAAAGGGTCGTATTGCTATACTGCAATCCATTTTACAGGAGATGATGTGCTTATTGGTTACTTCAACTGGACAACAGTAGGAGTGACATTGAAAAAGATCAATTTAGACTGGATCTATAATAAATAAAAAGAGTGTCGGGAATCATACATAAAAACCCATTGATTTTTTTCGTTTACCCCGGCCCCATGGGGAGCGAAAAAATCAATTTACTTCCGCATAGCGGAATGGGGTAAATAAATTGATTATTAAGCTATTTGTGAAATCGTATTTATGATTGACGATAGTCTTTATAAATAAAAAGAAAAAACAGGGTAATCTCCTGAAACAAAGCTCAGGGTGTTAAAACTTGTTTAAAATGTTGTGAGCAAAATGGAAAGTTCTGATAACTTTACGCGGTAAAAAAAAGTAACTGGTTTTACAAGTCTGTCAGGCCCGGCGTGTATTTCCTGAGATAACCGTTTTTTATTTTGAGAGCCTGCAGGTATTCTTATAACTATTAAATAGATATCATGATAAAAATGAGAGAAAGCAAGGTCCTGAAGAAACTGAGGTCGGGCGAAATTGCAAATTGTTTTAAAGTGAATTTCTGCGATGGCCAGGCTTCAGACCTTATCGCTGGTAATGGCTTTGATTGTTTATGGATAGACCGCGAACATATGACAGGCGACTGGGACATTCTTAATGCCCAGACCTGGGCAGCAAAAGCACATGATGTTGATGTTATGGTAAGAGTCCCACGTGGCAGTTACAGTGATTATATCAAACCACTTGAGATGGATGCTACCGGTATCCTTGTCCCTCATATTATGAACCTTGAAGATGCAAAACGGGTGGTGTATATGACCCGTTTCCATCCTATAGGCCGTCGTCCCATTGATGGTGGTAATGCTGATGGATTCTATACCGGCCTCGATTTTGATGATTATCTGAAACAGTCTAATGAACAAAGGTTTGTCGTATTACAGATTGAAGACCCGGAACCATTGAAAGATCTTGAAGCTATTGCTGAACTGGAGGGGTATGATATGCTTTTCTTCGGACCTGGCGACTTCAGCCAGGGGATAGGTGCTCCCGGCGACTGGAAGAATCCTCTGTTGATTGAAACACGAAAACTTGTGGCAAAAGTTGCAAATAAGTACGGTAAGTTCGCTGCCACAACAGGCAGCATATCCCAGCTTGATGAATTTATTGATATGGGGTATAAGTTTATTAACATTGGTGCAGATGTAATTGGTATGCAGCAGTACTGCAGTTCATTAATGAATACATTCCGGCACTCAAAAAAGGTAAATCTTTAGTGTTTTAAGATAAAAGTTAAAAGACAAAAGATAAAAGTTGAAGTCCGGCTTACCGGGATAAACTCCGCGAAGACCTTGCTGAGGCAGGGGCTTAAATAAATGTTGAAAATATTTTAGCTGATATTGGACTAAACGGCTTATCATATACTAACTTTGCTGAAAATTGAAAAATAAAAATCAAATAAAATGGCAAAAATTAATCGAAGGAAATTTATTTATTCAGCCTCATTAATGGCCGCAATACCTGCTGTTGTTCCCTCTTTTGGAAAAGGATCAGCCACAGTAGCCGATAAAAAGAAATCAACTGATATTCTGGTAGGAGTAATATCAAATGCAAATAATCCTGAAGAAGATCTGAAAATTGTAAAGACCCTTGGGTTCAAAACATGCCAGCTGAGTATAGAAAATTATTCTTCTGAGCTGGCTGAAAGAGTTAAGGCTTCACTTAAAAAGTATGAAATAACACCGACCTCCCTGATCTGCATGGGGCCTGGTGTTTATAAATGGAACCTTACCGAAGGGCCATCGACAATTGGTCTTGTCCCGACTGAAAACAGGGCTGCACGAGTTGAAAGGTTAATTAAAGGTATTGACTTCTGCAAAGAAGCAGGCATTCCGGCGATACAGACACATTTCGGTTTTATCCCTGAAGATCCGGCTGACGTTAAATACAAAGACTTCATCAATACAATGAAACCTATAGGGGAGTATGCTAAAAAACAGGGTATTGATGTTTATTTTGAAACAGGTCAGGAGACTCCGGTAACCCTTCTAAGGGCAATTCTCGATATAGGTACAGGCAATCTTTTCGTTAACTACGATACTGCTAATCTCGTTCTTTACGGAAAATCAAATGCTCTCGATGGACTGAAGGTGGTTGGAAAATATGTAAGGTCCCTTCATGCAAAAGATGGTTGTTACCCGACCGATCCAAACCAGCTTGGCAAAGAGGTTCCGATTCCTGAAGGGGAAACAAACTTCCCGGCAGTAATTTCATATCTCAGAAAGATAGGATTCAAAGGGAACATCATTATAGAATATGAACTGGCCGACAGTACCAGCAATTACCTTGTGAAAACCAAGAAATATCTCGAGAAATTAATCAATTCCTGATGAAGCTTCAGCTATTTAATATAGCAAATTTTAAAGTTGACGGTGGAGCTATGTTTGGGGTGGTCCCCAAAATGTTATGGTCGAAGGTTTATCCTTCTGATGATAATAATCTTATAGTTCTTTCATTACAGACCTTGATAGTTGAAACTGAAGGTCATGTTATACTGGTCGATACAGGTTGGGGCGACAAACAGGACGAAAAGTTTTTCAGATATGTCTATCTCCATGACGGAGAGGGCCTTATTGAAGGTTTGAACAAAAGAGGATATAAGCCGGAGGATATTACTGATGTGGTTTTTACACATCTTCATGCCGACCATTGCGGTGGCGGTGTAAAGAAAAGAGAAGAAGGAAACGGTTATGAACTTACCTTCCCCGAAGCAAAATATCATGTCAGCCGCTCGCAATGGGAGTGGGCCGTCAAAAACAACATCAGGGAAGAAGATTCATTTCTTGAAGAAAATATCATCCCTATAGGCGAGAGTGGTAATCTTAACCTGATAGACGGGGATAAAGAATTATTTCCGGGTTTCTCAATAAGGATATGCTATGGGCATACTCCGGGACTTATAATCCCGGTAATTAAATACGGAGACAAAACACTTGTTTATACAGGTGATCTTATTCCTACCACTGCTCACCTGCCGCTTGTCTGGAACATGAGCTATGACATCGAATCGCTTAAAACAATTGCAGAAAAGGAACATCTTCTCAAAGAAGCATTGGACGGAGATTATGTGCTGGTTTTTCAGCACGATGAACATGTTGAGTGTTGTAATCTTATGATGACTCCCAGGGGAATCAGGGCTAAGGATAAATTTGCATTTTCAGAGTTGATAAATAAATATTAGTAGGCAGAAAATAAAGATTTGTAGGAAGAGCTTTCACAAAGGGACACAAAGAAGACACAGAGTTACACAGAGACATGCAGTTTTCCTGGGGTTACTTATCTTCCTGCTAGTGTTTAATCCCTGAGGATATACCTCCCTAATGCTGAAAACAGGGTAGAGTCCCACAGATAGCCAAAGAAATATTCTTTTGTGTTTTTCTCCTTTTTCTCTGTGGTCCTCTGTGATTCTCTGTGTCCCTCTGTGTAACCAATACACTAAATAATTATCCCAAATAAAATATCAATTGCCATCATGGTTTTTATTTTATTAGCTGGTTTGTTCTTATATTTGATAAAGGCATTTGAATTTTCTTTTTTCTGCATAAGTAATTGTTGATTAAATAACACAAAGTATATGGCAGATTTTATTTATGAGAAACCTTTTCAGATTGAAAAGGACTCAACAACTTACAGACTGTTAACAAAAGATTATGTGAAAGTTGTTGAAGAGGGAGAACGTAAAATACTTAAGGTATCTCCTGAGGGATTAAAGCTGCTTGCAAAAGAAGCCATATCCGACCTGTCGTTTTTTTTAAGGTCTTCTCATCTGGAAAAACTTGCCAGGATACTCAAAGATCCTGAAGCTACAGATAATGACAGGTTTGTGGCATATACTATGATCCGTAACTCAATTATAGCTGCCAAAGGTGAATTACCGTGGTGCCAGGACACCGGAACAGCTATTGTTATCGGGAAGAAGGGGGAACAGGTTTGTACCGGGGTGAATGACGCGGAGTTCCTTTCAAGAGGTATTTTTGAGACATATGATGAGAAAAACCTGCGGTATTCTCAGATTATCCCTTTTACTATGTTTGATGAAAAGAACAGTTGTACGAACCTTCCGGCGCAGATTGACATTTACTCACGGGAAGGCAATACTTATGAGTTTCTTTTTATTACAAAAGGGGGTGGGTCGGCCAATAAGACATTCCTTTATCAACAGACAAAGTCTCTGCTGAATGAAGAATCACTTACCAGATTTGTAAAAGATAAGATAAAAGAGCTTGGGACCTCAGCTTGTCCGCCATATCATCTTGCTCTTGTAATTGGCGGTACTTCAGCCGAGTCCACGCTAAAAACTGTCAAGGAAGCTTCTGCAGGATATCTGGATAGCCTTCCTGTCACAGGCAATGCCAGCGGACGGGCTTTCCGTGATATTGAGTGGGAGAAGAAGATTGAAGAAATATGCCAGAAATATGGAGTGGGAGCGCAATTCGGAGGCAAATATTTTGTTCATGATGTGAGAGTTATACGTCTTCCGCGACACGCTGCTTCATGTCCTGTCGGACTTGGGGTAAGCTGCAGCGCCGACAGGAACATAAAGGCGAAGATCACCCCTGACGGTATTTTCCTTGAAGAGCTGGAAAAAAAACCGGCTCGTTTTCTTCCGGCAGAAGCTCCGGCACTTGCAAAGCCTGTAGAGATAAATCTCGACCGCCCGATAAAGGAGGTTCTTGCAGAGCTTACACGATATCCGGTGAAAACCCGGTTAAGTCTTACTGGTACCCTTATTGTTGCAAGAGATATGGCACATGCAAAGATTAAAAAGATGATTGATGAAGGTAAACCAATGCCTGAATATTTCATGAATCATCCGATATATTACGCAGGTCCGGCAAAAACACCAAAAGGGATGCCTTCGGGTAGCTTCGGCCCCACAACAGCCGGACGAATGGATTCTTATGTTGATCTCTTCCAGAGTCTTGGAGGCTCTCTGATAATGTTGGCAAAAGGCAACCGGAGCAGGTCTGTCATTGAAGCATGCAAGAAATATGGTGGTTTCTTTTTAGGTTCAGTCGGTGGGCCTGCCGCTCTTCTCGCAGCAGAGAATATTAAATCGGTTGAGATAGTCGATTTTGAAGAGCTCGGGATGGAAGCAATACGCAAGATACATGTTGAGCATATGCCGGCATTCATAATAACCGATGATAAAGGCAATGATTTTTTTGACGAGTATAATAAATAGCTGCCGTCCTTTATAACCTCAAAGCCAAACAATCAGGCAGGCGGGAAGGTTATATAGCGGGACCCGGGTCGACCGGGGGTCATTTATTGATCCGTGACATTCATATGTAAGATAGTTAAAAAAGTTTAAAATTAATTCAGCTGAAAGAATCTGTAAAAATTGGAGGCCGATTTATTAAAGTGCAGATATACATTGTTATAGCCTGAATATTTTTGATTTTTTTTTACTTATCAGGTGGAAAATAAGACCTTTCTGCATGACAGTTGATAATTTTTTTGTTCTGAAAATGATTCATCTTTGTATCCCGTGAGGGATATTTTTTTATCTTGAGCTTTATTATATTTTTTGTATGAAGAAATTATTTTTATGGTTTTTCCCTGGATTAATTGTCGGAGCAATTCTAATTCTTGGGAGCGGAAAAGCTCTGCGAATGACATCGACAAATGATTACTGTGTATCCTGTCATATTCACCCAATGGCTGATGTATCGTGGAAAAGGTCTGTTCATTATGATACACAATCGGGTTACAGAGTTGCCTGTATTGAATGCCACCTCCCTCCGGAAGGTCATGGATATCTTTGGGCAAAAGGTAAGACAGGGTTACGGGACCTGTGGAGCAAGTGGACAAAAGATTCTGCTTCATTTAACTGGGAAGATCGTAAAAGGCTGGAAGTTGCACGTGGTTATGTTTATGAAAGCAGTTGCATAAAATGTCATGAGAATCTTTTCCCTGCAAAACTTTCAAAAGAGGGAGAAGATGCCCACCTGTATTATACGCAGACAAAAAAGACTAAGGAGTTACATTGCATAAACTGCCATCTTAATGCAGGTCATTATATTGAAGGATATACTCATGGAAGTAATTCCACGTTCGGAAAAACATCTTCTGCAGTGAAAGAGATATTTACTGAACCTGTTAAAGTTTCAGAGTTTAAGAACTTTACGGAACAGATACCTAATTCGCCGGTTTCTTTTAATATGGTTGCAATTCCGGGAGGAAAATTCAAGATGGGAAGTCCTGCCGGTGAACCTTTCAGAAAAGAAGATGAGGGGCCGGTGAGAGAAGTTGAGATAAGCCCGTTCTTTATGGCTGAGATTGAAGTATCATGGGATGAATACCTGGC
>DAOQAX010000132.1:0-6647 GCA_035354395.1 Bacteroidales bacterium | reverse complement strand
CCGGACATCGTGCGGACAAACATCATGATATCACCATTTTTCAGTTCAATCAGTCCTGGTTCCTGTGTTACAATATTTTCAGGATTAGCAACCTCTTCACCTGGTTTCCATGTGGCTCCATTATCATCAGAGAAATAGCTCCATAGCCGGCCAACGCTGTTAGCCTTCTCTTCGCCCGGGCTCTGGTGCAAAGCTACAGCAAACAGCAATCGTCCATTCTTAAGCTGAATCACACGATTATTATTAAGAACAAAATAGCCCTCTTTATCTGTCATGCATCTGACTGGTTCACTCCATGTCATAGCTTCATCCTTCGATATCCGTATCATCGGCTGACAATCGGTTGTCGAGTTCTTTCTCAAATAAAAAAGAGCAATATCACCGTTCTGCAATCTGAGCAGAGAGACTGACATAACATTCATTGTTCCCTCCTGTTCAACTATTTTAGCATCTTTCTGCGTCCATGTTTTCCCTTTATCAGAGGAATATCTTCCGGCCAGAAATGCGTTAGCGTGGTCGTCTGATGAAGTGCCAGTATAATGGGTGTATATATATAATATTCGACCATCATTTAAAGTGATAAAGTCACCCTCACTGTTACGGGGATTATCTGGGCCGGGATTAAGTACAAGTACATCCTCCGGAGAGTTGATCACGGCTTTTGTACTATTGGTTTTATTCCTGCATCCTGAACCTGTGATAATTATGATGCAAAAGGCCAATACATTAATTAGCCGGATTTGCCTGGAGAGATTAGTTTTCCTAAGGTTTACGTAATACATGTCAGATTTTTTTTGTTAATAATTTATCCGTTGATTCAAAAGAGATGTTTATTCTGGCTTCCTGCTTTTATTTTTCCTCTAATTTAAAATCAGGCAACCAATCTGTGTCTATAGTTTTGAGTGCCTGGAATGCCTAAAGTTAATCAATTAATGTAATGAATCAGTTCCTTTTGTAGGCAGCAATTACATTTAAAGCTGCAACCAAATTTTGGTGACACTTAATTTTTAACATTAGTCACTTGAAACCAATGATCACTTTATGTACTGATAAGTTATGAAATAAGAAATTCTTTGCTTTGTTCAAAATGCCAACTGATTAATGAATAATATGGTGTAAAATAATCAGAAGTTCATTTATTCAATTCCTGCTGATCCTTTTAGATTCTTCACTCCGCTGACGCTGCGTTCAGAATGACAAGGCTTCATTACCCCCATATCTCTATATATGTCTGTCATTAGTAACGGAACTAATCCGGAGCCCCGGCGAGGGATTAGTGAAGTGAAGAATCTTTATTTTTATTGAAACTGATTAGTTACTTGTAATTAGTTCTACTTTAATATTCGAAAAATCCGACTGTTTTTACCCTGTACCCTGAAGGCAACAGCCGGATTTTTCTTCTGACTCCATTTATGAAAGGGGAAAAGCATGAGAAAAGTCATGAATCAGGTTAATCTGTCAGAGTAGAATCAGGTTGCAAAAAAAAATTATATTGATGAATGAATTTAAAAATGCAATAAATTCATATTTTCAATTTAAAAGACAATATTTGTTACTGAGGTCATAATATTATTAGTTAAATTTGATTTAATCCTCCATGGGTGAATAAAATGATTGTGATACTTTTTATATCTAAATATGGGAAGAAGAGATTTTGGAGTAAAGTATAGAATGGTCAGAAGATTTTTTTTATATATTTTTTTCTTTCTTTCCGCAGTGTTGTTTTCAACACAATCATTTTCTAACGGTGTTAATGAACAATTTATATCAGTGTCTCAGCTAAGCCTGGTTCAAAATACATACGGGACGTCATTTAGCCTGCTGCTTTCTATTGTCTGCTCAGTTATTGTTATTCTTGCTGCTTTGTTATTTTTTATAATAAAACTTTTAAAAGTTAACAGGCAGCTTCAGGAACGGAACAGACAAATTAATGATATCAATGTCGGGCTTCAAAGGGTAAATTCAGAACTGTCTGATCAAAAAAGTCTGATTAAAAAGGAGCAAAATCAGGTTGAACGGTTCTTTAGAAAAATGGTCCGGTCTGCAGATGTTGGGATATGTTTTACCAATAAGGACTGGAGCCTGAAATATGCCAACTCCGCGTTTTATTCATTGTTTGGGATAGAAGAAGGGACCTTTAGTGAATCAGTATTCAGGAAATGCTGTCCAGATTACCCCGACTTAAGGTCGAAAATAGACATGTCTCTTAGTAGTTCCGGATTCTTTGAATCTGAGATTAAAATCAGGAATAACGGAAATAACATTTTGATAGTTGTGATCAGATCGACCATTATTAAAGATGAAACAGAAGAGTTATCTGGTATACTCACAACTTTGCGTGATATTACAAAGCTGAAGAAGGCCCATGAAGATATTATAAAGGCAAATGCTGAAGTTGAAACAAGTAAAAAGCTTAAGGCCAGTTTTCTTGCAAATATCTCACATGAAATAAGGACCCCGTTGAACAGTGTGGTCGGCTTTTCGAATCTTCTTCTTTCAAATGATATAACCATTGAGATGAAAGAGGAATACGTTGAGCAGATTAACCATAACAGTGAAAAATTATTGCAGATTATTGGCGATATCATTGATCTCTCCCGCCTGGAAAGTTCACAGATAGAAATAACTTATGAAGAAACCTCGCTCAATTCAGTTGTCAATGAAGTTATTGAGGATGTCAGGCAGGTGATAAAAAGAAATGAGAAACCCATCATTCTCAATGTGAAAAATCAGTTCGGTGATAACGGTGATCTGATTTTCTCTGACAGAATATGGCTTAAGCGTGTTTTAGGCCATCTTATGGATAATGCAGTAAAGTTTACACTTGACGGGTCAATAGAATTATTATATTTCCGCGAAGAAGAGAATGTGATTTTTAAAATAAAGGATACCGGAATCGGGATTAACAAAGAAAACCTAGGGCATATTTTTGAGGAATTCAGACAGGAGATAACCGGGCATCATCGTCCGTTTGAGGGGCTTGGTATAGGTCTGACACTGGCAAAGGAAGTCGTTGAACGAATGGGAGGGAAGATCTTTGTCCAGTCTGAGAAGGGTATAGGATCAGAATTCAGTTTCTCTATCCCCTACAGACCGGCAGGCAGTTCAAAAAACAAGTTTAAATTATCTAATGACAATCAATTTACTGCAGTTCTGGACTGGAGTTCAAAAAAATGCCTTCTGGTTGATGACAATAAAGATGTACTGATATACCTTAGCCGTATATTGATCGATACAGGAGTCTCAATACTTACTGCCAAGACGGGGTTCGAAGCAATAGAAATAGTAAAGAATACCCCTGATGTCGATGTTATACTCCTCGATATGCAGATGCCGGAAATGAATGGCATTGATACGGCAAAGGAGATAAGAAAAATCCGGAAAGATATTCCTGTAATAGCCCAGACGGCTTTTATTTTCGAAGATGATAGAGATATTATTCTGGAAGCAGGGTGCGATGCCTGTCTTTTAAAACCAATAAAAAAGGAACATCTTCTTACAGTAATGTCATCCTTTGTTAAATCAAACTGAATACCTGGTTTCTTTGCTTTTTTACCGCAGACTTTTCCCTGGCGGATGAATCTGAATATGTACGGCGAACTTGTTGGTTGGAGGTCTGCATTTAATCATGCATTTAAAAAAGATGAGCTTGAGGTAACCGAAATTTATTCTTACTTTGCATTCTGCTTTGACAGATGACAAAAACCTGGTTTGCTGATATTATTTTACCCCTTGCTGTAAGAGGGCGATTCACATACAGGATCCCTGATGATATGCTTGACATTGTAAAACCCGGGGTGAGGGTAAAGGTCAGGTTTGGAGGTCAAAAGCTGTCCTCCGGAATAGTCTGTTCCGTTCACAACAAAGCGCCTCTTGTTAAGAATGTAAAACCTGTGATTGAGGTCCTTGACGCTGTTCCTGCAATCAATGAATCACAGTTAAAACTTTGGCTCTGGATCTCAGAATATTATCTGTGCAGCGAAGGAGAGGTGATGAAAGCTGCCTTGCCTTCAGAAGCCAGCCTTGATAATTACCGGCCCAGAACGGAGACGTTTATTAAGCTCGCAAACAATTTTTCCGAGACCGAGCTTAATTCGATCCTCGACACCCTTGGACGGGCTCCGAAGCAATATGAAGTCCTTGCAAGTTATATCACACTTTCGAAATATGAACCCGGATCAGAAAGTACTCCTGTAAGCAAGTCACTGCTTTTATCTGAATCTCATTCTTCGACTAATATAGTTGAAGCCCTTGTGGGTAAAGGTATCCTATCGTCAGAATCAATGCCTGTTTCGAGGCTGACTGATACGGACAGCTTTAAGGAGCCGGTAAAAGAATTAAGTGCTGCTCAGGCAGCTGCCTATGAATCAGTCAAAAATCAATTGAATGAGAAAGATATTGTTCTGTTGCATGGAGTTACTTCGAGCGGCAAGACAGAAATATATATACATCTTATTGAAGAACAGTTGAAAAAGGGGAAACAGGTTCTTTATATGCTTCCCGAAATAGCTCTGACAACCCAGATTATTATGCGGCTGAAAAAGCATTTTGGCGCTGTTACTGGAGTATATCACTCGAGGTTCTCCGATCCCGAAAAGGTGGAGATATGGAAAAAGGTTGCAGACAATGACACTGTTAACGGATTCCGACTTATACTTGGAGTGCGATCATCCCTGTTCCTTCCGTTCAGTGATCTTGGACTTATCATTGTCGATGAAGAGCATGACAGTTCATATAAACAACAGGATCCTGCACCACGGTACCATGCCCGCGATTCTGCAATAATGCTTGCTTCTATTCACAAGGCTAAAACTATTCTAGGATCAGCTTCACCATCAGTTGAAAGTTATAATAATGCCGTAAAAGGAAAGTATGGCCTGGCTGAACTGAAAGAGAGATACGGTCTCATAAAGATGCCTGAAATAATAATTGGGAATACCCGTGAAGCATACAGGAAAAAGCTGATGATCTCACATTTTACTCCTGAACTGCTTACCGCAATGGATGAGGCTCTCGGTAAAGATGAGCAGATAATCCTTTTTCAGAACAGAAGGGGATTCTCACCTTATATTGAATGTTCAGAATGCGGATGGATACCGACCTGTATTCAATGTGCAGTTAACCTTACCTATCACAAGGGAGCAGGAAAACTTATTTGTCACTATTGCGGATATACTGCAGATCTTCCTTCAAAATGCGGTAATTGTCATTCATCAGGTATGGTAACCCGTGGATTCGGTACCGAGAAAATTGAAGATGAGATAAAAATTGTATTTCCAAAAGCTCGTGTTGCACGCATGGACCAGGATACAACAAGAAATAAAAATTCTTTTAACAAAATAATAAAAGCCTTCGAGAAGCGACAGATAGATATACTTATCGGTACACAAATGATTTCAAAGGGGCTTGACTTTGAGAATCTTACAGTAGTTGGGGTGCTGAATGCCGATAATCTCCTCAATTACCCTGATTTCAGGGCACATGAAAGAAGCTTCCAGCTTATGGAACAGGTCAGCGGAAGAGCAGGAAGAAGGCAGAAGCAGGGCAAAGTTGTGATCCAGACCTCTGACCCGGCCAACAGGATTATAAGGCTTGTATTGCGTCATGACTATATAAACATGTTCAGAATGCAGGCTGAAGAGAGGATGACTTTCAACTATCCACCTTTTTGCCGGATGGTTAAAATAATTATCAGACATAAAGATCGCTCACTTCTGAATCATTATTCGGACGTTCTCGGAAATGATCTGAAAGGAATATTCGGAAAGAGAGTGCTGGGACCAGAATCACCTGTTATTTCCCAGGTTCAGCTCTGGTATATAAAGACCATTCTTATTAAAATTGAAAGGAATAAGCCCCCTGTCAAGGCAAAACAACTTGTTGTTGAGGCGATTGGGAGGCTGGAAAAAGAAAAGGGAGCCTCTTCGCTGAAGATTGCCATCGATGTGGATCCATATTAATGGTTTAAATGGCATAAATGCTGTAAAGGCAATAAAAGCAGTAAGTTAAGAGTAATATAACTTTTACAGAGGAGATCAGAGTATAAAAGGAAGATATATGGTTAAAAATACCTATTCGAAAGCATGGGGCCTTATTTAATATAAAAATCTGCTATTTTTGAATAAAAATACCGGAAATGAAAATTGAAGTATCAAATGGTGAGATCATAGACAAACTCACTATAATACAGATAAAGCTTGAGAGGATAAAAGACAAGACCAAGCTAGCAAACCTGCAAAAAGAGTACGATATTCTTATAGATGTTACTGCTTCAATTATAAGTACCACCGATCCTCTGTATAAAGCTTTATATGAGGTGAATTGTGAATTGTGGGATATTGAGGACCGTATCCGTGACCTTGAACGGAAGAAGGATTTTGGAGATGAGTTTATTAATACAGCCCGGTCGGTATACTTTAAAAACGACAGGAGATCTGAGATAAAAAGGGAGATAAATATTAAGACATCCTCGGGCCTGATTGAGGAAAAATCCTACGAAAAGTATTAAAATGCGCATCCTTGTAATCAGAACCTCAGCCATGGGCGACGTGGCACTTATTGCACCTGTCCTGGAAGGAATGAGAAAACAATATCCTGATATTGAACTGGTTCTCCTTACAAAATCTTCCTTTAGACCGTTTTTTTCT
>DAOQAX010000131.1:0-6654 GCA_035354395.1 Bacteroidales bacterium | reverse complement strand
GATCGTACGGCTCAGCAGGCATTATTCAGGATCGAAGCAAAACGGTTTATTCTTATATTCCTGATAACGATGCTGGTGCTTAGCTTTGTTATTTATCGCAAGACCAAAGTGATCACACGTCCTATTAAAAAGTTGGTCGAAAATGTCGACAGAATCACCAACGGTAATCTTAGGGAGCGCGCAGAAGTATCGGGCAATAATGAAATAACAAGGCTCTCTGAAAAGTTTAATATGATGATTGCCCAGCTTGAAGGGTATTATTATGAACTGGAAGAGAAGGTGAAAGAAAGAACTCTCAGGATTGAAAAACAGAAGGAGGAGATTGAGGAGCAGAAGAAGCATATTATGGACAGTATTCATTATGCCAGAAGGATACAGAATGCCATATTGCCATCGTTTGCTCTTATCGATAAATATCTGAAAAACTATTTTATCCTGTATCTTCCAAAAGATATCGTAAGTGGCGATTTTTACTGGGTCCATGTAGTTGACGGACTATTTATGATTGCTGCAGTTGATTGCACCGGACATGGGGTTCCCGGAGCATTTATGTCAATTGTCGGATTTAATCAGCTTAACAATGCCGTCGACGTCAGGAAGGCACGCAAAGCCAGTGAAATAATGGATGAGCTTAATCTTGGTGTTGTTACCACCCTGAATGAAAACAAGGCAGACACTTCTATTATAAAAGACGGAATGGATATGGTACTCTGCGTCTTCGACTTTGCCGCAGGGAAAAACGATTTTGCAGGAGCAAACAACCCTCTGACACTGATAAGGGACAACCAGGTAATTAAATACCGGGGAGACCGGTTCCCAATTGGAGTTTTTGGTGGTGACAGTCCTCAACATTTTAAGAATGTAGAGATAGATATCAATAAAGGCGATTGTTTCTATTTTGCGTCTGATGGCTATGCTGATCAGTTCGGAGGGCCTGATAATAAGAAATTCATGTCGAAACGATTTGAGAAACTTCTTCTTGAGATTCATACCCAGCCTATGGAAATGCAAAAAGAGCTGTTAATGAAAAAGTTCATTGAATGGAAAGGCGAGAATGATCAGGTTGATGACATATTGGTAATAGGTATTAAAGTGTAATAAGGTAAAATATCATTATGGGACCAAACAGAGACAATAAAAAATTTAACCCTTTTCCCGGGTTAAGGCCTTTTGCACCGGAAGAGAGTGATTTGTTTTTCGGAAGGGAAAATGAGAGTGAGGAGGTTGTAAGTAAGTTGCTGCAAAACAGGTTTGTCACTGTAATTGGTGCTTCCGGCAGCGGTAAATCGTCTCTGATCTATTGCGGTGCATTGCCCAGGGTAAGGAAGCTGGAAATAACGGATCATCATGGGTGGAAGATTTTCTCTTTCCGTCCGGGGAATGATCCTTTCGGTAACCTTGCAGATTCATTGTTAGAAAATTTAGCGGCAACCGGTCAGAAAAAAGCCGACAGAAATACAGTACTCCAGGAACTTCTTAATTGTCCCGATGGTATTGCAGTTGCAATTAAAAATCTTTTAGCAGCTTCAGATGAAAGGATACTCATGATTGTCGACCAGTTTGAGGAACTTTTCAGATACAATGCTCCTGGCAAAACAGATTCATCACTTGCCACAAATTCGAAGTTTATTGATTTTATGGTCGATGCTGTCAGCCAGTCTGACGTTAATATCTATACAATAGTGACGATGCGTTCGGACTTTATTGGAGAGTGCGCACATTACCAGGGACTTACTCAGCTTATCAATAACAGCAATTATCTTGTTCCTCATATGGGGACTGAAAACTACAGGGAAGCAATTACCGGACCTGTACAGTATGCCGGAGCAAAAATTGACCAGGAACTTGTAGAGACACTTCTCAGTGATATTGGAGACAGGACTGACCAGTTGCCTGTTTTGCAACATGCCATGATGAGAACATGGAGCTATTGGCAGGAACTTGATGAGCCTGACCGGCCGATAAGCAAAACAGATTATAGCTCGGTGGGAACTATGAGCGACGCCATGTCACTTCATGCAAATGAGGCTTATGAAGAGCTGAGCCTGAGGGGAAAGGAGATTTGTGAGGTGATGTTTAAAACTATTACAGAGAAAGGTCCGGATAATAAAGGTCTGCGGCATCCATCAGGTGTAAATATAATAAAGTCCATTGCAGGATGTACAAGCGAAGAACTTTTTGAAGTAGTTGAAAAATTCAGAATTTCGTCACGGTCATTTATTACTCCGAGGCAGAATGTACCTTTGAATGATGATTCCATTATCGATCTTTCGCATGAAAGTCTTATGCGTTTATGGGACAGGCTCAGAGAATGGGTTGATGATGAGGCATCATCGGTTCAGATGTATTTAAGGTTGTCAGAAGCTTCGGCTATGTACCAGCAGGGAAGGACAAGTCTTTGGAGACCACCTGATCTTCAACTTGCAATTAACTGGCGTGACAAGCACAAACCGACTCTTACCTGGGCACAACAGTATAATCCTGCCTTTGAACGCGCTATGGTTTATCTGCGGACCAGTGAGAAAGCCTATCTTGACGAAGAGGAAAACAAGATACGGCTGCAAAAAAGGCAGATGAAGAGAACCAAAATAGTAGCGATGATCCTTGGTACTGCTGCAATAATATCTGTAGCATTCATGCTTTTTGCTTTTGTACAGAAAATTGCTGCAGACAGACAGACTTTCCTGGCAGAACAAAGAAAAACCGAGGCCGAGCATCAAAGGGCAAAAGCTGATACTGCTACAAAGATAGCCACAGAACAGAGATCATTGGCAGAAACTAATGCTGTTATTGCAACCCAGAAGGCTGAAGAGGCCAGGATTGAAAAAGAAAATGCGGAACGACAAAGACGGATAGCGGTTCTCAATGCTGACCTTGCACACAGAAATGAAATCTATGCAAATCAACAGAAAGACTCTGCCACCCAGGCCAAGGAACTGGCATTGAAAAATGAGAAAGAAGCTGTCAGACAAAGCAAAGAAGCTTTGCGCCAGAGAATGTTATCGATTGGTAAAGCCATGTCAATAAAGTCTTTACAGGCTCAGGGGCAAATAGAGCTTCAGACGCTGCTTGCCTATCAGGCCTATCTGTTTAACAAAAACAATGAAGGACTTGAGAACGACGCTGATATATATGCAGGATTATATAATTCCGGGAAACAATATGATAACAGAAGCTATAAATCGTTCAATGGACATAATGGTGAAATAAGAAGTATTGCTTTTGTCCCGGGAAAGAGAGAATTTTATACATCGGGTTATGATGGAAAAGTACTTAAATGGTCACTTGATAATAACGAGAAAGCTCTTCAGATAATTTATTCAGGGACCGACATAATTGAAGTTTTAGCTGTCAGCCCGGATGCTTCATGGCTGGCTCTCGGAAGTGCCAACTCGTCAATAAGAATGATCCCGCTGAAAGGGAACGATGCAGAATATGAAATGAAAGGGCACAGCGGGAAAATCAAATCACTGATTTTTTCTTTCGACGGGAAATATCTCTATTCCGCATCACTTGATGGTAAAGTGCTGAAATGGGATATTGCTGCCAGAACAAGCACAAATATCACTAACGGGTCAATGCAGATAACTTCAATCGATGTCTCTGCGAATGGGAAACATATTGCAGGTCTGAATAGTAAAGGGGATGTGGTTGTATGGGACCCGGCTAAAAGTTCAGATATTTTCAGCATTGAAACAGCCAATAAAAATATTAAGGTCATAAGGTTCAATCCTGACAACAATCTGCTGGCTATAGGTGATGTAAACGGAAATGTAGAATTGTGGAATATTAATCTGCGTAAAAGAATTTCAGAAGTGAAAGCTCATTCTGCCCAGATCAACGACATACAGTTTAATACAACCCTTAAACAGATGGCCACAGCCAGTAATGATAAGACCATTAAAATTTATAATATTGAAGACCCTGCCGATCTCACTGAACCTCCGGTCACTTTTACGGATAATGAAGGATTTATCCTTGTGATTCAGTTCAGCCCTGACGGGCAGATGATTGTTTCAGGTGCTTATACGGGGAGCGAAAACCTTGTCTGCCGTCCGACCCATGTTGATTATATGGTAAGAGATATATGCAATATCGTAACAAGAAACATGACACAGGACGAATGGAATACTTATGTGGGGAAAGATATTCCTCTTGAGAAAACCTGTCAGGAAAAGAGTTATCACATTGTAGTCGATGCCATTAAATAAAGTTCTTACGGAAATGAAACTCAAATATTTCCCTAAAATACGACAGTATTTTGCTTATGTTGTATTATTACTATTTTCCTCTTTTGCCGGTTATTCACAGGAGACTGGCAGTTGTGCAGAGAAACTGAAAACAGCACAGTCATTGTTTGACAAGGGACAGGTTGAGCTGGTCCCTTCAATGCTCAGCGGGTGCATTAAGTCGGGTTTTACAAATGAAGAATCACTTTCAGCTTACAAGCTTCTGATTCAGTCATACTTGTTTGAAGACAAACTCGGTAAGGCTGATTCAACCATGATGGCTTTCCTGAGAAAAAATCCTGAATACCATGTAAGTCCTACCGACCACTCCAGTTTTGTGCATCTGTATAATAATTTTAATGTACGGAAGGTGGTCCAGCTTGCATTTCATTTTGGGACCAGCCTGCCGTTTATTACCTTCATCGATACGAAAACGGCTGCCACTATTCAGGGAGAAAAATCTTACAGTACTAATGCAGCTAATCTTTTTACATCTCTTGAAGCCAAAATTAATATAAACAAAAAGCTGGAGATCAATCTTGAGGCGGGATACTCTCAACTTTCCTTTACAAACAGTGAGAGCTTTATGGGATTCAAGGAGATCATTTATAAAGAAACCCAGAAAAGAATTGAGATACCGGTGACCTTTACATATGATTTTCTTACCCGTGGTAATCTTACAGCTTATGCCCGTTTGGGCGAAGGGGTGGCATTCAATTTGAGGACTATGGCACAGCCTTTATCTGAACCTATTGATATAAATAATCCCAACACCATATCGGGTGCTGATATAAACCGGGATGATTCAAGGACTAAAATGGACATTTTTACCCAGGCAGGTGCAGGAGTTAAATATAAAATTCCCCGTGGATTTGTGTTTGTTGAATTAAGATCAAACCTGGGAATCCTCAATCAGACAATCAGAAACGGGGAGTCGGCCGAAGAATTAAGATGGCTATATAACTATGTGGATGATGATTTTAATATAAACTCACTGAATATCTCTATCGGTGTTTCTCAGATATTCTTTAAACCAACTAAAAGAAAACAATAAGATATGAGACGGAAATACATAATACTACTTTTTATAATATTTCTTTCCTCATGTGAAAAGAACAATGAAAATGATATGCTTCTCAAATTTTATGGGGATGCTTATGAAAATATCGGTTATAGTCTGGCAAAATCAGACGATGGCTATTTTATTTCAGGTCAGGTTACTGACATAACAAGAACCGATAACTACATTGAAGGATCAGTTAAAAGAATGGGGATAATAAAAACAGGATCTGACGGGAATGTTATTTGGGAAAAAAGTCTGGGGGAAAGACAACCCGCTGTGGGACTAAAAGTCCTGGCTCTTGATGACGGTTCAGCAATATGTGCCGGATATGTTATAGACACGGTTACACTTGAGAAAGATATTTTTGTTGCAAGAGTGGGTGAAGATGGAACTGTTTTGGCTCAAAAGATATATAAAAGTGAAGGGAACCAATATAGTAATGATATTGTAAAAACGCAGGAGGGTTTTCTGATTCTGGGGACAACTGATGTTAAGAATACATTAGTAACTGATGCTTCAGGGAACCTTACAGGAAAGAAAGACATTCTTCTTGTCAGAATCAATAATGATCTTGAGGAAATAAGTCAACCGGTTCAAAAAGGTTTCCCCGGAAACGATGAAGGGGTTGTAATTAAGGCTGATTTGAATGGAGGTTATATAATTGCAGGCACCACTGACAGAATAGAGAATAAATCTTTACAGGCAGGCAACAATATACTCATTTTAAAAGTTAATGCTGACGGGAGTGTCACAGAGCCCAGAATATTAAACGGTATCGCAGATGAATATGCTGTTGATATTGAGGTTTTAAACGATTGGTATTTAATAGCCGGAACGATTGGCAGTGACGAGAGTGCCCAAAAGGGATATGTCTGGGGGATTTCAAATAATATATATGCAGATCCTCTTTTTAGCCATGAAATAGATTTAGAACCCTCTACTTCAATTAAGTCCTCTTTTGCCATAAAAGCCATTGACAGATATAAAACCAATTCGTTTGTAATGGCTGGTCAGATCATAAAAGGTTCTTCAGCCCAGATGTTGATTTTTATAACAGATGCTGAAGGCACCCTTGTTGAAGGTAAAATTAAGGTGCTGGGCGGAACCGGGACACAGGTTGCTTATGATGTAACATCAGATGAAGAGGATAACATAATGGTTACAGGAAAAAACAGTTATGAGAACAATTCAATGATCAGTTTACTGAAATTCAGATTTTAGAAATCGGGAAATACATTAGCCAGAAATTACTACAGACAAATTTTAAATAATGAAACAACAGGTTTTTCTATTGATATTTATTCTGACATTATTTGCCGGCAGGGCGGCTGGAGCCAACCCACAGGGAACTTTATCAGCAAA
>DAOQAX010000130.1:0-6672 GCA_035354395.1 Bacteroidales bacterium | reverse complement strand
CCTGGGCGGTGATGAATACCACAGGCACCGAATCAAGGAATGCATTGGCAATTCCTGTAACAAGGTTTGTAGCACCGGGACCTGATGTGGCAAAGCATACGCCGGGTTTCCCTGTCACCATGGAATAAGACTGTGCTGCATGAGCTGCACCCTGTTCATGGCGGGCAAGAAAGTGGTGAAGTTTGTCTTCATAATTGAGCAATTTATCATAAATAGGCATTATTGCCCCGCCGGGATAGCCAAAAATGGTATCAGTACCTTCTTCTATCAGGCATCTCAAAAGAGCTTCTGCACCTGTAACTGTTTGTCCTGGCTCGCTTATTTGCTCTGTTTCTGTCTGAAGTTCCTTATCTGTCATAATGTCGAACATCGTTATAAATATCTTAATGTTTTATTGTCTGATTATCTGGTTCTGTCAATATTAAAGTAATCTTACTGCCCCCAGATCTGCCGAGCTTACGGTTGAAGCATAGGATTTCAGTGAAAGTGATACTGAACGGTCGCGTTTTGCTGGTTTATAAGCTTTATCTCCCTTCAGCTTTTCTTCAGCCTCCCTTTTCTTAAGTTCAGTATCTGTTAAGAGAACATTCATTTTCCTGTTCGGAATGTCTATTTCAATAACATCACCTGTCTTAAGTAAAGCAATTTCTCCACCTGAAGCGGCTTCGGGAGAGATATGTCCGATTGATAAGCCTGATGTTCCTCCGGAGAAACGTCCGTCAGTTATCAGAGCACATTCCTTATCGATTTTCATTGATTTAAGATACGAAGTCGGGTAGAGCATCTCCTGCATTCCTGGTCCTCCTTTCGGACCTTCATACCGTATTACAACCACATCGCCGGCTCTGACTGTTCCGTTTAAGATACCTTCAGAGGCCTCTTCCTGCGATTCAAAGATTCTGGCTCTCCCTTTAAATGTGAAGAGTGAGGGACTGATGCCGGCAGTTTTGAGGATACATCCTTTTTTTGCAATATTACCATACAGTACTGAAAGACCTCCATCTTTATTGTAAGGATGCTCTATGTCGTGGATACATCCTTTTTCCCTGTCAGTATCCAGTTCCTGATACGTGGTGTTGTGTGAACCCATTTTTATGCTTTTTTCCATAGAAGGAGCACTCCTGAAAAAGTCGACAGCACCCTGTTTGGCCTTTCCTCCCCGTATATCCCAGTCTGCTATTGCGTCATGAAGAGTCGGGTAATCAATCCTTTTAGCTGAACCATATATCAGATTGCCACGTTCCAGCTCGCCCATTATTGACATAATCCCTCCGGCGCGATTTACATCCTGCACGTGATAATGGGAACTTGGAGCTACCTTACAGATGTTTGGAATTTTCCTGGAAAGTTCATCGATATCCTTCATTGTGAAATCCACGTTGGCTTCGTGAGCTACTGCAAGCAGATGGAGCACAGTGTTTGTTGAGCCACCCATTGCTATATCGAGCGACATTGCATTCATGAAGGCTTCTTTGGTTGCAATTGAGAGAGGTAGCACCGATTCGTCGCCCTCATTGTAATATCTGTCAGCCAGTTTAACTATTAACCCGGCAGCCTGTTCAAACAATTTCACCCTGTTCTGGTGAGTTGCGACTACAGTCCCGTTTCCCGGGAGAGCCAGCCCCAATGCTTCGTTAAGGCAATTCATTGAGTTTGCAGTGAACATTCCTGAACAGGAACCGCATGTGGGACAAGCTGACCTCTCAATATCATTCAGATCATGATCACTTATATTATTATCGGCAGCTGCAACCATTACATCAATAAGATCAAGATATCTATCATTAAGCTTTCCGGCTTCCATAGGTCCACCCGAAACAAATACTGTAGGGATATTAAGCCTCATGGTTGCCATCAACATACCAGGAGTCACTTTATCGCAGTTACTTATGCAGACCATTGCATCGGCCAGATGGGCATTACACATATACTCAACACTGTCAGCAATCAGATCTCTCGAAGGGAGGGAATAAAGCATACCATCATGTCCCATTGCAATACCGTCGTCAATAGCTATAGTGTTGAACTCTGCAGCAAAAAGACCTCTTTTTTCAATTTCTCTTTTTATGACCTGACCTATTTCATGCAGATGAACATGTCCCGGGACAAACTGGGAGAAAGAATTGACAATTGCTATAACTGGTTTTCCAAGTTGTTCCTCCTTCATTCCGTTGGCTCTCCACAGGCTTCTGGCTCCTGCCATATTCCTGCCGGATGTTGTTTTTGAGCTTCTGAGTTGTTTCTTCATTTTGTTGAGGGTATATTTTAAAAAAAAAGCTTCCCAGTTTCCCGGAAAGCTCTATATTATATATAATACATATTATTTCCGGTCAACTTCGCTTGGCTAGAATGAGTACGAGGACAATAATATGGGTTAAAGATATTCTCACTATATAATTATAATTGATGCACAAAAGTATTTAAAAAATTAACAAATCAAATAAAAAACGGTTATTATTTTCATTTTTTAAAGAAAAATTTCAAAAGTGCGTCAAATTTCATTTAATTCTTTATTAATAATTAATACTGTCCGAAAAAATATCTCATGTTTATTTAAAGCTATTATTAATTGTGCTCTTGCTTCGTGACTTCGTTTTAATGGGGTCACTTATCTTCTTACAAATATTTAATCACTGATGAAAATTATTATTTGTGTAACCACATTTATGATTATTTAGTATCTTTTCAGGTATAATAAATTGTCTTAAAACAGATATGACAATGAAAATAATTACTGCTTTTTTATTGACTTTTTTATGCATTTCTGTTTCAGTTGCCCAGAATAAGATACCGGGAGATCAGAAGAGCATCCCTATAAAAAAGATTATTAATTCACAATGGACATTTAACTATTTTCCTGATGAGGCTACCGGTAAAGGCTATGAAATGACCGGATATAACGATTCGAAATGGCCCGTTGTGAGCATCCCTCATACATGGAACACTTTTGAAACAACAGGCTCACTTAATCCTTTTATCCTTGACAATGCAGAAATTGATAAACATTACTGGTGGATGGGCTGGGGGTGGTATCGCAAGCATTTTTCAGTAAACCGCAATTATTACGACTGTAAAGTTATTCTGAGGTTTGACGGTGTCCGGAAATATTGTAAGGTATGGCTCAATGGAAGGTACCTTGGTGACCATAATGATGCAACCAGCTCTTTTGATTTTGATATTACAAGGGCAATGAATATGGAAGGCGACAATGTTCTGGCAGTGGCTGTTAATAACCGTGAGGAAAATGAACTTAAACAATCGACCGTGCAGGGAAAGGATGATATGGGCATGTATAGCGGCATTATCCGTAATGTCTCTTTAGTATTAAAAAGTAATCTTTATATGCTGGCAGAGAATACCGGGAAATATGAAGGCGGGGTCAATATCTCTGTTCCTCAGGTGTCAAAAAAAGAGGCTGTTGTAAGAATTCAGACCTGGGTTAAGAATGACCATTCACAAAAGAAAAACTGCATTTTACAGACATCAATATTTGATGCTGCCGATAATCTGGTTCAGATAAACAGATCGGAAGCGGTAATTAACCCTGGATTGGCATACAGATTCGACCAGACCGGCACCCCAATAAAAAAGCCTCATTTATGGTCCAAGGAGAACCCATACATATATAAAATTACCGTGGAAGTTATTGATGGGAATGAAGTTGTTGACGCCTTAACAAGCTCATCTGATTTGAAATTTACTCTGACAGACAATGTGCCTGCGACATTGTATCCGGCTGATAATAAGGATGATCAGAATGATCCGGCAGATCTTCTTGTTTTTAATCATAACAGGGGAAAAAATGATAAGGAGACAGGCAGGTCAGCCGGAGAACCTGCAAAGATTGTACTTGCATCTACACAAAAGAAGATCCCAGCCGACAGGGGGTCTGTTGCAACAATAACTGCAGATATTGTTGATTCAAACGGGACTCATTTTAACGGGGCCAATAAGACTATAAAATGGGTTGTGACGGGGCCTGCCACCCTCGTTGGCCCTGAGGTATTTGAGCCATACGCTTCTGAGAGCCTTTCCGCGGGGTACTGGTATTCATCAATGCCGGTTACAAACATTGTACGATCTTCAGGAAAATCCGGGAATATTCATATTGCCGTGTTTGCAAGTGGACTTGCTTCAGGATCAATTGACATTGAGGCACAGGAAATAAAGCCCGACAATTCTGTTATCATTGAACCGATACTTGATGATGAAGGAAGAAAACCTGTTGCAAGAATAACTCTTTCTACCTACAGACTTGAAGAGATACCTCCTGAGATAAGAATGACTTCTGATGAGATCAGTATAAATTCTTCGGACCGTTCGGGATTTGCGCATCAAATAAGAGACTATATCTGCAAAAATAATACTTCCGTTGACTCCTCATCTGTTGAATTCATGAGTATTGTGGATATGTTTGCTTCTTATCTTCAGAACAATAACGGCCACCTGATTACAGATGATTATAATTATAATGTTGAGCACTATAACAAATGTCGTCTTATTGCAGGATATATCAATGCAACAAAACTGCCTCCTGCTTTCAAGGATTGCTTAAGAAAATATTATTCTGATATAATCATAATGAATGGTAGTGAAAAAAATGCAGGAGAGGAGATGAACTGGCTGAACTGGATACCATCTGGAGGAACGGTAGTAATTTCAAGGAATGGAGTAACAGGTTCATCAACCAAAGGGGTTATCGAAACAAACAAAAGTCAGCTTGTTGATCTCATCGCTGTTGTTCATCCTTCATTTGTCAGCTTTAGCGATGACGCAAAAGAAAGAGCGCTTATTTTTATAGATAAGATGAATCCTTATGTTCATGCAGCAGAAAATATTGGAGGAGATTCCAAAACCTCATATGTTGTTGAGACGGACAAACCTGTACTGATTCCGTTGCTTAAGTTCATAGCAGAGTAGAACATAAGAATGTACTACCAGGATCCCGGTAAACCAGGACCAAATATTTAAAATTCAGAAAGATTACATTGTTACTTTTTGATGTTTCCTGATTTATCCACAGCAATCCAAGGTGAAAAAAACTCTTCTTTTACCCACCCTGTCCCTCTGTCAAATGAGTCACTTGATTCCGAATAAATACACGGTATCACTTCTTTTCCTGTTTTATCTATAAATCCATGTCTGAATTCAGCCCCATCTTTTATAAAAACGCAGGCCATGTCTTCATTAAAACTGAATACTCCGTCATATTTTACAGGAGTTATTTCTTTTCCTGAATAATCAATAAAGCCATATTTATCTCCTGACTTAATCCGAATAAAACCATTTTTGATATAATTTTCGACCATGTAGTCTTCGTCGTACTTCAGAGTTGTTATTTCTTTTCCTGTTTTATCAATGAACCCCATTTTTTTATCAATTGATATGGCAGCTATACCATCGACAAAATCAGTTACCCAGGTAAATCTGGGCGAAATAACCTCTTTCCCGTTTTTATCAATAAATCCTACTTTACCATTTAATATTATTTTTGACATTCCCTCCTTAAATTCTCCAAGCTGATCATCATATATTATTTTTGAAATCTCCTGACCCTTGGAGTTAACCAATCCCCATTTTGCAGATTTGCCGTCTGCACTTAAAATACTAACCTGAAAAAGTCCATTGCCCATACTCCATACAGCGTCGTATTTTGGAGCAACAATAGTAGCTCCTTCCTTGCTGTAAAAACCCCATTTCGTTGATTCCATTCCATTTTTCGTTGAATGTAAGCTTGCTGCTATGATTTTATCGGTATAAATCGATCCATATTTTAATGGAACCAGCTCTTTGCCAGTAAAATCCATGATTCCTGAAACCTGATCCTTAGACACAAAAAGAGATTTTGTTCCAAAAAAATCAGTCACTTCAATATCATCATACATAACTGGTATTAATAGTTTTCCTGTTTTGTCGATTAATCCTAATTTTTCATTTTCCTTCACAACAGCATATCCGCCAGGAAGAGTCCACCCATCATCATATTTTGACTCTGCGATTTCTTTGCCTGTCATATCAAGAAAACCTGTTTTTCCTCCTTCTATTGTACCCAGGTCAGGGTCTTCCACACCGCCTTCAGTGACTTTAATAATTCCATCATCCATAAAAGAAATATTGCTGTATTTGAATTTGGTAAGCAATTTTCCTGTTTTGTCAATAAGAGCCCAAGCTCCTTCTTTTGACACAGCTCCCACACCATTGAAAAAAGACTGAGCATTTTCATAAATAAGGGGGATTACCACTTTGCCGTTTTTATCAATATATCCTGAAGATCCATTGCCTACTACAGCCAGACCTTCACTAAAACTCTCTGCAGAAAAGTAATCGGGTTTGATTACAATTTTGCCTGTTTTATCGATGAATCCGTACATCGCGTTAAGTTTTACTTTTGCCAGTCCTTCACTAAAATCTTTTGCTTCTTCAAACTTATCTTGTGTAACAAGTTTTCCTGTCATGTCAATGTACCCATATTCATTATCAAGATCAGTTTTAACTACGGCCATGCCTTCTTTGAAATCGTTGATATAATTATATGTAGGGGGAAGATATATAACACCTGTTATTGAATCTTTGACTCCGTAATTTGCCAGGTAACCTGAAACAGAAAAAACAATAGGCTTTGGTGATTGCGAAAATGCCTTTAGTGAAAATGCCAATAAAACGACAATCTGG
>DAOQAX010000129.1:0-6690 GCA_035354395.1 Bacteroidales bacterium | reverse complement strand
CGGCCAGCTTCGGGGTTGTTACACTGCCGTCGGCCAGTTTGCCTGTTGTTACTGCTCCAATGCCTATTGTTGTCAGACCTGTATTGTTGATTGTCACGTCTCCGCTTGTTGCAACTGAGTTCCATGAAGTACCGTTTGCTACCAGGAGGTGTCCATCTGTTACTGTTGTGGCTCCCAATAATGCCCCATTAATCTTTGCTACTGTCGGATTCGGATATGTTCCGCTCAGATCACCCCCGGCCGTTCCTCCAGGTGTTGTACCTGTTATCAGAGTTGTCCCGGCATTAGTCAATCGTCCTTTGGTATCCACTGTGAAGTTGCCGACATGTGTGGCATCACCATATGATCCGGCTGCAACTCCGGTATTTGCCAACGTCAGTATACCTGTATTGGCAATGGTTGCATCTCCCCCCAGAGTAACTATCTGCGGAGCTGATCCCGTGCTCCCTGTTATGATCTGTCCGTTGCTCATCGCCCCGGCTTCAACTATGCTTCCCCCTCCGGATATCATTATCCTGTTGTTGCTCAACGGACCGGCCCAGTTGGTTCCTCCGTTGGCTATAGGTAATATATTTTTAACCTTACCTGTTAAATCAATGGTTCCGTCTGCTATATCGTCATTTACTACCACTCCATATGCCGGCGCTCCCGATGCATTGCCATGAAGTACAGTCGTTGTGTTTCCCTTTTCGCCCTGTACTATTGCGGTGCCGTTCGATATCATTATTGATGAACCATCAAGAGCAGCCCCTGAGTTTGTTCCTCCGTTAGCTATCGGCAAAACACCGGTAAGATGCTGACCCAGATCAACTTTTCCCCATAATGGAGCTGTTCCTGCACCTCCGCTTAACAACACATTTCCGGTAGCTACATCTGCCAGTCTCGCAAATCCTGTTGTTGTTCCGTATAGCAGATCCCCAACAGCCGCTCCGGATGAGAGATTTGTATTTGTTCCTCCGTTGGCCAGAGGCAATATCCCTGCCACCTTGCTTGTAAGGTCGATTGTACCATTGGCTATATCGCCATTTACAATCTGACCGAATGAAGGAGCTGCACCTGTACCACGTAAAACAGTATTGGCCGCACCAACCCCTGTTGTCGAGGGAGCTGATCCTGATCCTCCGCCAATAACCACACCATTGGCTGTCAGTAAATTGGAAGAAGCCATTGTTGTATTACTGTTAAAATAAGGGATTCCTCCCGATATTCCTGATGATAATCCTGTTCCGCCACTGGATACAGAAAGAGGTGTGGTTGTTAAAGTCAACCCGGCAAATGTGGGTGTTGATGTGTTGTAAATATCCTGGATCGTGTTAAGTGTTATGTTGCCAGTAGTGTGTGTAACTGTGATATTGGCACTTCCGTTTAATGTCTTATACTCATTTTCATTTCCGGCCGCATTCATCCCCAACAGTTGGTTTGGTCCGCCAAGAGAACCCGAACCCATTACAGCTTTCCAGATGATGTCCCAGTACCAGAAGGATTTGGTATCGGTATCATAAACCAGCAAGCCTTTTGCAGGAGAAGAGCTTCCCAATGCAATACGCTGGGCTGTTGTCATTCTCGGTGCCAGAAATCCTCTTAATGTCGATCGCAACTCCAAAATTGAAGATGCATCAGGAGTAATCGAGGTTTCGCTGATACCTACCCCCTGGGAATACAATTTCTGATTACCCTGAAATCCAAAGAGAATCACTATGAACAATACGATTACGTAAGGAGTAAAAAATACTCTCTTTCCCTTCTTCCACCTTCCTTTACAGGTAATCCAAGAAGATGTGTTTCGTGTCGTTTTCATGCTATACCTCCTGTTTCCTATGTTGTAAGTATATCCTAATGTCTTGTATATCATCTGTTTCAAAATCAAAAAACATATCCGGGTTCTGTTCCCTGATAAACTAAAAAATGCATAATTCACACTGCCCGGCCTCTTCTATTTTTTTTTAAAAAGATCGATCAATGTTAATTATATCATGTTGTCCGCCTCCTAAATGTCGAAACGGACCTTTTCATATTTCTTTCAAGACTGGTATTACCCTGTCAAGGTTGCACTGTAGCAACAATTTAATAATAAATTAAAGATAGAAATTATTTCAACTTTCTATCCACAATTTTGATCAATCTGAAATTTTCTTTCATTAGATTATCTGGCAACTAATCAGTTTCTATAAAAATAAAGGGGTTGGGCTAAAAAATCAAAAAAATGGTCTGACTTTTAAATATGTAAATGACGAACATAACAATATTCAGTTTTTTGCACTTTTACACATCTGAATTTTATAAGTATAAAATTAATTACTCAAGTTTCGCACTTGTATATAGCCTGATTGAATTCCTGCATAATCAAATCATGCAGGTGCAAAACTGTCAATGACAATTTTTTGTAAGTGGTCAGGGTATATTCCTTTTGAGATTCTTCACTCCACTAATCCCTCGTCGGGGCTCCGGATTAGTTTCGTTCAGAATGACAGACATATATAGAGATATGGGGGTAATGAAGCGGCGAGTTTTGAATGAAGCATGATATAAAAAATAAATATTAGTGCAAAACTCGCCGCTTCATTACCCCGGTTACTCCCCTTGCAGCCTTGTCATTCTGAACGCAGCGCCAGCGGAGTGAAGAATCTCAAAGGATCAGCAGGAATTGAATAAATGAACTTCTGATTATTTCATGCCATATTTTTCATTATTCAACTGGCATTTTGAGCAAAGCTAATGAAAGCATATCGTATTCATAGTTCATGAAAGTTATTTTCTTATCAAATAGTTGCTTTTTAAAAGGCGGACTAAAAACAGAGAAAAAAACAAAATTTTGTATTGTATATATCTGGCGATTTCTGGGACTGAACCACCATTTAAAAAAATAACCGGAAGGCTTCAATAAACCCCCCGGTCAAATATCTAAAATCACAAATTGTTCCGGCAGTAAAACAATAAAGCTGCCTGGCAATCATTCAATCATCCTATATGATGATCATGGCATCGCCATAAGTACCGAATTTATACTTCTCCTTTACTGCAACCTTATAAGCCTCGAAAAGAAGATCATAACCTGCAAATGCTGAAACCATCATAAGAAGAGTGGAATATGGAAGATGAAAATTGCTTATCATCATATCGGGCACCTTAAAATCATAGGGCGGAAATATGAATTTATTGGTCCAACCATCAAATGGTTTCAGATAACCATCGGTTGAAACGGAACTCTCGAGTGTCCTTACGACGGTAGTCCCTACTGCACATATTTTGTATTTGTTGTCTTTAGCGTTATTTACTATTCTGACGGCATCATCGCTTATTATTATTCTTTCAGAATCGACTTTATGCTTTGTCAGATCTTCAACATCAACACTTCTGAAATTACCAAGTCCCACATGGAGTGTTATTTCTGCAAAATCAACACCAATTATCTCCAGCTTCTTCAATAATTCCCTGCTGAAATGCAATCCGGCCGTCGGAGCAGCAACAGCGCCTTCGTACTTGGCAAAAATAGTCTGATATCTCTCACTATCCTCTGGTTCAACCGGCCTGTTGATGAATTTTGGCAGTGGTGTCTCTCCCAGGCTGTATAGAGTCTTTTTAAACTCTTCATAAGTTCCGTCAAAAAGGAACCTTAAGGTCCTTCCCCTTGAAGTGGTATTGTCAATCACCTCTGCAACCAAAAGGTCATCTTCCCCAAAATAGAGTTTATTACCTATCCTTATCTTTCTTGCAGGATCAACAAGAACATCCCATAAACGCTGCTCTTTATTCAGTTCGCGTAACAGAAAAACTTCAATCTCCGCTCCCGTCTTCTCCTTATTTCCATATAACCTTGCAGGAAAAACTTTTGTATCATTGAAAACCAATACATCCTTCTCATTAAAATATTCTACGATATCCTTAAATATCTTATGCTGAATCTCTCCACTCTTTCTGTCAACAACCATCAACCGACATTCATCCCTGTTTTCAGAAGGATAAAGAGCAATAAGTTCCTGTGGTAAATTGTACCTGAATTGCGATAATTTCATAATAAATATATAATCATTTGTTTTTAAGAATTCCTTTATACGTAAAAAAATCCGGTTTGTTTCATCAGAATTCAATTATTTTTTCTGATAAACATTCAGGATAGCAAAAAAACATCCTGCAAACTGAAACTATAGCCGGTAACGATTGTTAATTAGCAAGATGATGATTTCACCTTCTCAATATATTCCTGAAATTTTTCCAGCGAAAAAGCATCATTAAGATTAAATGAGCCGATTGAAGTTCTCTCCAGTGCCGACAGATAACCTCCGCTTTCCAGCGCTGCCCCGAAATCCCTGGCAAACGACCTGATATATGTCCCTTTGCTGCATACAATCCGCACTCTTATCTCCGGGATTCCAAATGAAAGCAGTTCAATCTCTCTGAAATAAACCGAAACAGGCTCAAGCTCTTTTTCGACTCCCTGCCGTGCATATTCATAGGCCCTTTTACCATTTATCAGTTTCGCTGAATACATCGGAGGAAGTTGCTTCTGCTCCCCGAGAAAATCGTTAAGGGTCTTTCGCACAAGCTCCTCGGTGATATGCTCTGTAGGGTAATGGTTATCTATCTCCGTTTCAAGATCAAATGAAGGCGTTGTTTCTCCCAGATGTATTGTTGCCACATATTCCTTATCCAGGTCACGGAATCCGTCAATCTTTTTTGTAGCTTTTCCGGTGCAGACTATCATCAATCCGCTTGCCAGAGGATCGAGAGTACCGGCATGTCCAACCTTGATCTTTTTTATCCCCAGAGAACTCCTGATCATTATCCTGACCTTATTCACAAGATCAAACGATGTCCAATAGACAGGCTTATTAAACAGAAGAATCTCTCCTTCTTCAAAAATTGTCGGTTTTTCAGATGACATGCAATCCTAATAAAATTGAGAAAACTCCAACCAGAACGCAGTAAACTGCAAACCATGAAAGATTTCCTTTTTTAACAAGATTAATCATCCATTTACATGCAAAATAGCCTGATACAAATGCAGTTATGAAACCAATTAAAATCACTGAAAATGCTGTTCCTTCAGTAGAAAAATTACCTGATTTCAACTCAACAAGATTGGCACCTATAATAGGAATCAGAACCATTATGAAAGAGAACTTTGCAATATCAGATTTTTTATTGCCAAGCATCATTCCAGTTGCAATAGTGGCACCAGATCTGGAAATAGCAGGAAGAACAGCAATAGCCTGGGCTATCCCGATTATAAAAGAGTCAACATATCCCAGCTGCTTTTCTTTGGGCCTTATGAAGAGAGGCATCAATAAAAGAAGGGCTGTAATGATAAACTGTATTCCGAGAGAAATCATATTCCCTGCAAAATATTCTTCAATTATATCATTTAGAAAAAGCCCCGTTATACCTACCGGGATCATCGAGATGATTATCTTAATAACATATTTTGTCTCTTCATTTAACCTGAATTTGAAGAATCCTTTAAACAGATCCAGTATCTCTTTCCACAATACCACTATAGTACTGAGAACTGTAGCTCCATGTACCGCCACAGAAAAGTAGAAATTTGACTCAGGATCTATTCCAAAAAGGAACTTGCCCAGCTCCAGATGACCTGAACTGCTTACAGGTAAAAACTCTGTCAATCCCTGGATCAAACCAAGAATCACTGCCTCAAACCAATCCATATATAAAATTATTAATTAAATGATCAGAGCGCCGGGAGTGAACTAAGATACTGGCTTTTAAAGGAAACGCTTCAGTCAATCCAACCGCTGTACTCTTTTTCACTTCTCCTCGTTTTTGGGCTTTTTCATGATTGCCCATATCTCAAAAATAAAACCTGCCAGGACAACTATCGGGGCAAGAGTTATTCTCCTGAAACTGAAAATATCGTTATTGAATTCATTGGGGCTTTTTGCTTTGCCTCCAAGCATCAATAAAAACCCAACTACTATAATAGCGAATCCTATAGCCAGTAATTTATAATTCTCGCGCCCTAACGCAAAATTCGGTTTTCCCTTATCTTCATTTTTTGTGACCATGATAAATCAATTATAAAGTTCGTCTTCAGAAACACTCAGATACCTGTTAACGGAAAAAAACGTAGAAACAATACTTATCAGAACTCCGATCGCGATTATTAAAACTCCCAAAAGAAGCAACAGATCGGTGCTCTTAAAAGTAAACATCATAAATAACTCTTTTTCAACAACATAAAGCAGACCAACCAAAAGACACATAGCAAAAAGAGCAGCTATCAGACCATGCAAGGCACTCTGGACAAGGAATGGTTTCCGGACAAAGGCCCTGGTTGCTCCCACAAGCTGCATTGTCCTTATAATGAATCTTTTGGAATATATTGAAAGCCGTATGGTATTATTAATTATTGTCAACGCAATCAGCAGGAAGAATAAGCATATCACCAGTAAAAACAGGCTTATCTTTTTTACATTTTCATTTATAAGGAACAATAGTGACTCCTGATAATAAACCTCTTTTACAAAAGGATACTGGAGAACATATTTTTCAATCTTTGCCACACTGTCCGGACTTGTATATCCGGCGTAAAGATAGACGTCGATTGACGGAGGAAGAGGATTATCACCAAGAAAATTAACAAAGTCTTCCCCCAACTCCTCTTTCATTTTTGTGGCTGCCTCATCCTTTGAAACATAGCCTGTCGACTTAATATACGGCTTTGCATCAAGATCT
>DAOQAX010000128.1:0-6714 GCA_035354395.1 Bacteroidales bacterium | reverse complement strand
TTGGCATGATAACGCCATTATTGTCAACATAATCTGTCATGTATGAATCAATTCCCATCTTGCTTCCCATCTGATCCATTGTTGTTGAAGTCTTGACAAGCATATAGGAATCCTTATCAATGAAAAGGAACACAGGAGTGCCCTGGAGATCTGTCTTAAGCTTATATGCGGGTTTGTCATTCACATTCTCCTCTCCTTCAAGTGTTAGTTGTCCCTTTTTGAAATAACCAACGACGCTATTATTAAAGGAGTTGTTTTCCTGGACCTGTTGCAGCTGTTCGCCTGTTAATTCAACTGGATTAGAGGATCCTGTCATGGGGTTAATCATATATCCTTTTTCACCATCATAAACAGATATTATATCCTGACCGTTGAAACTGATTGTACTCTTTACCTTATTGGGATTCTTTGAAAGGATTACCATAGACATTTCCATTCCCATAGTCGACATCTTGCCGGTTACCTTTATTGTAGAGATACTTGCAAGTTTATCAGATTTCATAGCTGAAGCATGTTTTTTTACAATCTCTTCAAGAGACTGGGCGTTAACGACTGTAACAGCAATCAGTCCGATTAAAACAAACGCTAGTTTTTTCATAATATTGATTTTAATAATTAGGTGATTAAAATGAATTTATGGTTTTTCTTAATGCAACAAGCTTATTTAACAGGTTGTCCATCTCTGAGAGCTTCAACATATTTGCTCCGTCTGATTTGGCAATTGCAGGATTTGTATGAGTCTCTATAAAAATACCATCAGCTCCCACACTTATGGCAGCTTTCCCGATCGTTTCGATCATGTCGGGCCTGCCTCCTGAAACACCGGCTTCCTGGTTAGGCTGTTGAAGTGAATGGGTAATATCCATTATTACGGGTACCCCAATCTTCTGCATTATGGGGATGTTCCTGAAATCGACTACAATATCCTGATAACCGAACATGTTTCCCCTGTCAGTGAGCATCACATTATTGTTACCCGATTCTTTTACCTTTTCCACTGCAAATCTCATTGATGAGCCCGACAGGAACTGGCCTTTCTTGATGTTGACACACTTACCTGTTCTGGCTGCTGCAACAAGCAGATCTGTCTGCCTGCATAAAAATGCAGGTATCTGGAGAGCATCAACATATTCTGCAGCAACAGCAGCTTCTTCAGGGTTATGAATATCGGTTATTACAGGAACAGAATATCTCTTTCTTACATCAGCAAGTATCCTGAGCGCTTTGATGTCTCCAATACCGGTAAAGGAATCCCCCTTCGACCTGTTAGCCTTCCGGTAGGAGGATTTGAATACAAACGGGATACTGTACTTCTCAGACAGTACCGTGAGTCGCTCTGCGATTTCAAATACAATCTCTTCTCCTTCTACAACACAAGGCCCTGCAATTAACAGGAAATTACCGGTTTCTTTAAATTTAATCCCCGGAATGTTTATTTCAGCATTTGACATATATAAACAAAGTTAAATAAATAAAATCTATATATTAAATATTTTTTTTGCTTTTTTACCATCACTTCTCTAAAACCTCTAAAACTTCCCTTCATTCTTTCGCTTTTTCGCTCCTTCGCTCTATCGTTCTATCGCTCCATCATTCCATCATTCCATCATTCCTTCTTATCATATTTATAGAAATCTTTCCACATAACAGAAAGCCTTTTTCTTATCTCTTCTTCCTTTGGATTGATACCCGGCTCATAGAAAACCGTACCTTTTACCTCTGATGGGAGGAAATTATCCGGAATGAAATTACCTGAATAACTGTGAGCATATTTGTAATCTTTTCCATAATCGAGGTTCTTCATCAGTTTTGTTGGAGCATTCCTTAAATGAAGCGGAACTGGAAGATCCCCTTCCTCCTGAACCTTCGCAATCGCTTCATTGATTGCCATATAGGAAGAGTTGCTTTTTTGAGATGTTGCAAGATAAATTGCGGTCTCTGAAAGAATAATCCTCGATTCGGGCCATCCGATTACATTCACAGACTCAAAACAAGCCTGGGCCAGGAGCAGGGCATTTGGATTTGCAAGTCCAATATCCTCGGCTGCCAGAATAAGCATTCGTCTTGCAATAAACTTAGGATCTTCTCCTCCTTCTACCATGCGGGCAAGCCAATAAACGGCTGCGTTTGGGTCGCTTCCCCTGAGCGATTTGATAAAAGCCGAAATTATATCATAATGCTGTTCTCCATTCTTATCATAAAGGGCCAGGTTCTTCTGGATATGGTTCAAAACCATCTCATCAGTTATAACTATCTTACCTGTGGAGTGTTCCCCGGTTTCCGAGCTTACAACAAGCTCCAGTGCATTATATAGTTTTCTGGCATCTCCTCCTGATATTCTTACCAGTGCCTCATGTTCGGCAATTTCTATTTCGTATGCCTTGAGATATGTGTCTTTTTTTATTGCCTTATTTAATAACCCCACCAGCTCATCTTCCGAAAGCGGTTTCATGAGGTATACCTGGCACCTCGACAGGAGTGGCGATATCACCTCGAATGAAGGATTTTCTGTTGTGGCGCCTATCAGGGTTATTGTCCCGTGCTCAACGGCACTTAACAAAGAATCCTGTTGCGATTTGTTGAAACGGTGAATTTCATCTATGAATAAAATTGCATTTGGCTGATTGAAAAATTGCTGATTTTTTGCTTTTTCAATTGTCTCCCTGACATCTTTTACTCCGGAATGGACAGCGCTTAGCTGGAAGAATGGCCTCTTCAACGTATTGGCTATTATCCCTGCAAGAGTGGTTTTCCCAACTCCCGGAGGGCCCCATAATATGAATGAAGGGATGTTTCCCGATTCTATTACCTTCCTTAAAACCGCATTCTGGCCTACAAGATGTTCCTGCCCGCAAAAATCTTCAAGTTCTTTGGGTCTCAGTCTTTCAGCCAAGGGTTGATTTGCCAGCATTTTTAAAAATAGTTTGTGTAAAAGTAATAAAAACAATTTTTGTTCTGTCGATAATGTGGAGATGCTTCAGATAATACTCTTTTTTTGTATTATTTTCGCTGCTCAATATATATAATAGTGAAAAAATATCTTATTCACCTCTTAATCCTCTTGTGCCTGTCTGGATGTTCAGGGAAAACAGGAGTTGAAAATGCCGGAATCATTGAAGGCAGAGGCATTGAGGCTGACAGCGGCATGGTAGTATCAGCTCACCCTGAGAGTTCCAGGATAGGGGTAAGAATACTTCAGAAAGGAGGCAATGCCATTGATGCTGCGATTGCCACAGAGTTTGCACTTGCAGTCTGTTATCCCGAAGCAGGAAATTTAGGAGGCGGTGGTTTTATGCTTATCCGTACATCAGTGGGGAATACCGACCTGATTGATTTCAGGGAAAAAGCTCCGCTGTTGTCGTCACGCGATATGTACCTCGATAAAGATGGAAATGTATCAGAAGATACAAGTACCGACACTCATCTTTCAACAGGAGTCCCCGGAACCGTTGACGGAATGATTCTTGCTCATTCAAAATACGGGAAACTTCCATTCAGAGAGGTCATTCAGCCTGCCATTGACCTGGCAGAAAAAGGTTTTGCTGTCACAAAGAGACAGGCTGCCTCGCTTAACTCTAACAGGAAATTGTTTATTGAAAGAAATGTCGCCGGTACAGCCTTTGTAAAGGATTCTTTGTGGAAAGAAGGAGATATTCTTATCCAGAATGATCTGGCTGAGACACTTAAACGGATCAGGGATTTTGGAAGAAATGGATTTTATAGTGGAAAAACAGCCCGACTCTTAATTAAAGAGATGAAAAGAGGAAATGGGATTATTGGTGAAAACGACCTGAAAGAATACAAATCGGTTTCCCGGGTTCCTCTTTCAGCTGACTATAAAGGTTATAAAATCATTACTGCTGCTCCTCCTTCAGGCGGTGGAATAATTCTTATTCAGCTTCTCAAGATGATCGAACCATATCCTGTTAAAGAATGGGGCTTTCATTCGGCTTTGACTATCCACCTTATGGTTGAAGCTGAAAGGAGGAGTTTTGCTGATCGCTCAGAATATCTGGGAGACCCCGATTTTGTTAAAATTCCTTTCGACAGACTGACTGACACTAAATATGTTAATGAAAGGATGAGCTCTTTCAATGAAAAGAAAGCCTCACCTTCACAATCAATTAAGCCTGGTTCACCGGAAGGGTACACAAGTGAACAGACTACTCATTTCTCTGTTGTCGATGCCGACTTTAATGCAGTTTCAGTGACCACCACACTGAACAATACATTTGGAAACAGTATTGTTGTTGACAGCGCAGGCTTCATTCTGAATGACGAAATGGACGATTTCTCGGTTAAACCTGGTCATCCTGATATGTATGGAATGACAGGCGGTGAGGCAAACTCCATTCAACCAGGGAAAAGAATGCTCAGTTCGATGACTCCCACAATTGTTGAAAAAAGTGGAAAACTATTTCTGGTTGCAGGATCTCCGGGTGGATCAACTATCCCAACATCAGTATTTCAGGTACTTGTGAATGTTATTGATTATGATATGAATATTCAGGAGGCAGTTGATAAAGGCAGGTTCCATCACCAGTGGCTGCCCGATTATATAAGTTACGAGAAAGATGCAATAGACAGCCTTACTGTCGGGGAACTTAACGATATGGGACATGTGCTTAAAGCCAGGAACTCAATTGGACAGGTTAATGCTGTTCAAATTCTTAAGGACGGCAGAAAATCCGGAGGAGCTGACAGAAGGAGTTATAATTCATCATGCGGGTATTGATAGATTTTTCTGTTTAATAATTTTTACTAAATTGCTTCAATTTTATTTTCATTAAAAAAAATAAATTAATACTTTTAACAATTCAATTGGTAAATTGGTTAGAATCAGATCACAGTTTTTCTATTTGAAAGCATTCAGATATATTCAGTTATGAAAAAAACTTTGCTTATTGTTGGTATCATCCTTGCGGTTATTTTAGCACTACCTGTAATTAACCTGATCCGATGGACTTTAGAACCGAAGAAGCCAATGGGTGTAATATTAGTTGACAAAACGGTGCCAAATTTCGGACGCGAAAATCATAAATCATTTAACTGGGTTCTTACAAATGACAGATTTGTAAAAAAAGATACTAAAAGAAGTTATTCCTATTTGAAAGATTATTACGGCTTTTTTCCAAAACGCCCTTTGCGTGATAAAAATTGGGACAGGAATGATTACCGGTTGACAGAGCTTATTTCACTTGCTGAAAAAAATGATGCAGTTTATTTTTCTGATACATACGGTGTTTTCTTTAGCGACTGGTTCAGGGGGATTAATAAAAGTCGCAAATCAAGAAAAATCTATGGCGGACTGAATAATAATGACTTCCTGCTAATCAAGGAAATGAAAGACAGGAATAAGCTTATTATTATGGAATATAACGCTTTTGATTACCCTACTGCACAATTTGAATCGGTCAGAACCCAGGAAAAACTTGGAATATCATTTTCAGGTTGGACAGGCAAATACTTTAATTCACTCGATACTACTTCAGCCGATTTCCCTACATGGATGACTGCTATATACAGGAAGCAATACAAGAAATCATGGACCTTCAATAAACCGGGTATTGTAATCCTTAAAGAAAAAGACATTATTGTCCTGGAAGAGGGGGCACACCTTAAAAATTCAATTCCTCATGTAATCACTGACGCAAGTAATTGTGAAAAATTCGGAGTCACTACCTCGGTTGCATTCGATAAATGGTTCGATATCATAGATCCAGAGAAAAACAATGTTCTGTCACAATTTAAGATTGAAACCACAGCATTAGGTGATACTTTGTTGGCGAGCAACGGATTGTCGAGTGAGTTCCCTGCTGTAATACAGGATGCAGCCACTCAGAGAATATATTATTTCTCGGGAGATTTTGCAAATGGAGAGGTTCCTATGTGGGCTTCAAGGTTAAAAGGATTTCCGATTTTTAATAGCCTGTTCTATTCTGATAAACCGGATGATCCACGCAGATTTTTCTGGCTCTATTACAGACCTCTTATCAACGGGATATTCAGCGATTATTACGTTTCAATGAAAACTAAATAGAAACTCAGCGATCTTATATAATCAAAGTACAGGTTTGTTTCGGACCTGTACTTTTTTGTTATCCTGAATCACATTATTTGAATTATTGCTCTCAATAAAGCAAAAATGAAGATATCAATAATACAATCCGACTTATTCTGGGAGGATAAAACCAGCAATTTTGACACTCTTGGCGAAATGATTTCACCTCTTTACGGAAAGACAGATATTGTGATCTTGCCGGAAATGTTCAATACGGGCTTTTCGATGTCTGCTGAACGACTTGGTGAACCTCCGGAAGGGGAGACCTTCAACTGGATGAAGAGTGTGGCAGAAAGCGGAAATTTTGGATTGTGCGGAAGCTATATTATAAAAGAAAACGGCAATTTTTTCAACCGTTGGGTTTTTATTGCCCCCGGGAATGATTATCATTATTACGATAAGCGTCATCTTTTTATGGGTGGCGAAGATAAGCTCTTTTCTCCTGGCAAAAGCAGGATGGTATTCAGATTCAGAAACGTAAGGATATTTCCTTCTGTCTGCTATGATCTCCGTTTTCCGGTGTGGAACAGGAACAGGAATGATTACGACCTTGTGATATTTGCTGCAAACTGGCCGGAGAGCAGGAGCGAGGTGTGGAATGTGCTTCTTAAAGCCAGAGCCATTGAAAATCAATGTTATGTTGCCGGAGCTAA
>DAOQAX010000127.1:1045-6753 GCA_035354395.1 Bacteroidales bacterium | reverse complement strand
TATACATATCATACTCATTGCTGCCATCGCGGTATTTGAGATCGCGGTTCCCCTCATACAGAATGTACATCTGAGAGCCTATCTCCCCAATTGTAAGCCCCATTTTTGCGAGTTTTTCACGGTCAAACTTTACAACTATCTCTTTATTACCGGCTTCAATCGACGATGTTATATCAACGGTACCTTCAATATCGCGTAATTCATCGACGACAAACTGACTGTATTTTTTAGCCTTTTCAAAATCATTGCTCTGCACATAAATCATCAGAGGTGTGGATGTAGTACCCATCATGCTGACTTCCACCACTTTAAATTTAGGCCCTGCAAAAGCGGTCCCAAGTTCATTCTGAAGTTGTTTTGAAAACAATTTGGAACTGAGTTTTCTCTGATCTTTAGGAACAAGTTTTATATTAAACTCTGCAGCATAAGGAGTTTCCATAAACGACAGAGTACCACCTTTTGTACCAACCTTGGTATACACAGTGGTAATCTCCGGATACTTAAGCATCATCTTTTCAACAGCAAGGCACATACCGCTGGTCTGCTCCAGTGTGGAAGTTCTGTCCAGTTCCATCGACATAATAAATTCTCCACGGTCACCTGTATCCATAAAATCAGTCTGGATAAAGCCTTTTCCTACCAGTAAAAATGAACTGAATAATAACACGGTAGCTATTGCAATTGTAGCAAATTTATGCTTCAGCGCCCATTTAGTTAAATAGAGTACAGCAGATTTTAACCATGTAATAATACTTTCGAAAGCAAGGAGAAAACGGTCAAATGGTTTTTCCCTGTCAATTTTTTTCAGCTTATCGAAACGTGATGTAAGAAGCGGAACCAGGGTAAACGATACCAAAAGACTTAACAAAATTGACATTACAATGACCAATGAAAAAGAACGCAGTACCTGTCCTGTCATACCAGGTATAAGACCAATAGGAAGAAATACAGCCACCAGCACTATAGTAATAGAGGCAACTGTAATTCCAATTTCGTTAGTCGCATCAAGTGTGGCCTGCCATCTGGTTTTACCCATTTCAAGGTGACGATGAATATTTTCAAGTACAACAATGGCATCATCCACAATAACCCCAACCACAATTGACATAGCAAGTAGTGTAAGCAGATTAAGGGAAAAACCAAACAACCAGAAAAATGTAAATGTCGAAATAATTGACGTAGGTATTGATACGAAGACAAATATCAGGTTCCTGAATGTGTGCAGGAACAGCAACATGGTTATAGATACAAGTATAATTGCAAAAACCAGGTCGAGCATAACTCCATTTATTGCATCTTCAGTGAACTCAGAAACATCACTGGAAATTGTGAATTTAAGACCCTGCTGTGAATACTCTTTTTCAAAATCAGCGAGTTCGGCTCTGACTGCTTTGCTTATTTCCACAGCATTACCATCAGTTTGTTTCTGAATAGTAATACCGATAGCGGGTTGGCCATTAATACGGGCCAGTTTCGATGATTCCCTGGTACCATCAACAACTGTAGCCACATCACTTATTTTTATATTGGATCCATCGCGTGTTGTACCGATTATCAAATTCCTTATCTGGTCAAGGTTTTCAAACTTACCTGCCAGTCTGACAATGTATTTTGTATCATCATCTTTTACTTTGCCTGTAGGGAAATCGACATTGGCAGCCTGTATGATCTGCTTCACCTGAAGCAGTGAGAGGCCATACTGCTCAAGTTTCTGGGCATTAGCCTTAATCTCGATTTCACGTTCATTACCTCCAAGAATTTCAACCTGGGCAGCACCCTTTATCTGGGAAAGTCTTGTCTTGATTTCCTTATCAACAATGTCGTAAAACTCCGTTTCCGGTATATTTGCGTTTACAGCGATACTCATCACAGGAAACATGTTCATATCGAACTTTATAAACTGTGGATCTTTGCAGTTTTCAGGAAGTTTACTGTCTTTTATCATGTTCACCTTCCGTTCTGCTTCCTGAAGCGCTACATCAGCATCAATACCATCTTTGTATTGAATCATTACTGCCGACATGCCTTCTGCGGAATATGCGGTAATCTTATCTATTCCCTCAAGAGAAGATATTGCTTCTTCAATATGCTTTGTTACAGAACTTTCCACTTCCGAAGGTGCAGCTCCCGGATAAATAGTCATTACTACGTTTATCGGAGGATCCTTACTTGGCGATAGTTCTTTATTGAGAAGAGTGTAGCTGAATATACCACCCAGCGCAAGCAGGGCAAATATTACAACTGGTATGGTTGTCCGTTTTAGAGATATTTCTGTTATTTTCATTTTTTCCAACTTCTTATTTTTCTGGTTAAAAACCTTGCTCAATCGTGCCACTTACTGACAGACACAACTACTAATTTTATAATTCTTCAGTACTTGTGTTCTTTCTTATTGTTATTGAATGATTTTAATATCATCACCATCTTTCAGATTAAGCTGACCACTTACAATAACCTGATCTCCATCTGATAAGCCGCTCAATACTTCCACCTGTTCATTGTTACTCTGACCGATAATAAGTGTACGTCTCACTGCTTTACCGTTACTGGCCACATATACAACAGGTCTTTCCATACTTTCAACAATGGCTATCTTGCTTATAAGAAGTTTTTCCTCATTCGTTACCGGGAGTTCAACTTCAGCATATAAACCACTCTTCAGATGCGCATTAACATCGTTATCGAGTGTGATTTCAACATTGAACTTCAAAACAGCATCAGCTTTTTCAGCAATTGCAGAGATTTTCCCTGTAAACTTTTTATCGGGGAAAACTGATAAATTCACAACAACAGCTTGTCCAACCTTGATTTTATACACTTCATTTTCAGATACTTTTATATTAAGTTTTAACCTGTTATTGTTTACAATTTCGCAAACAGGTGATCCTCCACCAAGTAACTGGCCTTCAGTAATAAAATCATTATTGATATAACCTGAAATCGGAGCTTTGATGCTTGTGTTATTCAACGCTTTTTTGGCAGTAATAAGGTCTGCTTTTGCTTTTTTCAATCCTATATTTGCCTGCTCCAGATCGCGTTTGGTGACAGCATTTTCTTCTGACAGACGGGTCAGACGTTCAACATCCTTCTCAAACTGGGAATAATTAGCTTCTGCAGTAAGTACATTAGCCGCAATTACTTCATCGTCGACTTTTGCAATCACATCACCGGCTGCAACCCTGTCGCCTTTTTCTTTATATATCTTAATTATCTTTCCCTGTGTTTCCGAAACAAGGTTTAAAAACTCTGATGCTTCCAATGTTCCTGATGCCACGACATTTTCTGATAAAGTACCCTTTTTCACTGTCTCAATCGATACGGGGATATTTTCCACTTTACGTTGCGAAAAAGCCACTTCGTCATGAACTCTTTGTTTATTGCCTTTTAGTTTGAAAGCAACCAACAAAACAACTGCAACTAAAACTGCCAATGCAATGATACGTGATCCTTTGATTTTCATATAAATGGTATTAATGTTTTTATTTTCAGATTATTTAATTAATGATTTCAGAGTGCCTGATGATTTCAGCATTTTTATTTCAGCCGTCTTGCATTTAAGTATCTGTTGATTAAGTGAATTATCGGCTTGTAAAAAATCGGAATTAACATTGAGCAGGTCTGCCATTGAGGCCATACCTTCCTGGTACAGCAAAGAGGTCTGGTCGTATACTTTCTGAGCCAGTGCAAGGTTTTCTTTTTGAGCTGACAGCATGTTGAATGCTGTCTGGTATTCGAGAAGAGCACTATTGTAACTTACTGTCAGCAGGTCCTTAGTCTTTAGGATATCCTGTTTAACCTGTGCCTGTTTCAGCTGAGCCTGCTTGACTTTTGAATAGTTTGATCCTGAAGTAAAAATTGGCATTGACAAGCTAAGTCCGATGGTGTTCATATTGTTATGTTCTTCCATTACAGGAGCTACATTGTAATATGAATAATTAAACTGACCGAAAGCTGCAAGGGTAGGAAGGAACGTGGCTTTCGAAAGTTTTATCTGCTGACCGTAAAGCTCATCCTGCTTCATCAGTGCCTTATATGCCGGAACATTTTCAACTGCAAAAGCTGTTGCTGCACTGTTGTTTACAAAATCATCAAGCAACATAGTGGCATCAATAGCCAGGGTGCTGTCAGCCGGCATTCCTGCCAGGGCCTTCAGATAATTAACCTGTATGGTGATCCCGTTTTGAATAGTCTGGCGTGTTACTTCGAGATTCGATATCGTTACTTTTAAACGGTTTACCTGACTCTCCTTGATAAAATCGTTTTTATAACTTGCTTCTGATATCCTGTAAATCTCTTTCAGGTTATTGATAGACTTATCAATAGTTTGCAATTGAAGCATCAAAGAGCCAGCCTGATAATAACCTGAAGCCACTTCTGCAATTACGTCTTCTTCACTTTTTTCTTTTAAGACTGAATATAGCTCCTCAGCTTTTTTTGCTGTTTTCAATCCCGTCCAATATGACTGGCTGTATATAAGCTGGGTTACCTGAATACCAGCCGATGCCATATCTATGCCATCAATCTGATCCATCTGCGTAAGTATTCCTGTAACCATCTGCTGATAATTTGCCGGCACCGCCGAGTTCACCATATCAAAAGCAGATTGAGGGACTTCAACATCGTACAATATTCTGCTGTAACTACCTGTGGCTGATACCTGTGGCAGTCCTTTTCCCAATACTTCTTTGCGTGAATAGCCCGATTCCTGATACTGGAGATCCGACTTCTTAATATCACGGCTATGCTCCAAAGCATAATTTATCAAGTCGTTTATCTTTGTCTGCCCGCTCGCATCCAGACACAGCAGACCAATGCTGAGTGCAAATAAAACTGTTAACGTTCTTATTCTCATAAATTTAAATTAAATATTCAATCAAATTTTTCAATAACATACCGTCCGTGGGGTTTGTTGTTTTGCAAAAAAAAATATAATCTTCTTATCTTCTAATACGGTTGTATAATTCCCAGTATTGCCGTTCCATCATGTCGAGAGCATAGATCATCGATCCCCCCATAATCATATTTCCAACAATTCCGGAACTTACCTGTAAAAAATTTGCAACTGTAGCTTCTATATCAATATCGCCATTCACTTCACCATCTTCGATTGCTTTCTTTATAGTTTGTGTCCAGACCTCTGTCATACCATTAATAAAATCCCTTCCGATCTTTCCAAATCCCGGATAATACCGGCAGGCAGTAAGCATCAGAGATAAATAATTTATCGGTACTTCGTCTTTATAATCCTTGTTTTCGATAACCATTTTTGTAATCTTCCGTCTTACAGAAGCGATAGAGTTTTGAATCAACGCTTTCAGATTACAGAAATCTTTCGATATATCTTCCCTGTGATCAATCATAAATATATTGACGACAGCCTTAAATATCTCTTCTTTGCTGTTGAAATAGTAGTAGATTCCCCCTTTGGTAAGACCTGTAGCTTTAATAATACTGTTGATCGTAACTGCTTCGTAATTATTATACAGAAACATGTTATATGCTGTCTTCAGTATTAAATCTTTTGTGTCTTTTGTATCTTTTGTATCTTTCATAATTCAAAATACCGACCAAGCGGTTTGCAAAAGTAGTAATATTTTATTAACCACAACACATTATGCGATAATTTTGTGATAATTATTTGTCAACAAACAACAAAATGTCCATACTACTCTCATATACATATCTTTACAAATAACATTGAGGAATGA
>DAOQAX010000127.1:0-945 GCA_035354395.1 Bacteroidales bacterium | reverse complement strand
TGGAATGATGGAATGATGGAATGATGGAATGATGGAATGATGGAATGATGGAATGATGGAATGGTGGAATGATGGAATGATGGAATGATGGAATGGTGGAATGGTGGAATGATGGAATGGTGGAATGGTGGAATGGTGGAATGGTGAAATGATGAAATGATGGAATGATGGAATGATGGAATAATGGAATGATGGAATGGTGGAATGGTGGAATGGTGGAATGTAGTCTGTTGTTATTTTTGATTGCTAGAGTTTCCCTTTTCCTCACGTTCTTTTTTACTCTTTTCGATTTCCATTGACATAGCGGCAAGGCCGGTAATTCCTCCCAACTGCATTGTTTCAACAGCTGTGCTTGGAACAAGAATAATGGTTGAGTTGGTCTTAAGGCCTTCATAAAGCATGTTCATTGCGCGCAGATGCATTGCTGTAGGATCGTTGGCATAAGTTTTTGCAGCCTCACTGAATTTCTCTGCAATCTGTCGTTCAGAATCGCCCAGTATTACTCTTGCCTGACGTTCCCTTTCAGCCTGAGCCTGCATCGACATGGCATCCTGCAGGGTTGGAGGGATATTGACATTCTTTATTTCAACCGATATAACGGTTATTCCCCATGGTTCGGTGCGCTCATCAATTATCTTCTGAAGGATAGCACTCATCTTATCCCTGCCTTCGAGCATCTCAGACAACATTGTCTTGCCGATTACATCACGCAGTGCCGTCTGCGAGGCCCAGCTTATGGCTCCTTTATACTCAGCTATCTCAAGAGCTGATTTTTTTGCATCAACAACCTTCCAGAAAAGCACTGCATCAACATCCACAGGAACCGTGTCTTTTGTAAGTGTCTTTTCGGCTGTGAATGATGTAGTGATTACCCTTATGTCGATCCAATACGCAACTGAATCAATTATTGGGATTATAAAGAACAACCCTGGACCTCTGAGAGAA
>DAOQAX010000126.1:0-6766 GCA_035354395.1 Bacteroidales bacterium | reverse complement strand
AAGAGGATCTTTGTGAGATCCTTCAGTACAACCTGAGCAATGAGGGTTACAAAACCGATGTTGCACATTCTGCAGAGGATGCATTAAAAATGCCGCTCCACACTTACGACCTACTTATCCTTGATGTGATGATGGGACCTATGTCGGGTTTTAAGCTGGCCGACAAGCTAAGGAAAGAGCTTGATAATACTGTACCTGTGATTTTTCTTACAGCAAAAGATACTGAGAATGATCTCCTCACAGGATTTAGCCTGGGGGCTGATGATTATATTACCAAGCCTTTTTCTATTAATGAACTTACTGCAAGAGTCAAAGCTGTACTTAAAAGAACTAATCCAGGTAAAAGCAAAAATCAATCGATAATCAGGTTCGGGGATATTGAACTGGACACTACCCGTAAAAGGCTCATTATCAACAACGAAAAAATCGAACTTACAAAGAAAGAATACGAGATACTGAGACTCCTTCTCGAAAACCAGTCAAAAGTATTTTCAAGAGACGATATCCTGATGAGAGTGTGGGGTGATGACGTAATAGTTACAGACCGGACTGTAGATGTAAATATTACCAGGTTAAGGAATAAACTTGGCAATTTCGGCCAGAACCTAAGGAACAAAACAGGGTATGGTTATTTCTTCGAACTCTGAAATTCAGTATTCAACGATGGTGAAAAATAAATCTATTATTGATAATCCTCCCCCTGACGACAACGAACTTATCATTGAGCAGAAAAAGCTGTTCAGTCATCTGAATACCTTAAATGAAGGAATCGCCTTCTTCTCAAGGGAGAAGGCAAATATCCTTAATAATGATCATTTTATTCAATTGATGAATATGATCACGGGAAATCTGAAGATCTCGTCATCAGACTTTTTTGATATCCCAGAGTTCGGGGAAATAACGGATTTCATTGATAAAAACAGCGACAGGGAGATAAGTAATCATGACCTTCCGAAAACAGAATATCAGGTTACGAAAGACGGAAGGTTTTTCCGGATACAATGTGTGATATTCAATGATAAAAGCTTCGAAATAATTTTGAGCGATGTTACCAAGATGGGGAAAAACAAACTCATCAAGCAACAGATGACATCCAATATTGCTCATGAGCTGAAAACACCGGTGGCCTCGGTAAAAGGATATATCGAAACTCTGATTAACAATCCGGGTATGGAACCAAAGAAACAGAAATATTTCCTTGAAAAGGCCCTGGCCCAGACAGACCGGCTGACTGGACTGATTAACGATATTGTTGTTCTGAATAAGATTGAAGAAGCCGGGAACTTATACCTGCTTGAAAAGATAAAAATAAAAAAGATCATTCATGAAGTGCGCGATAATTTCAAGACAGCTATCGAAGCAAAAAAGATAAAGATTAAAAATAACATTGACAATGATATTGTGGTGGCAGGAAACAGATCGCTTATTCTTTCGGTGTTTCAGAACCTGATGGAGAATGCCGTAAACTATGCCGGAGACAATACGACTGTCAGGATTATTGTATATAACAAAGATAAAAAGTTTTATTATTTCTCTTTTTCAGATGATGGTATTGGCATTCCGGAGGAGCATTTAAGCAGGGTCTTTGAGCGGTTCTACCGGATCGATGCCGGAAGGTCACGTAAAAGCGGCGGCACAGGCCTCGGACTTGCAATTGTAAAAAATGCCATACAGCTTCATAAAGGAGAGATATCAGCAAGAAACAGACTGGGAGGAGGAACAGAGTTCCTGTTTTCACTTCCGCGACAGGAATAAAAACAGAGGCGATTAAAAACTCTACCATGGCTGTTTAACCTTATAGATGTATCTGTTAGAGCCAACAAGGTTTGTAAAAGTAACTCCATTTACCAATATCATAGCAGTGCTTTTTATAAGGTTATTCGGGTACTTTATTTTAACTGAACCTGTGCTGTCAATAAAAACATCGGTTTTCCACAGGATTGTTGGCCTGGACTGAAATTCAGGAATAAAAAATACTTCCTCTTTTGTAGGTATGTAATATTCAGTTTCTGTACGGAACAATCTTACCGGTTTTATAATATCATCGTCAGTACCTGATTCATCAGCAGGATCTGCGCCGCCATTGATTTTATTGCCTGTTTTTGTTGTCACAAATACTACCCCTCCAACTGCTTCATTTCCGAATATTGCGAATCCCTGTGGTCCTCTCAAAACAGAAACTGATGCTATTTCGGAGGAAGGCATTTGAGCAATTGGAACATATGTATTATCGTAAATCGGAGCATTATCAACTACAAATAATGCTGGAACATAGCCGCGGGTAAAAAAGTATTTGACAGCACGAAGAATTATCTTCTTATTTCTTCTGTCAAGATAAAACGGAGAAAACCTGGGAAGAATGTCCTCAAAGGTTGAAGCTGTAATGAAATCCTTACTGTACATTGTTTGAACGCCATAGGATTGGTACATTTTTTCGTATTTATCAACATATACTTTAACTGGTTGTTGTGGAGCTTTAATGGTTACAGATTCAATCATTATTGAAGTGTCCACATCAAAATCCGGCTGTCTATTGGTTATTGGCGGCAAATACGGGGCAGAATAACTATAATCTTTTACCAAATGTTTTGCGTTATCTGTGAAGTTCTTATTCTCAGGAAATCTGACACTTACCGGATTGATATTTTTTTTAGAATCATCTTCGGTAAGGATCATTACCTGCCTTGTATAGATATCAAGAGAGTCGAATGGCAAAACAGCTTCTCTGCTATTGTTCATTTCAAGATTTATGATTTTTCCCTCCTCAAGAGAAATAAGCTCAATTTCTGATCTTCTTTTTTTTACAGCCCCCTGTCTATTTAATGTCAGACAATCATAATTAACAAATTCTTTTTCAGGATTATTCCGGGTGATTTCTTTCAGGTTAAATTTTCTCCATCCATAAGTCATCATCAATATGTTAATGGATTTACTGTCAATGTTTTTTAACCCCAGAGATTTGATTCGTGAAGGAAGATTATTATAAAATTCTCTGTCATACAGATAGACTGATTCAATTTCAGGTAACGGAATTCTGCAATCGTAACCAGTCGCAGAATCGATAACTGAAACTGAAACGACTGAACTAATATTATTCCCGTGATAATCTGTAGTGTTAATGGTCAATTCTGTTTCATCAACATGGTCAACAATCTTTGATGAAACACCTAACGTAACGTTCAATTTTTTGTTTTCATTCAGGAAGATCATTCTTTCGGCAAGTGGATTCAAGTCCTTATCATATAGTGTAACAAATGCTGTTCCGGAAGGTATTTCTTTTGTGCTGATCCTTGCTTTAAACAGAGTATCTAAATGTATCTCTTCTGAAAATATCAGTACATTATTCATCGTTACAGTCAGAAAACCCGCCATTCCATCAGTTTCTCTTCCTTTAAGAATAATGTCAATTAATCCCTTGCCCGCATTATTTACCTGCATTGCAACACCTGATCTTTCAGGAATTGGTAAGGGCCATGACAATCCGTTGAATTCTTTTCCATTAAGTGCTGCAAAATATGTATCACCTGGTAACGGCGTGAATTCCACAACTCCCGGGCCATATGTAGTTGATCTGAATTCTGTAATCTTTTCGCCTCTTTGATTTTTTATTATTCCGGTAACATCCAGACCAACACCAGTTGATGTAACTGCGTTAAAGGCAAGTCGTTGATTAATTCCATAAATAAATGTACCACCTTCTGGCAAAAATCTCAGATCAATTGTTGATTGTGGAAGAGGCATTTCATATAAAAGTGTATCTCCACTTTTTATTTGCGTTTCACTCTCAATCCGGACAGGTCTGATATGGTCAATTCTAACTGGAGTTGTGAAAGAGAACTCCGGATTAAAATTCATGTTACTACTTGTAAATGCCAGAATTGAATAATCACCAGGAGTAACAGCTTCAGGTATTTTTAACCACCCGGATGCTGTTGAATAAATTATTCTGAATCGGGCACTGTCGATTGTAGCATGATTTGAATTTAACAGAAGAGCATAAAGAGATATGCTTTTTGTTTCAATTACCCCTGTCTGGCTGTCTCTTATATATGCCTGAAACCTGACAGTATCCCCGGGATGATAAAGGTTTCTGTCAAGATGCAAGAACAGCTGATCAGCAGGTATATTCTTGCTGATATGGTCTAATATACCTGTCATTTTCTCTGATAAACTTTGGGAAGTGGAATTTATAGAGATCATGAAAAAGAATAATAATTGGAAAAATTTTTTCATAATGGCCAGTTTAGATTCTTTAATTCATATTCTTGATAAAGAAAAAACTCTATTTTTTCAACACTCTTGTTTCATCATAATATAATTTTAATGGTATGATTGAACTGTCCATGATTTAAAATTATATTTATACATGTTTGTGATTGCTTTCAATCATGTGGGTTTCATCTGATTATAAACTTACCAAATAATTGACTGAATAAAGAATTAATAGTAGTTTTTTTTGAAACAGTATCTTTCAGAATAAATTTCATTGATAAACATAGAATCATTTCTTGATAAGAGTGAATGATTGGATTAAGTCGAAAAGCGGTTGATAGAATGAGGTGGAATACTTAATCAGGATAGAAAACAATTTTTCCGGCACTAACAGGTGCCGTATACTAATACCATTACCACTACTCGATAAGGTTCTAAAAATACAATTGTTCGTAGGGCATAAGTTACAATAAAAAAATCGTTATACGATAAGGTTATACAAACACAATTGTCCTTAGGACATCAGGCATTGTAGATCAATGACGCCCTTTCCGGGCTGATGTTGAGTGTGTTTATAATTTCCTCCGGCTGTCGCCGAAGTTTATTAAAAATCGGCACCGGAAGGTGCCGGATATGAATAACCACGGGGCAACAACCCGTGGTACCGGATACCACAGAAGATTTCTCAGGAAGGTGCTGAATGGCCGCCTTGGGTTATTCCGGACAGTAGTGGTTGAACATAAAAAAATAAGGCTGTCTCAAAAGTTCTCTATTACCCCCACCAAATGAAATTTTGTAAAAACCTGGTGTTCAGCAAGCCCCCTTAAGTCCGGCACTGACTGAAGCGTCAGTGGGATTTAGGGGTGAAAAAGAGTCAAGAACTTTTAATACAGCCTCTTAGCTAACTCTAATTTATGAAAAAACCAACCTTACTAACTAATATTTGACCTGATACAAAAATAATTCCTTTTAAGCTGCTGCCATATGGAATAAATACCCGATTTTATAAAGTCAACACCTTATTTTTTCAGGTGTTTCACCCGGATAAAAAACTCATCACTTCTGTTAAACACTTTTTTTACTTTATTTCACAAAGCGTCTATTACATAGACAGGTCAGCTGGCGGGTCAGAAAATCCTGCTTTTAGTTTTTTAATTATTATCCGGCCTCTGGCTAAAATCCCTGCTGATTTCTCATCCTGGAGAATCCTTATAGTTGCCGCCAACTCATTTGCCAGTTCCGGATATATTATTGCCAGCTTGTAAAGGATCTCCATAGAATATGCTTTTGCAGCTATAGTTGAGAAACCCGACTTAAGCATCGAAAAGCAGTAGTCAGCAAGAATACCATGGTTCTTATGACTGAGAATATTCATGTCGCATAATGATAGTATCCTGAGAAATGAACGTTGTGTACTATCATTGTTAAGTTTTCCCAACGAGTCAATGATACTCGGGAGATAAGGGTTTATCATCTCCGGATATCTGTCGCCCACTTTTGTCAGGGCCCAGGAAGCATGAAATGCCAGTTTTCTGTCGGAAGAATATGAATATTCAAAGAGTTTTTTTAAAACAGAAGGATTCTCTATTGCAGAAGTTGCGATCCATTCAACCTCTTTCGTCCTTATCAGATTGTTAATCATTGCCTGGAGATCATCATCTGCCGGTTCAGATTGAGCAGACTGCTTAACAGTCACCTCTTCATGATTCATTTTAACCCCAATCTTATCCTTATAACTATCAGCAACTAATACATCGGCTTCAGAAAAATCGACCGATCCGAGATCTTCAGGAAGGACCCATTTATAAGCCAGATGTTCTGTCAGTAAGGGTAACTCATCAAGAGTGTCACAAATAAAAGGAATCAGTCGTATCTGTTTTATTCTGTAGTCATATTCGACCTCAGGCAGTCGCCCGCATATTACTATCTCCATCGACAGTTCCTCTTCCACCTCACGGATAATACAATCCTCATCGCTCTCCCCGGGGATAATCTTCCCGCCCGGGAATTCCCATTTATAAGGATGGTCGGTTGCTTCTCCCCTCTGGACAATCAGAACCTCATCATCCTCATTCCTGATAACTGCACATGTAACATTAATCATGACATCACTATAAAAGATCTTCATAAAGCGGGATCACAAGCAGGAATTCATACTTACCGGTTGTATGATCCACCTTGCAGGCATAATGGTCTATACCATTGGTAACCACAATATATGGGACTTTCAGCCCTATATTATAACAGACAATCTGATCAAACACCTTATCATCAATTTTTACCTCAGGCGCTTTGCATTCAACTATCATAACAGGTCTGCCCTGCCTGTTGTGAACCAGGATATCGACTCTTCTTTTTAATTTGTTAAGCCTGAACATTACTTCAACACCAAGGAGACCGGCAGGATACTTTCCTTCATTGACCAGATATTGAATAAAATTCTGACGTACCCACTCCTCAGGAGTAAGTCTGACATATTTTCTCCTTACCGTATCGAGGATCATTTCATTATTCTCATTACCGGATATTTTGAACGAATATTGAGGCAGATTTA
>DAOQAX010000125.1:0-6813 GCA_035354395.1 Bacteroidales bacterium | reverse complement strand
TTCAGTCCCGCCTCAGTCTATAAAAGAAGTAGGTAAAAGAATAGTTGTATGTAAATATGTTTTGCGTCATAACAGCATCAAAAGTATAAATAAATAACATACACCCGACAAAAGGGTTACATTTTTTTATGTTTTTTAGAATTTAACGGAATAATTTAAAGACAGCACGTTAAAATATGCCGGGTTTGATACTTTGCTGGAGAGATAGATATAATCAAGAGACACTGACTGTTTCCTGGTTATACTATATTTTAAACCGCCTCCCACTCTTCTTTTTTCAATCATTATATCATTTGATGTCATCGCCTGTCCGGAAAACTCTACAAATGCTGAAGGTGTAAGTGGGATCCGGGGAATGTTATAATCAAGTTCAAATTTGAACCTGTTATAGAACGTAGCATCTTCGTCATCCACACTCTTAATGTATGTTTTTTTCTGTTCCTGGAACCTGTAACGTGCCGATAAGGTAAATCTTCCCATAGGTACTGTCCCCTTCAGGTCTGCATAAAACCTGTGACGAAAATAAAAGTCACCGTCATTCTCTTTTTGCTCAATGCATCTGTAATATGCACCTGCAGAAATGAACTTATTGAATTTATAGTTCAGCCCTCCCTCAAAATAAAATGATTCTATGTTTGAGCCGTTTTCATCAGTTCGCAGTGCGCCTGCCACTTCAGCTTTCAGCCCTTTCGCGATCTTTTTGGAAGCGTCAGCGCCATACCATATCCCGAATTTATTATCCTGTGCAAATATCTGCGACGACAGGATCAATGCCGTGGCAATAAGCGCAATCTTTCTAATCTTCATCGCCGTCATTATTTATGCTTCTACCGGATTCTTCGTAATTAACTCCACTGGAATACTCATCAAAGAAAATTGTTACCCTACAGGTGTCTTTCAGGAAGTTAATCTTGCCGATCTCTACTCTTTTTATATTTTTTATCCCTGTTCTTGACTCCAGATCTTCAATCATTTCCTGTCGTTTTTCAGGCAGAATAAGGTTTATCTTTTCATAGGTAATGATCTTTGAAGATTCATGTTTAAGGAGCCATACCTTTTCCAGTGCATATGTAATGGCAATGATTGCGGCATTGGTAAAAAGTACTTCAACAATGCTTGTCTTTTTGTTTGCAAGTGCATTTATTACAGAGATGCCAATGACAAGGAACAGGTACGTCATCTCTTTAATAGGCATCGAATCAGTTCTGTATCTTATGATTCCGAAGATTGCAAAAAGGCCAAGGGCAAAACCAATTTGCAGCTTCACATTCTCAAGAAGATAGCAGAGGAAGAATACTATACATGATATTAATATATAAGTAAAAAGATAGTCCTTACGTTTTGCAACGGAATAGTACAGCCATCTTACCAAAATTAATATTACAGTAAAGTTCAGTGTGAACCTGCATATGAGCTCCAGGCTGTCTGGCAGATCAATCAGTTCCATACCGGATACTTTAACCGCATCATCAGCCAATAACAGGAATGCTTGATTCATTTTTGATTTTGTTTAGCATTAACATTTTTGATTTTAAAACATTCTTTTTGGGGACATCATCCAAAAGAGAAAGGCCGATGCAGTATTTGCTGAAACCTGTTTCCCTGATCCCCATCTTTTTGATCTCCGAATAAAACGGTGACAACCCTGATGATTTATCCCTCTTTATTTCAGCAATTGCAAGGAAAGGCATATCAACCTGTTTTCCATTTACACATGAAAATGAGATATTGAAATCGAGGGTTATACGTTCTCTCACCTCAAGGTTTGTAAGTGTTACCCTGGTAAACCGGTTCGAGAGCATAGGGTGAAGCTCTTTCAGGGCGTCTCCGGGAATTATCTCATGGATAAAGTCATACCCCTTTCCTTCATTTATCCCTGTATCGCTTTTTTTCCTGATCCTTGATTTTATTGTCCGTCCCTTATTCGTCTTATTCTTTATTTCCAGATAAGAAGCGCCGCTTGTCTCATAAGTCCTTACTCTGACTTTATACCTCCCGAGTTTTCCTACGACATGCTGATTGTATAAATAGTAATCTTCTGTATCAAAATAAACTGTATTGTATGAAAACGTCCTGGAATTGTTAATCTCAAGCACCCTGTAACTTCTGCTGGCACTCTCAATTAAAGCAGGCAAAGAGTCAACATTAAACAGATACTTTGAATCAGTACGGTTCATGAAATTAACACCATCCATCTCATCCAGTCCAATAGGGTGAAACTTATTAAGTATGGGAATAATATCAGCCATTAAAACAAAGTGTATTTATAACTCTTTCTGGATTTTAAAGTCCCTTTCCCATCATATACGCATTTTTCGGTTTTAAGTCCGTTTTCGTCATATTTGACAGTGGTTACTTTTGTTTTATTACCCGATTTATCAAATTCTGTTTCCTTAATTTTGTTATTATTTGAATCATACTCATAGGAAGTATGGTTGTCAAATTCTCCGTTTTTGTAATTAATCTCTTCAATCAGGTTTCCGTTAATATCAAATTTCTTTTCAGAATCCTTCATTGTTTTTTTACTTCCTTTTTCATGTGATTCTTCAGTGATGGTAACGCTCTTTACTTTAGGAGCTGTACCTGACTGAGAAAAAACCTCCCCGTTTAAAGCAAGAGAGAGAATGAACGTTGCCAGAACTGCGCCGACTGCTTTTGACCTGTTATACATATAAGAAGTGTGTGTTATTAAAAATTTACGTTTTAAAACTACAATAATGTTACATCAATGTAACAGTTATACAAGAATAATTATAAAAACCCTAATACAAGAAATTTTTTAACTTAAGTTACAAAATGCAGTTTTTGTAAAAGGACCAATCTCAAAACTGTCTAATATGACAACACTATATTTATATGGTGGGTATAAATTTCGACAGATAGTTCCAAATAGCTAATTTTGTCAATTAATGTATAAAATCTGCTGATGGCAATTGAAACAGAAAGAAAGTTCCTGGTTAAACAGGCAAGGCTGGTCCTTGATTCTGAAGGATATAAGATTACACAGGGATATATATGCTCTGGTGAAAAACCAACCGTAAGGATCAGGATCAAAGGGAAAAAGGGATATATTACAATAAAGGGAAAATCAGGCAAGAGCGGCATGAGCCGTTATGAATGGGAAAAAGAGATACCTCTTTCTGATGCTGAAGAATTAATGAAGCTTTGCACTTCAGGGTTAATTGACAAAACCAGGTACCTGATTAACTATTGCGGCAATGTTTTTGAAGTTGATGTATTCCACGGTTCAAATGATGGCCTCATAGTAGCTGAGATTGAACTTGAAAGTGAGGATCAGAAATTTGAAAAGCCAGCCTGGCTTGGTAAAGAAGTTACGCGCGATAAAAGATTTAGGAACTCATACCTTGCAAATACTCCATACAAAGAGTGGTAAAAAAAAACTTTTCAGGCATAGGTACCTGAAAAGTCTCTTTTTATGATGTAAAAGTCTAAAGATTTCTAAACCACGACTGGAAGGTTTCACCAATCCATGGAACTGGTTTCATTTCTCCATTAATTGACCAAATAAGGCTCATAAGCCAGAAAATGAATACTATTAAACTTCCCACTCCGCAGACAGTCCATCCGAGAATTGGAACCACCCCAATAATTGAGAGTGCAAACCATGTCAGATAAAGCCCGAGAGTCTGCCTGATATAATAGCTGGCCAGTTCCTCTTTCTTGCCTGAATTAACTACTACAGCTATAATCCAACCAATTATGGTAATGTGAGAAACAATTGCTTTCAATTTTGCGTCCATTGTGTATGTTTTTAGTTTATACTAAATTAAATATTTTTCATTATAGTATTTACATGAAAGATCTTTTATCGGTTTGATTCTTTGACTTTGCCAAGGCTGTTGTCAATAGCATCAAGGAGAGATCCGTCGGTATCTTCGGCATATTCCCAGAACATTGCTCCACCAAGTTTATTCTTTCTTATATATTCCATCTTCAATCGGATAGAGAGTGTATCGTCATATGAAATAAAAACAGAATCTCTGCTATTCCACAGCCAAGGGGCACAGGCTGTCGAATCCCAGCACCTGATATATATGGTATCCCGGAGTGCCTCTTTCACAATTTTATATGGGATTCCTTCGCCGCCAGCGGGAGAACTCTGGTAAATACCATTATTGACAGGTTTGACATGAAGCCATCTTCGGCCATAAAATGGAATTCCAATATTTAACTTTCGGGCAGGCACTCCTGCATTAATGTGCATTTTAACGGCCCTGTCAGTTGCATCACCATAAGGAGAATCATATTGCGAAATAAAAAGGTTTGAATGATGACCTGCCTGCTTTGTATTTCCGTTATGCAGGTCATATGTCATAAGGTTTATAAAATCGACATACTTTGAAATATCTGCAAGGTTGGTATTTGCCACATAAACAGAATCTGCTCCCGTAGCAATTGTCAGCAGATAGTCCCTTCCTGTTGTTTCATGTGAAAGAGAATCAATTTTTTCCCTTGTGGCTTTTAAAAGGAGTGTGAAGTTGTTTATGTCTTCAGGCCTGTACCTGTTACCTGCACCCGGTTGATTCGGGTACTCCCAATCCAGATCAATACCATCAAGATTGTTTTCACAGATGAATTTCGCCGCGCTTACAGCAAAACGCTCGCGTGTTGAATCATTTAATGCCGCATCAGAGAAATTGCCGGACCATCCCCAACCGCCAACGGAAATGATGACCTTAAGTGACGGATTCACATCTCTCAAAGCTGTCAGATATGCCAAATCTTTTTTATTAAGTGACATATTGTCAATTTCAGTCGTATCAAACACAACTTCTCCGTTGATTATGTTTGCAAAAGCATAATTAATGTGAGTCAGTTTCATGGCATCAATCTTTGAAAAGTCGAAGCCGCTGTAACCTGCAATATATCCGACAACTTTGTAATCCGTAACTCTATTTTTACATGAAGATGTCATCATTATAATGGTCAGAAGAGTTAGTGTAATGATTGCTGCAGGCTTCATTTTCATAAGGTCATTTTTATGTATCTCCCCGGCAATTTATGAAAGAATTCAGATTATTTTCAGAAAAAATATATTTGTATAACAATGGTATTCAAATACTATTATATTTGCGAAAAATTATTAAACAAAACTCGATCAAAAAGCACTAATATAAAACTGATTATCAATAACATACCAATACAGGAAGCAAAGAAAGAGAAGTTAGACAAAATGTAATTTTAATTCTCTTTCAAAGTTTGGGCAGAATGGTAGGGTTTTTGATAACAAAGAATGCAAAAAATCGAGCCTTACCGGTGATGGAAAAAGAGGAATTTGATAACAAGGTCAGGGAGCTATTCAAAGAGCATTTTCTGTTTGTTTCCAGGAAGAACGAGAAGCAACAAAGCGGGAATGGCATTTATGACCGTTATGTTTATCCGGTAATAACCAGGGATCACACTCCGGTTTTCTGGAGATATGATCTCAGCTATGAGACAAACCCACACCTGATGACAAGGCTTGGAATAAACACCACTTTCAATGCCGGAGCTCTTAAACTTAACGGAAAGTACTATATGGCCGTTAGGACAGAAGGCTTTGATGTCAAATCTTTCTTCGCAATAGCCGAAAGCCCCAATGGCATTGATAACTGGAAATTTTGGGATCATCCCGTTGCAATGCCAGTGACTGATGATCCTGAGATGAATGTGTACGATATCAGGCTTACCCATCATCAAGACGGGTGGATATACGGACTCTTTTGTGCTGAGCGTAAAGACATGACAAAGCCTGATGACTCGTCAGCAGCAATTGCCAGTTGCGGTATAGCACGTACACACGATCTTAAGTCATGGGAACGGCTTGCTGACCTGACGTCAACAGCATCGCAACAGCGTAACTGTGTTCTTCATCCTGAATTTGTTAACGGGAAGTACATGATTTATACCAGGCCTCAGTCTGGTTTCATTGAAACAGGTGACAGTGGAATAAGCGTTGGCTTCTGCGATAGTATGGAGCATGCTGTTATAGGAGAAGAAATTCTTGTTGATGCAAGAAGATACCATACAGTGAAAGAGGTAAAAAACGGGCAGGGTCCTGCCCCTATTAAGTGTGACAGGGGATGGATTCATCTTGCTCATGGAGTAAGGAGGACCGCTGCAGGGCTGAGATACTCATTATATATATTTGTCACTTCACTTGAAGAGCCATGGAAAGTCATAAGGCGCCCTGCCGGGCACTTTATTGAGCCTCTGGGGGAGGAAAGAGTCGGCGATGTCTCCAATGTTGTATTCAGTAATGGATGGATTGCTGATGATGACGGCACAGTTTTTATTTACTATGCATCATCCGATACAAGGATGCACGTTGCAACCACCACAATTGAGAAGCTTATTGATTATGCATTCAATACCCCCGAAGACGCTGGAAGAACGCAACTATGTGTTGTTCAGCGAGATAAAATGATCACGGCTAATCTGAATATTCTTTCAGATCGATATCCGGACATAAAATTTTGATTAAAACGAGCCTTTGACCGGGGCTCCAATGAATAAGATGCTTTTACGGGGTTGTGAATAACTCCTAAAAGCTTAGGTAATTAGTTGTATTTCAAATGATAAGGAATAGAAAACAGTGTTAATATCTTTTAAAACAGTAAATACTCACAGGATACAGTTTTAATAACTTAGAACCATTATTTGATATAAGTTAAACGAACAAAAAGTAAAAACAATTATTAAGAAAAACAGGTAAATTTCAGTTACCAAAGTATGAACGCTAACAGAAAAGAGGCTATGACATCTCACGTTGAGAGTCACCTCACCGGAAGCTCTACAGACGAAGAGCCTGGC
>DAOQAX010000124.1:0-6832 GCA_035354395.1 Bacteroidales bacterium | reverse complement strand
TTTTTGATATTAAGTTCCTTTGCTATATCCTTTAATTCAGGAAGCAACTTCTTACTTAGCTCAAGAATGTCGTACATATTTTATTTTAATGATAAATGGAATATAAGAGATCCTATTGTTTTGATTTTTTTGGAAATACGGGTCAAAATATGAGGATGAACCCGCTGGATTATGTTAAATAAAATTTCACATACCCGAAAACCGCTGCAATATTAAATAAAATTGCTAATATATTTCCTGCAAAATGTCGTTAAAAATGCAACGGGATGATATCAAATCTCAAATCCTTTGATATTCAATATGCAAAATAATAATAATGGGTGCAAGTTATTAAAAATCCATTATTAACCAAAAAAATATTTTGGAGAAAATGTCGGATGAAGCCAAATTTTTATTAAAATTGTATCAATTACCTGAATTTTCTTTGAAAACCTAATACCCGGCCTGTAAATGCGTCAGTTAAAGATAACAAAGCAGGTTACCAACAGAGATACCCCTTCGCTTGACAAATATTTGCAAGAGATAGGGAGGGTAGAGCTTATTACTCCGGAAGAAGAGGTTGTTCTTGCCAGGAAAATAAGAATGGGCGATTCTGATGCTTTAAAAAAACTGGTTAAAGCTAATCTGCGTTTTGTGGTTTCTGTGGCAAAGCAGTATCAAAATCAGGGAATCAGCCTTCCCGATCTGATCAATGAAGGAAATCTTGGCCTGATGAAGGCTGCACAGCGTTTTGATGAGACCAGGGGGTTCAAATTCATATCATATGCAGTATGGTGGATTCGTCAGGCAATACTTCAGGCACTTGCTGAACAATCAAGAATAGTAAGGCTTCCGGTAAACAAGATAGGATCTATAAACAGGATAAACAGAGCGTTTGCCAGGCTTGAGCAAAACTATGAGAGAGAACCTTCCTCACAGGAGATCGCTGAAATTCTTGAGATGATTCCTGAAGATGTAAAGGAAGCACTTAAAACAAACGGCAGGACCATCAGCATGGATGCTCCGATAAGTGCAGAGGAAGACAATGACATGTACGACGTGTTGCAGAGTTCCGATACGCCAAGCCCTGATAAAAATCTTATTAATGAATCATTGGCTTATGAAATTGAAAGAGCTCTTAATACTCTTTCTCCGCGCGAAGCAAAGGTGCTTAAACTCTATTTCGGTCTCGGAATGAAACATCCTTATACTCTGGAAGAAATTGGAGAGGAGCTTAGTCTGACACGTGAAAGAGTCAGACAGATAAAGGAAAAAGCAATCAAAAGAATTCAGTATACAACCCGCTGCAGAATATTGAAAACATATCTCGGATAACAATTTGTTTCTATATTTGCTTAAAATAATCTGATATGGGCCATTTTGTTTCTCCGTCGCTGCTGGCAGCCAATTTCTGTAATCTGGGAAAAGACGTTATGATGATAAATGAGAGTCAGGCCGACTGGCTCCACCTCGATATAATGGATGGCCTGTTTGTCCCTAATATCTCTTTTGGCATTCCTGTTATCAGCTCTGTCAGAAAAATTACCAAAAAACCACTTGATGTTCATCTGATGATAACTGATCCCGATCGTTATCTGACTACCTTTCGTGACAACGGTGCAGATATCCTTACAGTTCATTATGAAGCCTGCAATCATCTGAACCGGACCGTTGCAGAGATCCATAACCTGGGGATGAAAGCAGGTGTTGCGTTGAATCCTCATACACCGGTTGCTTTGCTGAAGAACATACTCCCCTTTGTGGATATGGTTCTGATTATGACAGTAAACCCGGGTTTTGGAGGGCAATCGTTTATAAATGAGAGTTATGATAAAATATCCGAGCTTCGTGAAATGATCGATAAAGGTGGTTACGATATCCTTATTGAAGCTGACGGGGGTGTTGATACAAAGAATTCAAAAAAATTAGTGGAAACAGGTGTCAATGTTCTGGTGGCAGGAAATTCGGTTTTCAAATCAACTGACCCTGTAAAGACTATTCAGATGTTGAAAAGCTAATTATTCAACACCAGCCCCAAAAGATTCTCTCTTTTCTATACAGGGACTTTTCAGTATGATTTTGTTCAATACCAAAAGTTGTTGGACTTATGGTTCAGAAAGTATCACCGCCTGGTTTTGCTTTCTATATAATGAATGATTTCCTGTGTTTTTTCCGGATCAAACCATTTAATGTCATTGTCTTTGGCCCACCAGGTCATTTGTCTTTTGGCATACCGGCGACTGTTTCTTTTTATGAGTTCAATGGCTTTATCCTTTGAAATTTTTCCGTCAAAACAGTCGAAAAACTCTTTGTAACCGACACTGTTTAACGCATTCAGATTGCGGAACTCAGCAAGTGATTTTACTTCTTCCTCAAGTCCTGTTCTGATCATCTCATCAACCCTGGAATTTATCCTTGTGTAAAGATTTTCCCGGTCTCTCTTAAGACCTATCTTTATTATATCAAAATCCCGTTCCGTTTTTTGCTTTTTAAGGAATGAAGAATATGGACGTCCGGTTGTTTCACAGATTTCAAGCGCTCTTATGATACGTTTGTGATTTTTAAGATCAACATTTGCATAATGCTCCGGGTCGAGAAGTTTTAAAGCAACCCTTAATCCTTCAATTCCTTCTTCTTTATATTTGGATGTAAACTTCTCCCTGATATCCGGATCAACATCAGGGATGTCATCAATACCGTTACATACCGCATCAATGTACATACCTGATCCTCCCGACATAATAACCATGCCACTCTTTGAGAAGAGTCCGGGAAGAAGATCAAGAACATTCCTTTCAAAAAGGCTTGCGCTATAATAATCTTTTATTGAAAGGAATCTTACAAAATGATGTTTTATCGTATTAAGCTGAGCATCAGAAGGAACAGCAGTTCCGATTTTCATCTCTTTAAAAAATTGCCGCGAGTCAGCCGATATAATTTCACAATTATAACGTTCTGCCAGATCAACAGCGACATCAGTCTTGCCAACCCCGGTGGGGCCAAGCAGAACTATAAGAGTATTTTTCATTGAGACAATATCCGGGAGAGGCTATTCGTCGTCGTCTCCCAGGTTTTCAATATTTTCAAAATCGGGTAATGTTTCTTCATCATCACCATTAAGAAAGAGCTCGTCAACTTCCGGTTCAACTTCATCGTCATCGTCGTCGGAAACAACTATGTTGTTATACAGTTTGCGTGTACCACCACCAAAGAGTACCTGTTTTGGCGGAACTCCTTTAGAATTTGTGCACTGTGGATATTCAACTCCTTCAACCTCTTTTGCTTCTCCGGTAAATTCAACAAACAAGGAACGTTCGTTGAAGAAATCGAAAACATATAAGAGTTTCTGATTTTTGCGGAATATAATATCTTCCAGAACAGTTGATTCCATAGTGGATGATCCGTTCCCCATATCGAAGAGTGTGAACTCTTCTTCCTTTTCCCAATTGTCAGTCGCTATAAAAAATGAGGCCATTTGGGATTTATCAAATTCCAACTCATCCTGGAGAAGGTTATGAAAATCCAATAATGTCTGGGAATCCAGAAATTCTAATTCCCTGATAAATGTCTCATCTTCATCGGATAACACTACAAATTTATAAACCATAACATATATTAATTCAGTATGCGCAATATAATATTTTTTACTTTACATTATCCCTGCATGTTTTTTTTTTAAGAAGAAAATCAATCGTGTCAATCCCGTCTGCATAATCCGATAGATGTGGCAGTTGCGCCTTTCCGAAAGGAACATTATGCCTGCCGACAATGCACTGAATGTTGTTTTTTAATAATTCGGTTTCCTGTTTTAAAGCAGATTCTGACTCATAATACTCAAAGAAAAGAACTGAAACCGGAGATGCTATTTTATTTTCTTCTTTTATCAGCAGAAAACCTGTGTCCTGAAATTTATCTTTGTTGACCAGGTATATGGCTTTGTTAAAATCGTAATTGTTTGCGTATTTGTTATGATTAATTATACCGGAAAATTTTTTCCAGTTATTTGTCATTTTTGAGAAATCATATCCTTTCGGGACATAGATCTTCGAAACGTTTCTGCAGCCGAGCCCAAAATAAAGGAAGATGTCATTCCCAAGTTCCTGAAGTTCGGAATTAGTTTCTTTTCCGTCGATAATTGCTATGCTGTTCCTGTTCTTCCTTATAATATGAGGGTATTTCCCAAAATAATATTCAAAGTACCTGGAGCTGTTATTGCTGCCGGTTGCAATTACGGCATCAAAATCTCTGATTGTATCTTCAGTGAATGAGATAAGATTTTTAAACTCAGGATTGACCGAACAAAGAATATCACTTATACTGACAATCAGATCTGAGTCTTTTGAACTGGTTTTTGCAATAATACTGTCTCCACAGATAAGAACGGAAAGAAAATCATGAAATCCTACAAGCGGGATATTTCCTGCCATTATAACTGCGATTTTTTCAGGGGAACAATCGTCTTTAAGTTCCGGGTAAGCATTTGTCCACCCGGTAAGATTTTCCTCCGTTAACTCATCGGCAATGGCTTTAGTGGCACTCCTTACATTTTCGGCAGTGAACCACTCGTTTTTATAGTGAAGATTTTCAATTAATTCCAGAAGCTTTGCAGAGTACTTATTCTCTTTTCCTGCAAGTGTGTCCCTGAGAATTGCACCCAATTCTGAAAATGATTCTATTCTTTTCTTAAGATCCATCGTCTGCCTTTTATCAATGCAAATTTAAAGAAATTACAATTCAGATTTTAATAAATCATGCTATAGAAATATGATAAAAAAACTGACCCTTTAGGAGGTCAGCTTTTTGAGAAAAATCAGAACGGTGCAGGATGCTTGCTTATTTCTGTATAAATGAGACAGGCAGCTTGTACCAGACAGTAACCGGAACTCCTGAGAGTTTCGCAGGTTGCCAGGCAGGGAGCAGTTTTATCACTCTTATAGCTTCAGCATTGAGATCTGGATTAATACCTTTATAGATAGTTGCAGCTTCAACTGATCCGTTAGAACTGATACAAAAGTTTACAATAACTTTTCCGGAAATATTCTGTGCTTTTACTGATTCCGGATATTTAATATTAGAAGCAATAAACTTGTAAATTGCTTCTTCCCCGCCTGGAAAAACAGGAGCTTCATCATATCCTGTTATATCCTGCTTTTTTGCTCCCGGAACTTTTTCTTTATTTGAATCGCTGAGCATAAAAGTAATAGGAACCATATACCAGACAGGAACAGTTTTTCCTCCCTGTCTTCCGGGGGTGAACTCAGGAAGTGAATTAACCACTCTTAATGCTTCTGCATCGAGTTCAGGGTCAACTCCCCTGATAATACTGACCTTATTTATGCTTCCGTCTTTGGTTATGCAAAACCTGACAATAACTCTTCCCTGAATATTATTTGTTTTTCCTGATTCGGGATATTTTACATTCTCTGAAATGTATTTTAAGAGAGCCGCGTCGCCCCCTGGAAAAACCGGCATCTCTTCAACCACCACAAAAGGTTCTTCATCACTATCATCAACGGTTAAACCCTCGTTGTTTGTACCCTCTTTCTTTCCCGAAATAAGTTCAAAGTCATATGTGGTACCTGAGAAGAATTCTACCGGTTTACCCTTTTCAGTTCCCGGTTGCCAGCGGGGCATCAGCCTGGTTACCCTGAGTGCTTCTGCATCAAGTGACGGAGATACGCCTTGTACTACCCTGATACTCGATAAAGAACCATCTTTTTTTACATTAAAGTTAACACGTACAGTCCCTTCAATACCTGTTTTCCTTACTTCAGCCGGGTATTTTACATTCTTTGTCTTAAATGCCTGCAATGCTTCACTGCCTCCCGGGAATTCTGGCTCATCTTTAGTCTTCAAATATACAGTGTCCACTCCATACAACATAAATACAGGGAGCTCAGAAGGCCCGCATTTTTGAGCAGAAGGAGGTGGAGCGGATATTTCTGATTTGACATTCAGGGGATTCTGCCCGGTGACATTTACCGTAGAAACTGAAAGAAGAAGAATTACTGCCGGCAATACCATAATAAAAATAGGTCTTGCCTGATGATTGTTGGTTTGTTTTGCTTTCATAATCGTTGCTTTTTTGATCAATAGACAGGTTGTTGTTTTATTTGTATCAAATATACAACGAATAAATTAGTTATACAACTAAAAAGATAATTATATTTTTAAAATAGTAAAAATAGTAACCAGATCAGACAAATGGTCGGGTTGTATCTGCAGGACTTTTCCGGAAAGACTTATTTCAAAGTGAAAGTAATAGGTACCATGTACCATACGGGAACAGCTTTACCGCTCTGCCGGCCCGGTTGGAATGTAGGAAGGGTTCCGACCACTCTTATAGCTTCAGCATCGAGATCCGGATCGACACCTTTAAGTATGCTAATCCTCTCAACGTTACCGGTAGCATTTATGCAAAACCGCACAATTACTCTTCCCGCGATGTTATTCTCTTTTGCGGTTTGAGGATAGTTCACATGTTCAGCTATATACTTCAGAAGGCTTGCATCTCCACCCGGAAACATCGGCATATCTTCAACTACAACGAAAGGTTCCGGTTCAGAAGATTTGTCAGTAACATCCTCCTCTTTTACAACTTCTACATTTACTGCGTTTTCTTTTTTCGTCTTGCCAGTCTGTGACGGTGTTATTTTATTGCCGGTCTGAGCCGGTTCTGTTGTCCCGCTAATCTGAGCCGGAGGAGGAGGTGGTGGTGGTGGTACTGCCTCGGAAATAATTTCAGATTTAGTCCCAGCCGGTGATGCCTGAGAAGTTTCAACACTGATAACATTCTGATTATCAGGAATCTCTTTGTATGCAGAGATGACTACAAACACAAGGCTGATGACCG
>DAOQAX010000123.1:0-6913 GCA_035354395.1 Bacteroidales bacterium | reverse complement strand
GGCTAAGAGCCCTGAAACTGGCTTCCTCTACCGATAAGGTAAGCAATCTGGTATATATAGCTCCGTTTTTTTCATTGATTTTTGTGCACTTTTTCCTGCATGAACCCGTTTATTACACAACTCTGGCAGGATTGTTGCTGATTATTTCCGGCATCTGTATACAGAACCGCAGTTCTGCAAGACAATAAATAATTATCTTTGACTCCTGTAAAGGATTTATAAACATCTGAATATTTATGAAAAGACTGTTTTCTCTTATGCTGATCTTTCTTGCACTGGCAGTATCATGTAAAAAAGATGACTCTGAAGGGGATAATGAAGATCCTACTATTATTACTGTCGGCAGGGATTATCTTTACACTATCATGCAGAAATGGTATTACTGGTATGATCTTATGCCCACAGTGACGAAAGGTGATTATAAAGACCCTTATGAACTGCTGGAAGCCATGAGGTATAAGAAACTCGACAAATGGAGTTTTGTTGCTGATTATGCTGAGTTCACGGCAGAAATGGAAGGCACCTTTGTAGGACATGGCTTCAGGATCGGTGTTGACGATTCAGGGAAAGCCCGTATAGCAATGATTTATGAAAAATCGCCGTTACATAAAGATTATGAAGTCAGTAGAGGCTGGATTGTTAAGTCAATAAACGGAACCGATATAGCTCCTATTCTCAGTGCAGGCAATACGACTGCGTATAATGATGTCATTGGGGAAAGCAAAGCAGGGGTCACTAACACATTTGTGTTTGAGAAACCGGATGGGTCAGAGCTTACGGTCTCCTCAACAAAAGCAAGCTTTACAGTCAACTCTGTTCTGGTATATGATACTCTTCATTTATCTTCAGGAGTAACAGGACACCTCGTTTTTGAATCATTCATTGAACCTTCGGAACAGGAACTTGCAAATGCCTTTTCTTACTTCAGCGCAAATAATGTAAATAATATCATTGTCGACCTTCGTTATAATACAGGCGGCTATCTTTATATTGCCCAGGAACTTGCCAGCTATATAGCAGGCAACAGCATCGAGGGTAAAACCTTTGCAGAACTCAGCTATAATGATAAGAACCAGGACCAAAATATCATATACCCTTTTATAACCACAAGCTATCCGCTTACTATCTCAAAAATGGTTGTGATCACTACCCGGTCAACTGCATCTGCCAGTGAAGCAGTGATGAACGGTCTTAAACCATTCGTCGACATTGTGAGCATTGGTGATACCACCAATGGAAAACCTGTTGGTATGAATGGATGGACAGTGGGTGAAACATACTATATCTGGCCCATTACTTTTAAGATAGTAAATGATTCCAACGAGGGAGACTATTTTGGTGGAATTGCACCAAACCAGATTCAATCGGACGATATAACACATGATTTCAGCGACAGGAATGAAGCATGCCTTAAAGACGCAATAAGTTACCTTGAGACAGGATCATTCTCCGGGAAAGGTGCTGTATCATTTAAAAAGTCTGCTCAGTATTCTGAAAAACCATCATGGATGGATAATGCTTTTGTAAGAGAAAAGGATAAATAACACTTATTCACAGGTCAGTTATTGAAGGTAAATTCAAAAGAGAGGATAATCCTGGGTATTGATCCTGGCACCAGTATCACAGGATATGGTGTCATAAAGATAAACGGTACTAAACCGAATCTCCTTACTATCGGATATATTGATCTTTCAAAATATGACGATCATTACGTCAAATTAAAACATATTTTCGAAAGGGTAACCGGAATTATCGACGAATATCATCCGGATGAGCTGGCTATTGAAGCTCCTTTCTACGGCAAAAACGTTCAGTCAATGTTAAAACTTGGCAGAGCCCAGGGAGCTGCAATAGCTGCAGCTTTATCACGCTCACTTCCAATATTTGAATATGCCCCCAGAAAAATCAAATTGTCAATCACTGGGCAGGGGGCTGCCTCAAAGGAACAGGTTGCTTCAATGTTGATGAATATTCTGGAATTCAAGCTTGGTGAATTCAAACTTGATGCCACAGACGGTCTTGCAGCTGCCATGTGCCATTTCTACCAGACCAACAATCCTGTTCTGGAAAAAGCCTATAACAGCTGGAAGGATTTTATGAATAAGAATCCCAAAAGGGTAAAATGATCTCCTTTCCTTTATATTGCTGCAAAAGCTAATGCTACTGCACTTACCTTTACACCTTTAACCGTCAGCAGTTCAACGGCACATGCTTCGATTGTCGATCCGGTAGTTATCACATCATCCACAAGCAGAATATGTCTGCCCCTCACCGAATATGGATCGGAGACCTGGAAGATCCCATCAACATTGGTCCATCTGTCATATCGCGACCGTTTTGTCTGTGTGGCTGAAGCCTTTATCCTTATCAGAGAACTTGTGTCTACAGGTAACCCTGTAACCTCTGAAATTCCTGTCGAAATACACTCGCTCTGGTTAAAGCCCCTTTTACGTTTTTTATCAGGATGAAGAGGAACCGGAATTATAAGATCTATGCCTGATGTGAATCCTGAAGATTTTAAAGATCTTCCGTATATCCTTCCAAGTTCATATCCGATTTCTTTTATCCCTTTATATTTCAAGTTATGAATAAGGTTTCTGATCCTGCTTCCTTTGTTATAAAATGAAAATGCTGCAGCCTTTTCAAGAAAGCATCTCCCCCAGAAAAGCTGTTCAACCGGATTTTCACCAACAAGATGGTAGTTGGTCCTTGGAATAGCTACATAGCATTCAGTACAGATAAGGTTTTCGTTTCGGAGCAAATGTTCTCCGCATCCATAGCAAAGCCGTGGAAAAAGAAGACTTACAAAATCATCCCACAGATCACAGATGTAATTCATGCAGCGGGCAGAATTATACCTGTAAAGATATAAAATCTCCGGGAATCAAATAAACATGATTTTGTTATGCCCTTAAAGCTGGCAGCTCCAGAGGTTCTCTTAATAGTTTATAGTACAACCTTGCGGCTGATCCTGTCTGCTATCTCCCTGAATTCTTCAGGGGTAAATTTCATCTTTTCCTTTCTGAAATTAATGTCCTCCATTGTATCAAGCGGAACAAGATGTATGTGTGCATGTGGAACATCAAGGCCGAGAACTGACAGACCAATGCGGTTGCACGGGTATTCGCTTTTTATTGCTGATGCCACTTTTTTAGCAAAAATGATCATTCCTGAAAGCTGCTTGTCATCGAGATCAAAGAAATAATCAACCTCTTTTTTAGGTACAACAAGTGTGTGTCCTGCTCTGAGAGGATTTATATCCAGAAAAGCAAAGAATTTCTCATCCTCAGCTATCTTATAGCAAGGAATTTCCCCCTTAATGATCCGTGTGAAAATAGTTGCCATTATGATAACATTTTAATTATAATGTGATGGAAATAATCTCAAAAGGAATTACTCCGGATGGGACCTGGATCTGAACAATATCGCCAACTTTCTTGCCCATGAGACCCTGTGCAATGGGAGAACCAATTGCAAGCTTCCCTTGTTTGAAGTTTGCTTCGCTCTCAGGCACCAGCTGATATTCCATAACTGCATTATTTTTTTTGTTCTTTATCTTTACCTTGTTAAGTATCCTTACAGTTGATGTATCTCTCTTTGTTTCATCAATTACTCTTGACCTTGCAACAACATCCTCCAGCTTGGAAATCTTCATCTCCAATAAACCCTGTGCTTCCTTTGCAGCAGAGTACTCTGCATTCTCAGAAAGATCACCCTTATCCCTTGCTTCGGCTATCTGCTTTGAAATACTAGGTCTCTCGACAGTTCTTAACTGGTCCAGTTCCTCTTTAAGTTTTTGGAGACCATCTTCAGTTACATAAATAATCTCTGCCATTTTTTCTCTCTTATATTAAAAAATAAGAAGAATTCCGGGGTCTCCGGAACTCTTCAGAAACAAATATACAAAATTTTTAACTTAATTACAAATTTTAAAAAATATCTTATGAGGTGTTTTACAAGGAATTATCCCTGAGAATGCAAAACTAATTGTATTTCTTACCGGCTTTCTTTGTATCTGATTTTACCTTTTTCTTCTTCATCTTATCACGCAGAGCCGTATCTTTCTGATTCTGCTTCATGCGTGCCTTAACTTCAGGTGTTTGGATTTCATAACTCCTTTTTTGCGATTCCTTTACAGATTTTGCATACTCTTTTTTGAGCCTTTTGTCATTGGCCTCCTGTTTTTTCTTCGCTCTTGTTACAGTCTTGGGTTCTCTTATCTTAACCTTTTTATCTTTGCGTGATTTCCCAAACAATCCTTTTTCGGCTACCTTCAAACTGTTTTTATTAAAGATCTGTCCATTACTTATGCCAATTGTAAACAATGAGATGCAAATTAAAAGGAATATCTTTTTCATATTTGCTTATCAGGTTACAATTGGCAAAAACCGAGGTGTATAAACTAATACCTGTAATGATCAGCTTTATATGGGCCGTCTTGAGAAACTCCAATATATTCAGCCTGTAACTTTGTCAGTTTAGTAAGCTTCACTCCCAGCTGGTCGAGATGCAGGCGTGCAACCTCTTCGTCCAGATGTTTTGGCAGCCTGTAAACACCTATTTCATATTTTTTCGTCCAGAGATCAATCTGGGCAAGTGTCTGATTGCTGAAAGAATTGCTCATGACGAATGAAGGATGACCGGTTGCACATCCCAGATTTACCAGCCTTCCCTCTGCGAGAATGAAAATTGCATGTCCGTCGGGAAAAACATATTTATCTACCTGTGGCTTAATAGTAATTTTTTTAATCCCCTTATAAGCATTAAGGTTATCAACCTGTATCTCATTATCGAAATGACCAATATTGCAAACAATAGCCTGATCTTTCATCCCGATCATGTACTCAAGAGTAATAATGTCCCTGTTGCCTGTAGCCGTAACAAAAATATTACCTTCATTAAGAGCATCTTCAACAGGCTTAACTTCGAAGCCTTCCATTGATGCCTGCAATGCACAGATCGGGTCTATCTCAGTAATAATTACACGAGCACCATACGATCTCATCGATTTTGCACATCCTTTTCCAACATCACCATATCCGCAAACAACAACCACCTTACCGGCTATCATAACGTCAGTTGCCCTTTTTATACCATCAGCTAGTGATTCACGGCATCCATAAGTATTATCGAATTTTGATTTTGTAACCGAATCGTTAACATTGATTGCAGGTACAAGCAGCTCTCCGTTCTCCATCATCTGATAGAGTCTGTGCACTCCTGTGGTAGTCTCTTCTGAAATACCTTTAAGTCCTCTTACAGTTTTATGCCATTTCTCAGGCTCGCTTGCGAGGATTTCCTTTAATGTTGAAAGGATAATCGATTCCTCCCTGTTTTCAGGGGTTTTATTAAGTATTTCCGGATTGTTTTCAGCTTTGTAACCCATATGTACAAGAAGTGAAGCATCACCCCCATCGTCGACAATAAGGTTGGGTCCATTTCCTCCGGGGAACGAAAGTGCCTGTGCAGTACACCACCAGTATTCTTCAAGTGTTTCTCCTTTCCAGGCAAACACCGGAATGCCTTTTGCAGCTATAGCTGCAGCAGCATGATCCTGAGTTGAGAATATGTTGCAGCTTGCCCAGCGAACATCGGCACCAAGTTCGTAAAGAGTCTCAATCAGTACAGCTGTCTGTATTGTCATATGCAGGGAACCTGTTATACGAGCCCCTTTCAATGGTTTGGTAGCGGAATATTTCTTTCTTATTGACAAAAGTCCCGGCATCTCTTTTTCAGCAATCTCTATCTCTTTCCTGCCGAAATCTGCAAGCGCTATATCTTTTACCTTGTATTGCATAGTGTCAATTTTAACATTCATTTTTCACATAATTTTTAAGTGTGCAAATATAACAATTATTCTAGTTTAATGGTTCATTTCAACAGAGACCTTACCTGTTGCATGTCAAGCCTTATCTGTTCAGTCAGTTGCTTCGTGCTGTCAAATTTTTTTTCGCCCCTCAGCCATTTAATAAAACTGACAGATATTTTCTTTCCATAGATATCCTTGTCAAAATCAAGAATATTAACCTCGATACTTTTGTCCCGGGGATCGTTGTTCACCGTAGGATTTGAACCAATATTCATCATGCCCGGGTACTTTACTCCCTCATACAGCACTTCAACAGCATAAACACCGTTGGCAGGGATAAGCTTGTATCCATAGTCAGGTAGGATATTTGCAGTCGGGAATCCAAGCGATCGCCCGATCTTCCTTCCTTCAATAATCGTTCCACTTATTGAATAGAAATAACCCAGCCACATGTTTGCCTTGTCGATATTTCCCTTCAGTAATGCATCACGGATTGATGACGAACTGATTGCTTCTCCTCCGGAACAGACTCCCTTTATCTGTTCAACTCTGAATCCATTTAATTCTGCGCAATGCTTAATTGTATTAAAATCACCCTCTCCTCTCCTTCCCAAATGATGGTCATATCCTATAAGGAGATACTTTGTGCCTATCTTCCCAACAAGGATATCCCTGATAAAATCAGAAGCAGTGATCCGACTGAATTCTTTTGTGAACTCAATGATAATAAGATGGTCAACCTCAGCTTTTTCAAGAAGAGCCTTCTTTTCGTCAAGTGTTGTAAGAAATGAAAAATCGCCCTTATTCTGCTCCAATACCAGCCTGGGGTGAGGTGTATATGTAATTACGACCGACTCACCTTTTGTTTCGCGGGCATACGATACCAGACGATCAAGAAGAGCCCTATGACCGAGGTGAACACCGTCAAAGATTCCAAGGGTAACAACCGGAGCTACCAAATTAAGGTTTTCATATCCTTTGTGAATTATCATAGATAATATTATGTCTGCAAAATTAGCAAAGCCCATGGAAATGAAGCTAATTAATGATTTAGTTTTTGTATTTTTATACAATGAATCCGTTTATGCAAGTCATTATGGCTCC
>DAOQAX010000122.1:0-6964 GCA_035354395.1 Bacteroidales bacterium | reverse complement strand
TGATAATCTGCAATGAGAAAGAAGGGATGTGTATTGCGGGAGTTTTTGGCGGGATAAAATCAGGGATAACCGATTCAACCAGAAACATATTCCTGGAGAGCGCATATTTCAATCCGGTTACGATACGCAAGACTTCAAAAAGACATGGATTGCAGACAGATGCTTCATTCCGTTTTGAAAGGGGTGCTGATCCGAATATTACTCCCTGGGCATTGAAAAGGGCAGCAATGCTCATCAAAGAGATTGCCGGTGGAGAAATCTCTTCTTCAATTGTGGATGTGTATCCCAAACCCATTGAAAATGCGATTGTTGAAGTCAACTATAATAATATTAACAGGCTCATCGGAAAAACCATTGACCATTCTATCATAAAAAAGATTCTTCCTCTTTTAGATATAGAGGTCAAAAATGAAAACGGGGATACTCTTACGCTTTCAATTCCTGCATATCGTGTCGATGTAAAAAGGGAAGCTGATGTGATTGAAGATATACTGAGAATATACGGATACAACAATGTGGAAATCAGCAACCATGTAAATTCAACTCTTTCATATCCTGAAAAACCCAACAAGGAAAAAATTGTCAACATAATATCCAATCTTCTTTCCTCAAACGGATTTGCAGAAATTATGTGTAACTCGCTCAATCCTTCTGCATGGTACGAACAGAGTCCCGACTTTAAGAATGAACAGATTGTCAGGCTTGCCAATCCTCTGAGTTCTGACCTTAATGCCATGAGACAATCACTCCTTTACGGTGGCCTCAGCTCAGTAATATGGAACATCAACAGGCAGAATCTTGATCTGAAATTATACGAATTTGGTCATTGCTACTTCTATAATAAAACAGGAGAATCATACCCGAAAGCTGACAACTATACTGAGAACACAGCTCTGGATCTTTATATTACAGGTAACAACGGACGCCAGAGCTGGAATTCAAAGACCACTCCGACCGACTTCTTCAACATAAAATCTTATGTTGAGATGATTATCTCCAGACTTGGTATTAATCCTGAAAATCTTACAAACGGTGAAAGTGACAAAAAATACTTTGCTGAGTCAATAACATACCTGCATGATAACAAGATTGTTGCTGAAACAGGACGTGTTTCCAAAAGCTATCTTGCAAAGTTCGATATTGGCCAGGATGTTTATTATGGTCACATTGAGTGGGATGCCATTATGGAAATGGTTAAAGCACATGCTATCTCGTTCTGCGAACTCCCTAAATATCCTTCAGTAAAGCGCGACCTTGCCCTGCTACTCGACAAGAATGTAACATTCAGACAGATCAGGGAAACAGCTTTACGTACGGAAAGAAATGTTCTCAGAGATATCTCTCTTTTTGATGTTTACGAAAGCGATAGTCTTGGGAAAAATAAAAAATCATATGCAGTAAGTTTTGTTCTTCGTGACGATAACAAGACAATGGCTGACAAGAACATCGACCGGATTATGGGAAACCTCATAAAAGCCTTCGAGAAAGAACTTAATGCACAGATAAGATGAACCTGAACAGGGTTGAGCTGATAAAAGGAGATATAACCACTATTGAAGCGGAGGCTATCGTAAATGCAGCTAACAACTCTCTTCTTGGCGGAGGTGGTGTTGACGGAGCTATACATTCCGCAGCAGGCCCCGACCTGCTTTCTGAATGCAGAGGCCTTAACGGATGTGCAACAGGAAGTTCCAAAATAACAAGGGGTTATAACCTGAAAGCAAAATATGTCATTCACACTGTCGGTCCTGTATGGTACGGAGGTTATCGCGATGAAGAATCGTTGCTTGCATCGTGCTATCAGACAAGCCTTGCACTTGCTGAGGAGAAGAAGATAAAGGCAGTTGCCTTCCCTGGTATATCTACCGGTGCATACGGATTTCCGAAAGATCTTGCTGCAACAATAGCAATAAATGAGACCAAAAGATTCCTGAATAAAAACCGATATCCTGAAAAAGTAATATTTGTTACTTTCTCTGACAGTGATTATGATATATACAGGAGTATGCTCGATCAATAGCCATTTTTTTTGCCTCTTCATATGCAAAAACGGCAGATGATAATAGTTTCATTCCAGAACAGATGATGGTGATATAAACATCCTGTTTACTATTTTTACAATTCATGATTTGTTGTGAATATTTCCAATAATTGAATTAACTTAATCCAATTATTGTTCATATTGATGTTTTTTTGTTTCTTTCAACCTTTAAAATTTATTTGTTATGGAGGAGCTAATTATAAAAGAGGTACTGACAAAGAAAATTCTTAACGACTTTATATATCTGCCTGAAAATGTTCACAAAGGTGAACCAGCTTGGCTTCCTCCCATATACATGGATGAAAAGTTATTATACGATAAGAAAAAGAACAAATCATTTAACTATGCCGATGCTGTCCTGTATGTAGCTTACAGGGGTAAAAAGCCTGTTGGAAGAATAATGGGCCTTATTAACAACAGGTATAATGCAATCAACAATGAAAATGACGGCCGGTTTGCTTTTATGGAAAGTTATAATGATCAGGAAGTTGTTCATATCCTTATAACTAAAGTAGAAGACTGGCTTAAAGAGAAGGGCATAAAAACTGTTGTTGGTCCGCTGGCATTCTCTGACAAAGATCCTCAGGGATTTCAGATAGAGGGCTTTGAATATCCTCAGTTTATAACCAGTCCCACCAATTCTCCATATATGCCTGAACTGATTGCAAACGAAGGATATGAGAAGAAGGTGGATCTCGTTAATTATCTTGGAAAACTACCGGAAGTATTTCCTCCCGTGTACGAGAAGGTACTTGCAAGATTTGCAAACAGTGATAAGAATTATAAAATCATTGAGTTTACCTCTAAAAAGGAACTCAGACCCTATATTGTTCCGGCCCTGCAACTCATGAACGATACGTTTTCAGAAATTTATGGTTTTGTCCAGCTGAATGAAAAGGAACAAAGAGACTTTGCTGCCCGTTATCTTCCGATACTTGATCCTAACTTTGTCAAACTTGCTGAGGTTGACGGTAAATTAGTCGGATTTGCAGTAGGTATGCCAGACGTAAGTGACGGAATAAGGTTGGCACACGGAAGAATGCTGCCTTTTGGGATCTTTAAGATTCTCAAGGAATCGAAGAGGTCGAAGAAACTGCTTATGATGCTGGGAGGTGTAAAAAAAGCCTACCGGGGTCAGGGTATTGAAGTTCTTATGGGAGTTAAAATCATACAGTCAGGAATTAAACGCAAAATGGATAAACTCGATAGTCATCTTGTCCTTGAAAACAACACAAGGATGAGAGCCGAGTACGAAAGAGTCGGTTGCCAGGTAGTAAAGAAATTCAGGATATATCAGAAAGCCCTTTGATAATAAGCTATTTATTATCGCAGGGCCTCTTCTGTCAATTGTTTCTTTTCTTTTAAAACCTGAATACCAGTGAAAATCCGAGTATCTCTTTGAACTGTATTCTTGCAGTTTTCTTCTGAACACCTAAATCATTAAGGATTGGTTCACCGTGTTTATTGTAAACCAGCGATTTAGTATCGTCATCGAAGATAAAGTGGGTATTGATTCTTGCTTCTGTAAACCAGTTGATAGGAGCTACTAATGTCATTTCCCAGTCAATATCAATATTTTGTGGTTTATTGATATAGTTGGTAAAGAGCTGTACTGTATTGGTAAGTGTCATTGCCTTTGTAGGCTTGTACACATTTGATACCTGGAGGCTGACACCAGGTTCATGTAATGATTTCCTGTCAGCGGCTATACCATAGTCAGTCTGATTGATCCGAACTGTATCTGTTACAAATGTCCCCTTATATGATAAAGGTGAGAAGTTGACTGAAGTATTCTTATTAGGCTTCCAGTCAAGTCCGAATCCAATTGTAAGGGTAGCAGGATTTAAAAATTTTGAAACCATTTTTCCATCGCTCCTTCCCGGAGCCATCTGGGTCTTAAACAGCATAACACCGGAGAAGTCGAATTTTCCAAATGCTTTATGGTTGACCTTTGAATTTGTCTCAAAAAGGTCCAGATTTTTCACAAAACCATCATCGTCCGTTGCAACAACACCAAATCTGAGTCTCGCAAAATTAGTAGCTACTACTTTCGAAACCTTATTATTATAGTCCAAATATCCTATAACATCAAGAGTAGATGAAACGCTGCTAACACCTCCCTTTACCCAGTTGGTCAGCGATGTCTGGTTAAGAGTGAATGAGGCATCTCCCCTGCTCTTCCAGTACTGAGGTTTGACTGTTATCTTCTTGACATCAAGTAATTTGGATTTGTCAACCTCCTGTACATCAATTCGTGCTTCAGTACGCACACCCTGTTTCACAGGTCTCTTTAAATTAATTCCCTGTTCAAGATAAAGATCAAAAGTGTTCCTCGATGGAGCGCCTATCCAAACAGTAACTGAATCGTTAAACTCGTTTCTGAGCCAGTACCTTGTCATAGTTTCGGCCTTTGAATTCAGCCATACCGGGGTTATCCTGTTCCCTGCACCTGTGAAGTTGATAATTGTCGAATCACGATCTTCCAGATATTTCAGCAAAGAATTTACTGCCACCTGTATGGAGTCGCTCTGGAACGGATAATTATAGTATTTGAAAGGAAATCCCTTTCGCGATGATTTCACCTCATTAAGAGTATCAATAACAACAAAGAATGTTGTATCAGGCATTAACGATTCATTTGCCACAGCAGCCAGCGGTTCCTCTACCGTTGGTATTTTATCATGAAGGGTATCCCGGGCAACAATAACAGAATCTTTAACAACTTTTTTAGCAGATGTATCAGCGACTGCGAAGAGAGAATCAAGAATTGCCGAAAACATATTTGTATCGGCCACTGCCGTTGTGTCAGCAGCTCTCCTGATTTCTGCTGTTGGTTCACCCGTCGATCCGGCTGATGCCTTTTTCTTCACAGGCTCCCATATAAAAAATTTTTCCCATGGAATACTGATTGAATCATAAGGGTATCTCTTCAAAAAATATTCAGATGAATCGTAAGGAGGGTTGGAGGCTTCAAAAACCAACTGCCCTAAAGCCAACCTCAACTGATCAGTGTCATTATTCCAGTACTGAGACTTGATTTTTTCCTGAAGAAACTTTAAAGACTGCTCTTTTGAAAGTGTTATTTCCGGTTTTTTCAGGTCATAATTAAAAATGGTCACACTTTTTTTGAGTGAATCAACAATCGTGCTGTCTGATGCTTCTTTCTTTATATTGCCTTGCGACTGAGCTGAAATACATATACTTAGAAAAACAAAAATTTGAAACGAACGAATAATACTTTCTCTCATAACACCATATTTTTTAGATTTTTTTCCCGGTTGAATATATCACAAAATACCTTTAAATTTACAGGTATAATGTTTTCAAAATTCATGCCCCTTTTACTTATAACGGCAAATATTTACGTTGATATATATAAAAATATCAAAAACAGGGATTTTTTTCCTTCGGTCCTCTGAAGACCTTTCATAATGAGATGATGAAGCATTTGCTTTGTTAATCTCATAATTCATTTATTCATAATCAGGTATATTCTAATAAATCATAAACTGTATAAACTATGGACTTACCATTTGCAGAACCATTCAAAATCAAAATGGTTGAAAATATTTATAAAAGCACACAAGATCAAAGAGAGAAATGGGTAAAAGATGCATCATATAATCTTTTTAACCTTAAGTCAGAGCAGGTTTTTATTGATCTCCTTACCGATTCTGGTACAGGAGCAATGAGCGATAAACAATGGTCGGCAATAATGATTGGTGACGAAAGTTATGCCGGGGCTTCTTCATATTATAAACTAAAAGAGGCTATTAAGGACATTACTGGGTTCAATTATTTTCTTCCGACCCACCAGGGAAGGGCTGCAGAGAATGTTCTTTTTTCAACCATTGTAAAGGAAGGGGATATCGTTCCTGGTAATTCACACTTCGATACAACGAAGGGACATATTGAATTCCGGAAAGCAAAAGCAGTCGATTGTACGGTTGATATAGCATCTGACACAACAGCATGGGATCCTTTCAAAGGAAATGTTGACCTGGAAAAGCTTGAAGATGTACTTAAGAAAAATCCTGCAGCAAAAATTCCCTGCATCCTGATTACTATTACAAATAACTGTGCCGGTGGACAACCTGTCAGCATGGAGAACCTGAGAGAAACCCGCAGACTTGCTGATAAATACGGTGTCAGGCTTTTCTTCGACTCTGCCAGATTTGCAGAAAATGCATGGTTTATTAAGACAAGGGAGAAAAACTATTCAGATAAAGGAATAAGGGATATCGTGCGTGAGATGTTCTCATATGCCGACGGCATGACTATGAGCTCAAAGAAGGATGCAATAGTCAATATGGGAGGATTCATCGGGTTCAGGGATGAAGAATTATTCCGAAAAGCATCAACATATAATATTATGTTTGAAGGATTTAATACCTATGGTGGCATGTCGGGAAGAGATATGAGTGCCCTTGCACAGGGCCTCTATGAAGGAGTGGATCTCTCGTACCTTGAATCGCGTATAGGACAGGTCTCATACCTGGGAACAAAAATGAAAGAGCACGGAATTCCAGTTCTTGAACCATTCGGAGGACATGCCATATTTATCGATGCAAAAAGATTTCTTCCTGAAATTTCGAAAGAAGAATTTCCTGCCCAGACTCTTGCTGTGGAAATTTATATCGAAGGAGGGGTAAGATGTGTTGAAATTGGCGCACTGATGGCCGACAGAGATCCTGTCACACGTGAAAACAGATATCCAAAACTTGAAATGATAAGGCTTGCAATACCCCGAAGGGTTTATACAAACAACCACATGGATTATGTAGCCGCTGCCCTTGGAAACATCTATGAGAGAAGAAAAGAGATAAAGCACGGAATGGCAATAAGATACGAAGCTCCTATAATGAGGCACTTCACCGTTGAACTCGATCTTCTCTGATCCGGGAAAAACCGTATATTTATGCT
>DAOQAX010000121.1:0-7015 GCA_035354395.1 Bacteroidales bacterium | reverse complement strand
TTCAGTTACATTTGAAACTTCCTCCCTGGCATAATTAAACTTAGGATAATATTTGACATTAAAAGTTGGAGCCCCGGATATGAGCTTGATATACCTGTAAATTTCCGAAGGAGCAAAATAATCATCCTCAGCTATTTTATACCTGGGCATAAAGTCAATTACTTCAAAAGTGCCTTCAGCTGATCTGAATTCGGTACATAGAACATTTGTCCGGTAAATGTATTTTTGTGAAATCTTATAATTATCATCAACCCCAAAACTGAAGAAGCCTCCTTTTTCATCATCAAGAAGCCTGGCAAAAACGGATGGGGAATCAAAATCGGGAAGACAACACCAGTCAATGCTCCCTGTTTCTGAAATCAGGGCTCCACTCCTGCAGTTGCCAATTATGCCATAGTTCAGATTTTTCATCCGTATATGATTTATTTTTAATGGCAGGATATTCTATAGCAAAGATAGTAATGAATTTCTTTGTGTAATAAGACCTTAGTCTTTTAACCGGCGATTCAAAATATTTCTTCCATCGGTAAACATTTGGTAAATTTGCTCTCTCCTGATATGACAGAACATTAAAATCAGAGAGGCTACATTCTATTTATTAATAATTTTTATGACAACATTAACAACAACTGAAATAACAGAAAAATACAGAAATGCAAAAAACAGGTTGATCTTGCTTGATTATGACGGAACGCTGGTTGACTTTACCCCTTTCCCTGATACATCAATAATACCCCGGCACATATCTGATATACTGACAAAACTTCTCGAGACTCCACAGACAGAAGTAGTCATTATCACCGGCAGAAATTACAAGGGAATTGATAAAATATTAGGGCATCTGCCTGTTAATATTATTTCAGAGCATGGAGCAATGATTAAAAAAAATGGTATATGGGAAAATAAGGCAAGTGATAATACCTTATGGAAAGATACAATTATCCCAATTTTAAATCAGTTTACCCTTTCCTGCCCTAAATCATTTGTCGAAGAAAAGGTTTATTCTGCAGCGTGGCATTACAGAAATGCTGAATCCCAATCAGGTTTTGAGCACTCAAGAGAATTAATAAGTACTTTGGGAGGAATCGCTCATTCGCTTAATTTAAAAATACTTGATGGAAAAAAAGTTGTAGAAATCATACCCGGGGAAATTGGCAAAGGGAATGCCGTAAAAAAGTTATCGGGAAAAAACAATTTTGATTTCATATTGTCGGTCGGAGATGATACAACAGATGAAGAGATGTTTGAGTATTTATTCAATAATGCCAATGCTTTTACCGTTAAAGTTGGAAACGGAGATACTCTTGCCAGATATAAACTTGACGGGATCAACGATGTTTTATCGCTCTTAAAAGATTTAACTACATGAGATTAACGCTTGCGTTTATATTTTCAATCATATTTGCTGTCGGTCTGGTAGCCTTTGGCTTCACGTTTTTCCAGAGTGCCGCTGAAAAAAACAGACTAATCAGCGAACTTGAGTTTCATGTTAGCCAGGTTGCAGAAGAAGTTCTTCAAAACGATCTGTTTCATTCGGGACAAATAAACCGGGATGATATTGAATACCTTACTGACAGTATAAGCAAACACTACAATATGCTGGGTATGGCAATTTATTATAACAACGATAGCATATTATGCAATAATTATACCCGTGATTTAATAAGCAATACTGTGAACTATATCTCACAGGCAATGACTGCTGACACCTCTCTTGGAAATTTCTTTACAATAGCCGGGAGAGATGTCTATCAATACATCAGACCGGTTAATGGCACCGACATATCAAGTAAAGCATATGTATTTTATTCTGATGCCGGGTATATTGATAAAGTTATTGGCAGCATATGGTTCCGGAATTTTTTAAGATGGTTCGTTCAGGCATTTCTGGTCTCTCTTGTCACCTTACTTATAATCCGATGGGGAATATTTAGCCAGATAAACAGAATTGTGGCCTGGGTTAAGGCTTTGCGAACAGGCAGTACAAGCCAGATAAACTATAAACCGCATTTCAAATATCTTGATCCTTTACATAAAGAGATTGAAACTATTGCAAAAGCGATGCAGGAAGCCAAAGCTACCGCAGAAGAAGAAGCACAGCTAAGGACAAGTGCTGAAGCCATTTGGACACCCGAACGGCTGAAAGTGGAAGTAGAAAAGCTTTTACAGAAAAAGAAAATGGTTGTCGTATCGAATCGCGAGCCATATATGCACATTCATGAAGGTAAGGATATTAAATGCATTGTTCCTGCAAGCGGAATGATTACTGCAATGGAGCCTATATTGAAAGCTTGCAGCGGATTATGGATTGCATCAGGTACAGGGGACGCAGATAAAGAAACTGTGGATACAAATGGAAAGGTGGAAGTTCCTCCCGAAGAACCAAAATACACCTTAAAAAGATTATGGCTTACCAGGGAAGAAGAAGATCATTTTTACTACGGTTTTTCAAATGAAGGTATGTGGCCGCTTTGCCACATTGCACATACCCGACCAACATTCAGAAATAACGATTGGCTTTATTATCAAAAGGTTAATAAAGATTTTGCCAGAGCTGTGCTGGATGAAACAAAAGATGAGGAACAGCCAATTATTTTAATTCAGGACTTTCATTTTGCATTACTGCCTGAGCTGATAAAAAAAGAGAAGCCCAGGGCAAAAGTTGCAATATTCTGGCATATCCCCTGGCCAAATCCTGAATCATTTGGCATATGTCCCTGGCAGAGAGAGATAATACAGGGAATGCTTGGTGCTGACTTAATTGGATTTCATACACAGTATCATTGCAACCATTTCCTTGAGACAGTTAATTATGTTCTTGAATCAAGGGTCTTATGGGAGAATTATTCAGTAAAAAGGGGTGGCCAGACAACTTTTGTCAAACCTTTCCCTATCAGCATTGCCTTCACATTAAAAGATTACGATAATAATTCTCCAAGAAAAAATCCATCCCAGCTATTAAGCGAATATAGTATCAATTCTCAGTTTATGGGAATAGGAATTGACAGGATTGACTATACCAAAGGTCTTATAGAGAAATTCCTTGCTATTGAACGGTTTTTGGAAAAGAATCCTGAATATGTGGGCAAATTTACTTTTGTACAGATAGGTGCACCAAGCCGTACCCAGCTAAAAAGTTATTCTGACATGGTAAGTGCTGTTGAAAATGAAGCCAACAGAATCAACCTGCGTTTCAAATCAAAAAACTGGAAGGCGATACTTCTGATAAAACGTCATCATAGCCACGAAGAGATAGCTCCTTTTTATTCTTCGGCAAATTTTTGTATGGTATCATCGCTTCATGATGGGATGAACCTGGTCGCAAAGGAGTTTGTTGCTGCGCGAAATCAAAATGACGGATCTCTTATCCTTAGCAGATTTGCCGGAGCATTCCAGGAACTTCAGGGAGCAATCGTCATTAATCCATATGATATAGAAAAGTCAGCAGATGCGATAAAACAAGCACTTGAGATGTCATTGGAAGAACAGAATAATCGTATGAAACAGATGCGTCTGGTTGTTGTCAGACATAATATTTATTCATGGGCAGCAACCCTGCTAAGAACAATGGCCAGTATCACCTGATAAATAATACTTTCTTAAATATGGATTAACATTTAAATAACCGCGAATTACGTAGTGGTTTATATACTTGCCTTGAAAGTATCACCCTTTTTAAAATCACCTGTCTCCCATCCTCTTCGAAACCATTCTTTTCGCTGTTCCGAGGTGCCATGCGTAAAAGCATCCGGAATAACACGACCCTGATATTTCATCTGCAGGTTATCATCGCCTACTGAGGCTGCAGCATTCATAGCTTCCTCAACATCACCAGTCTCAAGCGAATTGAGCATCTCCTGGGCATAATGGGCCCACATCCCGGAAAGAAAATCAGCCTGAAGCTCAAGGCGGACTGTAAGTCTGTTAGCTTGTTTTTCACTTAGTCCTGATCGTTCGGAATCCACATCCCCAAGTATCCCCAGCAGTTTCTGAACATGATGACCCACCTCATGTGCAATAACATAAGCGATTGCAAAATCACCGTAAGCTCCGAATTTAGTTTTAAGCTGGTCACAGAAACTGAGGTCGATATATACTTTTTCATCTCCGGGGCAATAGAATGGCCCTGAAGCAGAACTTGCATAACCGCATGCCGACTCTACCTGATCCCTGAAGAGAACAAGAGTTGGCTGTCTGTAAGAAGAGCCTGACTGTTCAAATATTTTGCCCCATACCGTTTCAGTATCTTTTAGAACAACAGAGACAAACTGCGCCATTTCATCTTCTTCAGCAGTAGAAGTAACCTGCTCTGTCTGGGTGTCTCCCGAAAAATTAAGAAGTTCTGAAGGATCACCGCCAAGGAGAAGAATGATAATAGCAATAACAATAGTACCTATTCCGCCACCAATGATTTTACGTCCGGTGGACATTCCTCTGCGGTCCTCAATATTTCCGCTACCTGCTCTTCCCTTCCATTTCATGGCAAAAATAATTTTGGTTAATAATCAGACTATCTGATACAAAGCTATTGATTTTGATTCACAATTCAACAATCATTCTTATTATATGTTAATTAAGTACAAGAATAATTTCTTTACAGGCCAGGGATTAAGTTATTTTGTTACTCGAACATTGAATTGAACAGAAAAATATGTCAGATAACCATCAAATATCAAAAACATACCCGGTAACCGGGTTGGGATGTGCCTCATGTGCAGCCAGATCCGAAGCACTTTTGAAGACATTGCCCGGAGTAAAAAACGCCTCTGTAAATTTTGCCGATTCATCACTGAGTATTAAATTTTCACCCGTGATAATCACTCCTGAGGAGATAAAAAGAGCCATGCAGTCAATTGGCTATGATATAATTACAGATGAACTCGACAGCCAGAGACTAAAGGAGGAAGCTCAACAGAACTTTCTGAAAAAGATTAAAAAGAATATTATCGGATCTGCAGCCTTAAGTATACCTCTTGTGGTAATTGCAATGGTATTCATGGATATCCCGTATGCCAACTATATAATGATGTTTCTTGCAATACCGGTAGTATTCTGGTTCGGGCGCCAGTTTTATACAGGGGCTATAAAGCAGCTGAAACATCGTTCAGCAAATATGGATACATTAGTTGCATTAAGCACGGGGATAGCATTTCTGTACAGTGCTTTTGTGACTCTTTTCCCTGAATTGTTTCACAAAGCCGGAATACACGGGCATGTTTATTTTGAAGCATCAGCTGTAATCATCACTTTTATTCTTCTGGGCAGATACCTTGAAGAAAAAGCAAAATCGAACACTTCAACAGCTCTGAAAAAGCTGATCGGGCTCCAGCCTAAAACCGTCACCCTGGTAATGAACAACGGGGAACAGAAAGAGGTCCATGCGGGTAAAGTGATGCCAGGAGATATCTTGCTGGTGAAACCGGGCAATAAGATTCCTGTTGACGGAACAGTCACCTCAGGACATTCATTTGTTGACGAAAGTATGATAAGCGGGGAACCTCTGGCAGTAGAAAAGAGCATCCGGTCAATAGTATTTGCCGGTACAATAAACCAGAAAGGAAGTTTTCAGTTCCGTGCCGATAAGGTTGGTGACGACACCCTTCTTGCTCAGATCATCAAAATGGTCAGGGATGCCCAGGGAAGCAAGGCTCCGATCCAGAACCTTGCAGACAAAATAGCAGGGATATTCGTTCCTGTGATAATGGTACTTGCTTTGGTCAGCGGAGTAATCTGGTACTTTTCAGGGGTTGATGATTCTCTTGCCCACGGCCTCCTTGCTATAGTTACGGTACTCATAATTTCATGCCCCTGCGCCCTCGGGCTTGCCACCCCTACAGCCATAATGGTGGGGATAGGAAAAGGTGCTGATAACGGTATTCTTATTAAAGATGCTGAAAGCCTGGAAACAGCGCACAGGATAACTGCCGTTGTTCTCGATAAAACAGGTACAATAACTATGGGAAAACCTGTTGTGGAAGAAATTAAATGGGTAAAAGATGTTGATATTGACAAATTCAGCAATTTATTTCTGAACATCCAGAAAAGAAGCGAACACCCCCTGGCCGGACCTGTTGTGCATTATCTCGAAAACTCAGGAAAGAATATGTTCCCGATAGCAGCTGATGTTGAAAGCGTTACAGGAAAAGGAGTCAGGGCAATCGTTGATAAAAAGTCATATTTTGTAGGAAACAGAAACTTCATGGATGATAACGGTGTATCGTTCAATAATGACCTTCTGACCTGTTCTGAAGAATGGCAGAAGAAGGCAAAGACTGTCTTCTATTTTGCCGATCAGCATCAGGTTCTTTCTGTTGTTTCTGTTTCTGACATGATAAAAGACTCTTCAGCTGAAGCAATAAAACAGCTGCATCATATGGGTATAGAAGTCCATATGGTTACAGGTGATAATGAACATGTTGCCAAAGCAATAGCTGCCATGGCAGGCATCGACAGTTATAAAGCCGAAGTCCTGCCGCAGGCTAAATACGATTTTATCAGACAACTTCAAAATAAAGGGAAGGTTGTTGTAATGGTCGGGGATGGTATTAACGATTCGCAGGCTCTTGCACAGGCCGATGTGAGCATAGCAATGGGGAAAGGCTCCGATATAGCTATGGATGTTGCAAAGATGACCATCATATCATCCGACCTTACCAGGATTCCAAAGGCCATCAGGTTGTCAAAGAATACTGTAACAACTATAAAGCAAAACCTCTTCTGGGCATTTATTTATAATATTATCGCAATACCTGTAGCTGCCGGGGTGTTGTACCCATTCTTCGGCTTCCTTCTTAATCCAATGATCGCCGGAGCTGCTATGGCTATGAGTTCTGTAAGCGTTGTAAGTAACAGCCTTAGGTTGAAATTCAAGACACTTTAAGCTTCTGCCGAAAGGAGCTAAAAGATTCAGCGCACCACATTATTTCCATATGATGTTGCTTGGTTCTTATTATATTAATAATATATCATAAATCCAGATATCCGGCTTTGTAAAGTAATCACCACAAATAGAGCA
>DAOQAX010000120.1:0-7063 GCA_035354395.1 Bacteroidales bacterium | reverse complement strand
ACCAGTCTGATTTCTTATTATATGTTTTTGAGAAAAGAATAAATTTTCCTGTTTTTCCTTTTTCGTCAGACAGTGATGAGGTAATATCTTTAAATGTGCCATTCTCTTCTTTCAGGCAGAGATAATATTTATCACAGGTGTCAGGCAGAGTCTCGAACCTTTCCATTTTCAGGCCCTGTCCCTGGTTATACGATTCAGGCATTTCAGTCGGCACATGTCCTCCTGCAAAGCCACTGGGATATGAATTTTCATCATATATCCACACGTTCATATCCAGTTCTTTTCCTTTTTCAACGGCATGTTTATAAAGGTCGAACCATTCTTGAGACAGGTACTCGGTAATTAATCCAGGCCGTGGATGTATAATGACCTGTGATGATCCGGCATTTTTGAAGCTAACAAGGAAGCTATCGATGTCATTCTTAGTTATTTCAGCGTTCCAGACAAAGAAAGGAGCTGTCGTATACTCTTTACCTGGTGTTTTGAACTGAGTTGAGAGAGTAGCAAAGTCTGGGACTTTAACCTCATTGATAACATTTTTCTTACATGATATAGTCAATATCAAACCTGTTGCCAATGATGAGATGATGATCAGATGTCTTAATGCGGTTAATTTCATGATAGTTTATTTATTCTTATTATTAAATAGGAATGATTCTTATTTACTCTTTACTATTACTTGCTTTTAATTATTATTTACGAATAACTTTTATCTACGAATAAATCTTATTTACAACTCAATCTTGTTTAGCTATGACTCTTATTTGACAATTACTCCTAATTACTAACAAATCTTAATTACCAACTACCCTTATTTGCAAACAAATCTTAATTACCAACTACTCTTACATACCAACTACTCTTACTTACAAACAAATATTACTTGCCAACTACTCTTATTTACAATCAATAGCAATTAGTCATGACCGGACGTATCTGAGGTTTCTGCTGTTTCTGCCATTTAATGCATCAGGAACCACTCATCTGATCTCTCTTATCTTTATGTTTTTAAATGATACCAGATTGCCATGATCCTGCAGAAGGATGCGTCCTTCAGTCGCTTCTCCAAAGCCTGGAAATGATTTAAACTTGCTTGTGGCAACGAGTCTTTTCCATTCCGGGGTACCCCTGTCATACTCGACTGTCAGCTGACCGTTTAGCCAGTGCTGTACATGACCGTCCTTAACAATTATTGTCGCCCGGTTCCATTCATTAGGGCCGAGATCTTTCTTTGCTGCAGGTGCAATCAGATCATAAAGACCAGCTAGAGTACGGTTGCCATTAAACCCCATTTTTGCATCGGGATGATTAATATCGTCAAGGATTTGAAACTCGCATCCTATTGATGCCATGGCCCCATTGTCTGCTTCAGTATCAACGAAATATTTTATACCGCTATTGGCCCCGGTGGTATATTTAAAATCGACAGTGAGTTCAAAGTTTCTATACTTCTTTGCTGTAACTATATCTCCGCCTCCGTTTGCCTTTTTTGTTTCAGGGTTAACAATAAGCATCCCATCCTTTATTTCCCATCCGTTTTCAGGAAATTTTTTTGTTACTGCATTCATCCATCCGTCCGGGGTTTTCCCATCAAAAAGAAGTATCCACCCTTCTTTCATCTCTTTTTTTGTAAGTATATTATCTGTAATTTTTTCCCCGCCAGAGTCTTTCCTTTGTCCGAATGTATAATCTCCTATACTCATTAGGGCAATCTGTATCAGTAAAATGTATGTAACTCTTTTCATGGATGTAAGTTTTTTTCTGTTTTAAAAATGGTTTCTTAAAGGTATAAAAAGATGGGTTGAGTTTTACTCTTTCATCAACGAATTATTATTTCTATTTATAAGGGTTTGATATCGGATGTTATTATCTTTGATACAGTAAATTATAACAAATCATGACGAACCAAAGTATTATTAAAAACCGGTTAGTGATAATCTTTTCTGTAGCTTGTATCTGTTTTATTCAAAATGCCAAATGTCAGCCAGTGGTTGGCCTTGACAATTGGTTTAATCATGAAATAAATACAAAAACAGGTAAACCGTTCCACTATCTTTGGACCGATACAGAATTCAGCGGTTATTCCCGTCTGGGAGAAATTTTTACCGGAAAGGGAGCGAAAATCATCACTCTTGCCAAACCTGATGCAAGCGTTTTAAGTAAGATCGACATTTACATAATTGTTGATCCTGACTCCACCACAGAATCATCTAAACCAAACTATATAACCCCTGAGAATATTAAAGCAATACAAAAATGGGTTAAGAAAGGCGGGGTTCTTGCAATATTGGCAAATGATGCACCTAATTGTGAGTTTACGCATTTAAATGCGTTGATGACCGGCTTCGGAATGACATTTAACCATGTTACATTACATAGGGTTCCTGGAACAGACTTTGAGATGGGTGCTTCAAAGAACCTGCCTGATCATCCTCTGTTCAGGGGAGTCAAAAAGATTTATATCAAAGAGGTATCAGATATCAATTTATCCGGAACAGCAAAGGCTATTCTTACTGAAAACGGGAAAGTACTGATAGCTGAAAACAGGGTCGGTAAAGGATATGTTTTTGCCATTGGCGACCCATGGATTTATAATGAGTACATTGACCATGACCGGCTTCCGGAAAGCTTTGAGAACAGGAGAGCAGCTGAAAACCTTGCAGACCTCCTGCTGGGTTATACAAAAAAGAGATAGAAGCTTTCGATTATCTCAGTTGTGGAATGGGTAAATATTCCACTGATTATGCAGTTGGGCCTATGTTGCCCGGCAAATCTCAGATTGTCCCACGCTGAACAACTTTTAGTAAAAAGAGGCTGTCTCATAAGGTTTTATTCCTTGTTTACCCCTAAATCCCCTAAAGGGGACTTGTTGAATACCAATCTCTTACACAGCCCCCTTCAGGGGGTTTGGGGGTAAGTCAGGGCTTTTGAGACAGCCTTTTTATTATGTCAGGTTAGTTAGGTTGAGATAGATTATATTTTAAGAAATATTTTCTTCTTATACAGGATATACAGGAATACCCATGCAACTGTTGTGATTCCTATCCCATTAATGAGTGTTCCCCATGATTCAGGCATAATAGCTGCAAATCCGCCAAAGAAAAAGTCAGATGCTGAACTGAAATTGATTATTCTTTCCGCAAGGTAAATCGTTATCGGATTCATGCCAATGACAACAAAGAAGAATGACCATTTCTTATATCCCCATACATCAATGATAAGGTAAAATATTGCAAAAAGAAGCAGGCTGAGTCCACCGACAAAACATACAAATGAGCTGCTCCATAAGTTCTTGTTTATAGGAAAAGCAATGTTCCAGATTTTTCCGATAATAATCAGGGTCACTGCTGCAATTATCAGGTACAGTACTTTTTTCAGAGGTTTATCACTCAGGTATTTCGATAACATAAATTCACCGGTAAACATCCCGAGTAAAGCAGTTCCTATTGCAGGTATAGTACTAAGAAAACCTTCCGGATCGTGGATACCTTTATATAACTTGCCAGGCATAAGAATACGGTCAATATAACTTGTAAGGTTTCCTTCCATTGAGAATACATCTGTTGAGCCAAGATCATGAGCAGGGAAAAGCAGCAATAAGAACCAGTAACCCAGAAGTAACGAACAGAACCATATAATACGTGATACACGTTTAGTATTCATGAAGATAAGGGCAGCAAACATCCATGCCAGACCAATACGTCCAAGAACACTTCCATACCTCAATTCACTGAAATTGAATCTTACCGCATTATTGAAAATAATGCCTAAAAGCACAAGCATAAGACCTCTGAAGATGACATGTTTATATATTTTTTTCCGGTCCTCATTGTTTGCTGTACGTTTGGCCATTGAAAATGGGAAAGATATCCCGGCAATGAAAAGGAACATTGGGAAAATCATATCTTCAAAGCGAAAGCCGTGCCACGGAACATGTTCCTGTTGTTCAGCCCACCATTGGAATACAGGCCAGCCCGTGAGTGTGGCAAGACCAATAAAAATACCTTCTCCCCCCATGATCCAAAACATATCGAATCCACGCAGGGCATCAAGAGATTGCAACCGTTTGGTAACCGGTTTGTTGTCGTTTTCCATGTTGTTTTATAGGTTTAGTTATACAGTAAAAACAGATTAAAATCCGGAAATGATATCTCAATGTCTTTTTCAGATCGCTTTTAATATCAGTCCAATCAAAGATAAATAAAATGATGAAAATGAAAATAACCGGAAGAGTTTTATCAATCCAAACGCTTGAATAAATCACTTTTGGTTATGAAGAGGTGGTAAGTACCGGAAAAAAAAGAGATTATGTGTAACTTAATTTAAAATAAAGGGTTGTTTGAGGTAATTTCTTTTTGATTTGAATTATTTTTACTACGTATATTATTGATGATCTAAAAAATATTCTGTAAAAATGGACACAATTTAAATAAACCTTAAAACAATTATTTATGACAACACGCAGGGAATTTCTTCAAAAAGCTGCACTTGGTACAGCAGGCCTGACTCTGGGGGCAAAGAGTTATTCACGTATTCTTGGTTCAAATGACAGGATAAGGGTAGGAGTGGTAGGTTTTTCTGATCGTTTCAGATCATCACTCGCTCCTGCTTTTCTAAGCTTGTCAAAAGAACTAAATTTTGAGATAGTAGCCGTTTCTGATCTATGGAACAGAAGGCGTGATGAGGCAAAAACCTATTTTGAAGCCAAGGGGATAAAAATAAGAACCGCACGTAACAATGATGAGTTATACAGCGGGAAGGATACAGATGCAGTAATAATAAGCACAGCAGATTTTCAGCATGCCCTGCATCTGGCAGAAGCAGTCAGGGCAGGACAGGATGTCTATTGTGAAAAACCATTTGCTGAAACAATGGCTGATGCAAGAGAAGCATTAAAAGCAGCCAAAGAAACAAATAAGGTTATCCAGATAGGATCGCAAAGAAGAAGCACACCTAATTATATTGCAGCAAATGAATATATCAGGTCAGGGAAGTTTGGAAAGATCGTAATGGTTGAGATGTCGTGGAATGTCAACCAGCCGGGAAGATGGAGAAGACCTGAACTGACAGGTATCATAAAGGAATCGGATACTGACTGGAAACGTTTCCAGATGAATCGTCCTTCTGCGGGATGGGATCCAAGAAAATATCTTGAATTCAGACTTTTCTGGCCCTATTCATCAGGAATCCCAGGGCAGTGGATGGCTCACCAGATTGATACAGTACATTGGTTTACAGGATTAAGCCATCCTAACAGCGTTGCTGCCAACGGCGGTATTTATCAATGGAAAGACGGGCGGACCAATTTTGACACAATGACGGCAGTATTGGATTACGGCAATGCCGATTATGGTTTCCAGGTTGTCTACTCATCGCGTTTCACAAACTCGGCAGGAGGAACAAAAGAAATATATTACTCGAACGGAGGATCATTAAACCTTGATACAAATAAGATCTCTTCAGAGGGGGGACTTCAGGAGAAGGAGGCAAAAGCTATGAAACTGCAGCCTAACCTGTTGGAACCGATGGATTTGCCAGGTTTTAAAATAGAAACTACAGCAAATACTGGTTCAGACCCAATGACTAATGCCCATATGAGAAACTGGATGGAATGCATCCGCAACAGGAAAAAAACCAATGCAGATATCATGGCTGGTTATAACCACTCTATTGCAAACATTATGTGTACGGCCGCATTGAGGACAGGAGAAAAAGCTTCATTTGATGAAGGTAGTCAGGAAGTTCTTGCAGGCGGTAAAGTGTTTCAATACTAAAATGTAAACCGATGAAAATTACAAGATCTGATTTCCCGATAAGAATGTGGACCAACAAGCTCTTTGTTTTGGCATTGGTACTCTTATCAGGATTGGCTTTAAATGCTCAGCAATCAAAAGACAAAGGAGTAAAACTGGTAAGAGTTGATGATAAACACAGGGTAGATATTTATTTCGATGGAAACCTGTTTACTTCATATCAATATCCTGATAACATTGAAAAGCCGTTTTTGTTTCCCGTTATAGCTCCCAACGGTTCGGTTATTACCAGAGGATATCCTATAGAGCCAAGGAAAGGTGAGCGGGTGGACCATCCTCATCATATAGGAATATGGTTCAATCATGGAAATGTAAACGGACTTGATTTCTGGAACAATTCCTCAGCAATACCTGCTGATAAAAAGGAACTGTATGGCCATATATCAGTTCAGAAAATTGTAAAGGCTGAGAGCGGTAATACAGGGAGACTTGAAGTAGTGGCTGACTGGTGCGATTACGAAGGAAATATATTGTTGACGGAAAATACTACATATCTCTTTTCGGGCAACAAAAATTCCCGCACAATCGACCATATCACAAAGCTTACGGCGGTCAATGGACAGGTAATTATTAATGACAGCAAGGAAGGACTCTTTGCGATCAGGGTTGACAGGGCATTTGAAATGCCATCTGATGAGTCTTTGATCTTTACAGATGACAAAGGTATTCCTACCACGGTCAAGGCAACTGATAATACCGGAGTTACTGGAATGTATACCTCAAGCAAAGGCTTAAAAGGTGATGCTGTATGGGGAACCCAAAACGACTGGGTAGTACTTACCGGAGTAAAAGACGGAGTTACCATATCATTCGGAATTTTTGACAATCCAAAGAATATTGGCTACCCTGCCTATGCCCACGCAAGGGGATATGGGCTTTTTTCTGTAAACAACTTCGGAAAGAACTCCTATGATCCGAAAGGAGAGAAGGTGGCTTACAAATTGGGAAAAGGAGAATCAGTTACTTTACGTCACAGGTTTTACTTACAGTCGGGTTCTGAAATAACCAAAGAACAGGCTAATAAGATATTCCAGTCTTTTTCAAAAGAATAAGAAAAACCTCAGTGGCGCTCTGTGCAGCTGTAGGACTGATCAATGTTCTTGGTGTAATTTTTTTGAAACCGTTACACAGAGAACACAGAAGAGCCACAGAGAGCCACTGAGTATTAATCTATCGGGCTCCGTTTGCAGGGAACTTTATTTTTGAAATAGCTTCCTCTACCTCAGCATTTGTCATCTCATGATCTGGAA
>DAOQAX010000119.1:0-7090 GCA_035354395.1 Bacteroidales bacterium | reverse complement strand
AGGAGTCAGTATGGGTAGTATTATTGGAGGCTTTTATTCATTGGGTTATTCAGCAGATAGCCTTCATAAGCTTCTTAACAGTATCAACTGGCAAGTGATGCTTTCAAACAGCATTTCTGAAAACAAGGTGATTTTTCAGGAGAAGAAATATATTAACAACAGTTTAATTGCCTTACCCCTTACATCAAAAAAGATTATTCTTCCTTCAGGGCTTAACAACGGACAAATGATTGACAATGCCATGAATTATTATTTATGGCCGGCCGCAGACATTTATGATTTCTCAAAGCTTCCTATTCCTTTTATGTGCGTGGCAACAGATATTATATCATACAAAAAAGTTGACCTGAAACACGGCTATCTTCCTGAAGCCATCAGGGCCAGTTTTTCTGTTCCTTCCATTTTCACCCCTCTTAAAGTTGATACGATGCTCCTTGTTGACGGAGGGTTGATCAGAAACTTTGCAGCCAGTGAAGCCAGGGAGATGGGCGCCGACATTCTTATCGGGTCATACGTAGGTTTTAAAGGTTGTAAAGAAGATGAATTACAGTCTCTTTCAGGAATATTAAAACAGATAGCAATGTACCGAAGCCTTGATGATTTTGAGGGAGAAAAGCAGCTTGTAAAGGTGATTATTAAACCTGACGTTGATGGCTATTCAATAACAGAATTCAATAACGTGGATTCTCTTGTCAAAAGAGGATACAAAGCAGCCCTCCCTTATAAAGAATATTTCCGGAAACTTGCCGATTCACTTAACAGATTAGGCCCCCAGGAACCTCTTCCAAATATTCTTAATAAAGAAGCCTATACCTTCGACAGGATAGAAGTTTGTGGAAATAATAATTATACTGATCATCAGATTCTGGACTTACTCGATATTAAACCAGGAAGGGAGATCAACAGATCTTCTCTGAATGAAAAAATAGAATTTCTATATGGAAAAGCCATGTTCGACAAAGTCAAATACAGGATTGTCCCGAGGAACGACTCCCTTAATCTGGTAATTGACTGCATCGAAAAACCACAGGCAATGCTTTATGGCTCTTTTCATTACGACAATTCGCTCAGTGCAGGAATCATTGCAGGAATCTCAATAAAAAATCTTCTGACGCAACGGTCTGTAATTGATATCAATTCTTACATAAGCAAGTATTACAGGGTCATGTGCAGCTATCTTCAGTTTATTGATAAAAATCAGAAATTCGGAATATCAGCAGATTTTTATTCTGATAACACCGAACTGCCAATGCTGGAACTAAGGGGTGAAAAAGGAAATGTATCAAGTAATAATTTCCTTACCGGGCTATCGGTAAACAGAAGAATTGGACTTAATCAGATGATGAGCATCTCTGAAAATTTTGAAAACCTCAACCTTAATCTTGATTATTTATCAAACACCCATCTTGAAAATCTTTCATACAACTACCTTCATACAACCTTCGAATATCAGCTAAACACAATCGACACCAAGCATTTCCCGGACAGGGGAGTAATAATGAATATTTCTGTCGGTACCTCAAAGCTTATTTCGGCAGGAATAAGAACCGATTCTTCAAGTACAATATTCAAAGGTAATGAACACAGTGAGTTTTCATTTGACAGGTTCTATACTTTATCAGGAAATGCAAAACATTACTTCTCTCCCGACGAAAAACTTACTATCGCCTTAGGAGGATCTGCTTTATGGATCACTGATTCAGATTCGATAACCGCGCAAAACAATTTTTCGCTGCTTGGCGGTATTGAATCGCTGAATAAAAGATCTATCCCGATGACAGGGTTCCATGCAAATGAGATTGCAGTAAAGAAGATGCTTGGATTAAGTACCGAATTCGATTTGGAAGTTATCAAAAATCTTCATGTCACTATTATGGCTGATATCTTTTCTGCGCAGGAGGTCAACAGGGATAAAGGCTTTTCATGGATTACAGGCATGGGTATAGGAGCCGGATACATGTCATTAATCGGGCCTATAAGAATAGGAATAATGCGTGGCAACTATGATGAGGAAACCTTTTTTAACGCAGTCAAAGGATATATAAGTATAGGATACAACTTTTAAAGGCGGAAGGCGGAGGGCTGAAGGCACAAGGCTCAGACGTCATAGTTTGAGGTTTGAGGTTGTTTGGTAAAACGGCCTGATTATTGCATCAGATATAATGATATGATTTTTTGTTATATATCGTTTCAGAAGAATTGAAAAGATGGATTCAGCAAATGTAATACAGCAACATAAACGCCTTTGCAGCTTAGTCTCGGAAAAGAAGGTAAAGCAAAGCCTTGACATACTTGCAGATATGATTGCCGGCGCATCATCAGTCGATTTTCAAAATGAGTATGAAAATATTGTGATGACCTACAGGAGCATGCTTACTTATACCATAGAAGGAGTAAATGATCCGGAGCGCAACAAGATATATCTTAAGCTTATACAGTCCATACTGGGACTTTCGGACCGTGTCAGACAGGACATATTGTCACATTATTCAGGATGGAACACCTATTGGGTGAAACAGCAGACTGAAAAAGAGATGAAGTTAAGCGGGAAAACAATTGTTGAGACAGTTGATGACCTTATGTTTAAATCAGAACTCGATGAATGGTTGAAATTAAGTAACGAAATAAATCCTGATCCTGAATCTGAAATTTCAAAAAAACACAAGCAACTGATTAAAAACATCTTCAATCATCTCTGGCTGACAGACTATTATGGTGAAGCAGAAAACAGCCTGATTGAGATTATTCTTAAGTCGGGAAAATTCAGATGGTATGAAGCCAGTATTTTCACCTCAGCCATTACATTGAGTTCATTTCGTACATGGCAGTCAGAAAAGCTTCTGCGTCTTATTGATCTTTACAATGAAGGGCAGGAACAGGTTATGGAAAGAGCCCTTTCAGGCCTGATCCTCAACCTGCATTATTATAATCAAAGGCTGCTGTTGTATCCGGAGATCACCGGGCAGATCATCAAAATGAGCCAGGACAACAGGTTTAGGGAACACTGCAGAATAATTATTTTACAGATCATCAGATCGCGTGAGACTGAAAAACTAGGAAGGAAACTGCATGATGAGATACTTCCTCAGGTCGCAAAACTTAAACCCAGGATTGAAGAAAAGCTTGATCTGGACAATATACTTCCAAAAGAAAAAATTGAGGAAAAAAATCCCGATTGGTCCGAAGTATTTAACGGTTCGGAGGAGATATTCAAGACAATGGAAGAGCTTACAAAGCTTCAGATGGAAGGTGCAGATGTATATATGACAGCATTTGCCAATATGAAGCACTTCGATTTTTTCAAGGATTTCCAGAACTGGTTTGTCCCGTTTTACCCCGATCACGAAGCTGTTGACGAGATCTACAACGATGAGATACTTGGCCCCGGGACAAACGAGCTTGCTGAAGCTCTCTATAAGACCCCTTTTATTTGCAACTCCGACAAATATTCATTGCTTCTGAATCTCAAATATCTGCCTTCTGCACAGAAAAGCATGATGCTGAAAGTTTTCCGTATGGAACTTGACGGTCTTCAGCAGATGGATGATGATAAATCGGATATCGATCCATACAGGAGTTTCAGAACAATAGTAACCCAGTACCTTCAGGATATATACAGGTTTTATAAATTATCACCGTATAAGAAAGAATTTGAGGATCTTTTCATCGGCCGACTTGATATCTATAACTCCGAGTTTTTCAAGATGACATGTAATGCCTCAGAGGCAGAAGCAGGACTGGCAGATTATTTTTTCAGCAAAGATTTTTACGATGATGCTCTTCCCCTGTTTCTCAAGCAGATAAATGAAAAACCGTCAGATGTCCAGTTATATGAGAAAATAGGGTATTGCTACCAGAAGAATTCCGACTATGAAGCAGCTCTCAGGTATTACAGACGGGCAGAATTAATTGACAGGAAAGCATGGACGCTTAAGAAGATAGGATTATGTCTGCGCCGTCTCGGAAAAACCGAAGAGGCTCTTGAATATTATCTTCAGGCATGTGATATGGAGCAGGAAAATATCCATACAGTTATTATGACTGCTCACTGCTACCTCGATCTCAAAAATTATGAGCTGGCTTTAAAATATTATTTCAGGGTTGAATACAATGAACCGGGGAACATTAAAATTTTAAGGCCGATAGCCTATTGCTATTTTGCCCTTGGCCGGTTTGATGATTCAGAGAAATATTATGATCGGTTATCGGCAGGAAAATTAAACGGACATGATCTTGTTAACAAAGGCCACCTTGCTCTTTGTAAAGGAAATAAAAAAGAAGCAATAGATCTGTATCGTCAGAGTATCAATAGCGGCGACCTTACAAAAGAGCAGTTCATGGGTATATTTTCAGAAGACAGGGCCATACTGATTTCACTTGGTGTCAATCCTGATGACCTGCCTATTCTTCTCGACTATTTATTGTTCTCTATAAGTTAATGCTGCCCGGTAGTGTCCTGATCGCGTTTTTGTGACGGATCAACCGGTTTGTCTCCAGGCGAAGAAATTCCCTCTTCCGAATGATGTTTATCAATTTTATTATCGTCTTGAGTGTCGTTCTGGTGGCTTCTTCTGTTCTTCTTCATCATCTCCTCGCGGCGCCTGTCCATCTCTTTCAGTCGTGCCACCTGTTCTTTTGTCAGATATGAATCGACTTCCTTCCTGAAGCTGTTCATGATTGAATCATAGTCTTTTCGAAAGTCTTCCTGCATCTTACCGGTTATCCGGGCATATTTGTCAAGAACCAGATCGATTTTTGCTTTTTGTTTTTCGTCAGGATTTATAGTATTATAAAAACCATCCCTGAAACGCTGTTCAGAGAAAAAAACCCTGACCGGTTTAAGCTTATGGTATCTGATTTGTGCAGAAGTCAGCATCCCAAGTATAAAGCCTATAATCAGTGTAGAGATGACAAGCACTACAGGTTTAATGTTTATCATCTTCATCTTTTGTATTAAGTATGATATCTTTTTCATGTTTAAACTAATGATTTCGAACTCAGTTTCCTGTCAGCAAGCAAATAACACTCTCATCATCAATATCTTTCAATCCGAGAAATGAATTTAACGAGATAGATCCTTCCATCAGAAAAATTGAGATTAGTAATATTACGATTGCTGCCACACCGGTAAATGCAATACGGTAAAAAGCAAAATTCATTGATCTCATAAACTCAAGTTTCCGGTTTATTATTAAGCCGGGTGAGAATATCCTGTCAATAACTTTTTCCCTGAAGTTATTTGAAAAATCATAAGTAACGCCCTCCTCTTCCAACTTCCCGGATATCTCCGAAAGGTTGGCATCAGTATCCAACGAACTGATCATTATTTTTTTTATCTCTGATGACTTCATATCGTTAAATATTTATCAGAATGTCTTTTAATTGTTTCTGTGCCCTTGACAACCTCGAGAGTACCGTTCCCTGTGGCAGGCCAAGTATTTCAGAAGTTTCCTTTACCGAATATCCCTGAAGCATCCTCATCATCACAATTACCCTGAAGTTTGGGTCAAGTGCCTTTAAAGCTTTATTCACTGTTTCAGATGCTTCTCTCTTTTCATTATAATCACAATCAGCAATTTCCATTTCATACATTTCATCGTTTTCTTTCTGGGAGAACAATGAAAAAAATCTTTTTCTTCTTTTCAGCTCATTAAGAGTCATGTTAATAGCAATCCTCTGAATATATGTAGACAATTTTGATTCTCCCCTGAACTCTGATAATGAATAGTATAGCTTTACAAACACATCCTGTCCAATATCTTCTGAGAATACAGAATCTCCCAGCATACCTTTAACCGTGCGTGCAACCATTTTGCGGTACCTGTTAATAATTTCTCCGAAAGCGCCTTCATCGCCATCCAGAGATGCTGCTACCAGTTCCCCCTCACTGAGCTCATCGTACGGTTTTTTTATCATACTTTAGTATATAGACAACCAATGATATGCAAATTATTCCCAACCAATTTTATTTTTTATCTATTAGTAAAAAAAATAATCCGGCAGCGGGTAACAGATAAATGAATTTTGTTTCTGACAAAACAGACTATTCTGCCAGTTTTATTTCATAATCATCTGAATATCTGATCAGAAACATTTTCTTGTTTTCAAATCCGTCATCGTACTTCTTCCTTTTAAAATCAAACTGAGTTTCAAGAAGATCTGGATTATGAATTGAAGGATGCTTAATAAATTCTTTACCATGCATGGCTATTCCACTTATAAAATAGTATGCAATATCATACCCCTGCCATGCATAACTCTTTTCAGAAGGTTCTGTCAGGAATTTCTGTCTGAAAGTAGAATTAAATATCTTGACATCGTCTTTTGAATAATCAATCCAGTAAGGGGAATAAACCATTACATTGAGGTCAAAAAGATACTTTGGTTCAAGAGTCTCAATGTCACGCAGTCCGGGATATCCAAATACACTGACATCAAATTTTCTTGAAAGGTTGTGAATCTCCATGATTGTTTCACTAACTACAGGAGCATCTTCAGAAGCAATGACAACAATATTTTTTGAATTTTCTGAGAGAGCATGGTTTAACCTGTTTATTGAATCGGAATCAAACATTGATCTGCTGTAAAAGAGTAATTCCCTGAACTTAATCTTTTCATACGGTATCTTGTAACTTAATTCATTAATTATCTGTTTCTTAAATCGTTTTACATCGGGATCCATACCCGTAGAATCCGAATGAATAAATATAATGTTGTTGTCATGATCTTCGCTTATCTTCCTGGCTATCGCTTCCTGAGCAACTTCCAGGGAAGAATTTGACAGAAAGAGAGTCGGATTGCCTTTCAATGCAGAATTATTAATAAGTGGTACAGGTGATATAACCGGGATATCAAGACTTTTTGCATAAGAAGCCATAATATTCAGATTATTCGAATAGACCGGACCAATAACAAGATCCATTTTTGCCAGCTTTCCTGATCTTATGAGCCTTGTTAATTCAATCGTATCGCTTTTTATATCAAAAGGATAAATGTTGATATCGAGGCCTAATGAGCGGAGAGTATCTGCCGCCATTAATATTCCTTCGTACATCTCGACAAAATCGAAGCTTCCGGGATATATCCAGTC
>DAOQAX010000118.1:0-7128 GCA_035354395.1 Bacteroidales bacterium | reverse complement strand
TGTCGACACCATGAGGCAGATTATAATCCTTTTCAACTATTGCAATTTTATCCAGAAGTTTATCTTTAGCGCATGTGATTAACGCTGCAGTAACTCCGGTTAGTTTTACCTTTTCATCCACACCTGCCTGTAGAATCCTGTATCCATCACCCTCTTCCGAATCAGCATTCGCACATGGATCCGCAGCAAGCACATTTACTGCTACTTTATCATCCCATATTACATTCAGCCAGTCGCCCCAATGCCCCATATTGCGTACAGGTAATCGAAGGAACCACATTTCTGATATTGGAGGTTCTGTCATTGAAATACCATAGTCCTCGGTCAGATGGAATGATTCAATGGTAAATGCTATATAATCAGGAGTTATCTTTACGCCGACTTTGGCTTCCCAGGGTATAAGCTCATAACCAATAATCAGTTTGTCTCCTTCTTTCCGTACCGCGTTGGATTTAAATGTGGTCTTTTTATTGGGATAGGCTAGTTTTACCTCATTCTGATAAGGACGTGGTTCGGTAATGGTGCTTATCGGAACTCTTTTCTCTTTTGTTAAACATTCGGTATTGGTGGGTTTATACACCAGGCTTTTTGCAATTCCATCACTTGTAATGACCAGTCTCATCTGATCATTCTCGATTACTACATCATTATTATTTATTGACTTGTTACACGATATAATAATAATACATGGTATCATTAATAACAATAAAAAAAATCGTTTCATCCACTTATGATTTTTTAATTAATTATCACTATTGTCCGGTAAATGTACAAAAACATCATATGAATTTTAATACATGCACATTATCAAATAAATTTGGCAAGGCACAAAATAATATTAGCAGTAAATATCCTGATGTGCGGGTACGAATCGTGTATTGTTAAAGCTCTCCCTTTTCGAATTTCTCTATCATCTCACCTGCAATACTTATGTTCAGTGCATGTTCCGGCAGGTTGTCTCTGGTAAACCAGGCAGCCTCGGCTATCTCGTTGTTGTCAGGGATTATTGGTTGGCTATCGTCTGCCTCGGCAATAAAGCCAATCATCAATGATCCCGACAGTGGCCATGGCTGACTGTTATAGTAGCGTATGTTACTGATTTCCAGACCCACCTCTTCCTTTACTTCCCGTCTGAGGGTCTCCTCAATTGATTCACCCACCTCAGCATATCCGGCAAGAAGCGAATACCACCTGCCCGGAAATTTTGTATTACGTGCAAGCAGTATCTTATCGTTACAGGTTATTGCAACTATTACTGCTGGTGAGATTTTAGGGTATACAATTGAGTTACATTGCCGGCAAACTATTGCTCTCTCATCATGTTTATGTTGTGTGGCGCTGCCGCATCTGCCGCAGAACCTGTTTTGCATATACCAGCTCATAAGATGATAGCCGGCAATACTTACCCATGCTAACTGTGTCTTTCTTTCAGTACGAAAGAAACTGATATCCCTGTATACAAAACGCGACTCATCTTTCATTGGTGACTCCCAAATAAGGAAACAGGCAATGTCATCGAGGGTAAAAAGAAAAATATTGTCCTGCTCACCTGGTTTTTCCACAAAATCCCTGCGTCTGGGTATTGACAGGTCATTGCCATTGGCTATCAAAAGAATGGTGTTACCTTCATAATGAAACACATAGTCATTATCAGTAAATTCTCTGTCGGGCAGATAACTGTTATTAAAACGGTGCGGGAAGATATCCTGAATCATAAAACGAGTATTATTTCCAATGACAATCACTGGCTGTTTAACCGGACTAAGATAAACAGAAATTGACTTTTTTTCTTCAATATTGTAATGAGTGTGGGGCTAAAAGGTGTTTTAGGCATTTTTACCCCGGCAAAGAATAAAACAACTGATTTGGTTCCTGATACTTTATAGGAGTAATTTCCAATTTAAGAACGGTGGATAAATCAGATAAATTTATTCATCATTTCTATGCTTTATTTGAACATTAATATTTTGCATTTGTTTAGCATGTGAATACTCACTTACTTAAAAATTAATTAAGATGTTGATTTTCATTTAAGTATATTGTTTAATGGTGAGAAATATTATGAAACCAACTGAAGATTTAATTCACGAACATAAAGCAATTGAACTAATGCTTGGCATAATGTCCAAAATCGCTGACAACATTAAAAATGGCAAAGGTTTTAATATTGCTGAGATAGATAAAATTGTCGATTTCTTAAAAACTTTTGCAGACAAATGCCATCACGGGAAAGAAGAAAATGTGCTTTTTCCTGCACTTGTAGCTGCCGGTATTCCCAAAGAAAATGGGCCTGTAGGAGTAATGCTGCACGAGCACACCCTCGGACGTGGTCTTATTAAAGAAATCAACGAAGGCGCAGAAAGCTTTAAATCAGGTAATTCTACAGCCAGCTTCGCAATAGCCGATTCAATGCTTAAATATGCAACATTGCTACATAATCATATCCATAAAGAAAACAATATCCTTTTCCCCATGGCAGACCGTACATTAAGCTCTTCAAAACAGGATGAGATTTACGAACAGTTTGAAAAAATCGAGGAAGAAGTTGTAGGACATGGCGTTCATGAACAATATCACGAACTTTTAAAACTACTAAAAAGTAAATATGCGTAGTTTCCAATCGGTGTGCATACATTTCGCCTGCCGGCTCATTTAACCTAGGTCTTATCCCGATTTCGCTGCGCTCTTCGGGATGAGTTCGACTCAGGCCTTCATTTCGCCTGCCGGCTCATGAAGGCCAGGTCTCACTCACTTTCCGATACAGAAATTCTTGAAGATATTCCCCAGTATCTCATCTGTTGTGATCTCTCCGGTGATTTCCCCAAGATAATGAATAGCCTGACGTATATCAATTGCTATCAGATCTTCCGGGATCTGATCCTTAAGCCCTGTCATAACCCTTGCAAGGCTTTCCGATACATTCTGCAATGCCTCATAATGCCTTATATTAGTTATTATTACGCTCTCCGAATTCAACTTTTCCTTCACTATCACTTCACTCAGATTTTTTCTGAGTTCATCAAGCCCTGATTTCTTTTTAGCTGATATAAAAAGTAACGACTCCTTTTCTTTGACATCAATCTTGTCAGCAAGTGCGTTCTGCATCTCCTGGGAAGCCTGATCTACTTTATTGATAAGAATAATAAGACGTTTTTCCGATTCTCCCACCATCTTCCGGATGGTCTGTATCCTCTTATTTATTGATTCATATGAATCAGACACCTCATCAATAAGAAGAATTACTGAAGCCTGATTTATCTTTTCATGGGTCTTTTTTATACCAAGTTTCTCAATAACATCTGATGTCTCGCGCAATCCGGCTGTATCAATGAACCTGTACTCAATGCCATCAATGACTATTGTGTCTTCAATAGTATCCCTGGTAGTCCCTGGTATTTCCGATACTATTGCTTTTTCTTCCATCAGAAGGGCATTCAGCAATGTCGATTTCCCCGAATTGGGTTTACCTACTATTACAACCGGGATACCATTCTTTACAGCATTTCCAAGCATAAAAGAACCTGCCAGCCGGTCTGTAAGGCTCTTAACTTTTACAATAATATCAGTAAGTTTATTTCTGTCGGCAAACTCGATATCTTCCTCACCAAAATCAAGTTCCAGTTCAATAAGCGACGCAAAATGAAGCAGCTCTGCACGCAGCCTGCTTATCTCAGATGAGAATCCTCCGCGCATCTGGTTCATTGCAACACTGTGAGCCGACCTGGTATTAGAAGCTATTATATCGGCAACTGCTTCAGCCTGCGAAAGATCAATCTTCCCTTCAAGAAAAGCTCTCTGAGTGAACTCTCCCGGTTTTGCAGAGATTGCTCCGTTGGTTAAAAGTAATTCAAGGATTCTTTTTACAATAAAAGGTGATGCATGACAGGATATTTCTACTGAATTTTCGCCGGTGTAGGAGTGAGGCGACCTGAAAACACTTACAAGGACTTCATCGATGACCTCTTCTCCTGATCGAATTTCTCCAAAGACAATCGTATATCCTTTCTGGTCAACAAGTTTAATGCTCTGATCTAAAGGATAAAATATCTTATCACATATTGTAAAACTTTCTGAACCGCTGACTCTTATCACCGCTATTGCACCACCAACAGCAGTTGCAGGTGCGCATATGGTTTCTCCCGAACTGATCATATTACATTACATGTTTCGCAAATGTATGAAACTTAAATGAACAGCTCAAATATATACTTCGCCTTTCAGATTGCTGAGTGATAAATTAATTATTTCCCTCTTTATCTGTTTTTCCTGATTGAAACTGTACGATATTTATGATCAAAAATTATTAAAAGCCAATAATAATTAGGTATTTTTGACCTGCAAGGTAATTTTGACCTCCGGTTATTTTCCAGAAGTGGTAATTATTTAATTCGATTTTTATTGTTAAGTTTTTAAATATCTTACATTTATGAGTATCCTGCTTAATAAGAACTCAAAAGTTATCGTACAGGGATTTACAGGAAATGAAGGAACTTTCCACTCAACACAGATGATTGAATACGGAACTAAAGTGGTTGGTGGTGTTACTCCATGTAAAGGAGACCAGCTGCATCTTGGATTACCCGTATTCAATACTGTCAGGGATGCTGTTGCTGCAACAGGTGCAGATGTGTCGATTATTTTTGTACCACCCTTTGCTGCAGCTGATTCTATTCTCGAAGCAGCTGACGGAGGAATAAATCTTGTCGTTGCAATTACGGAAGGGATTCCTGTTTCAGATATGGTCCTTGTCAAAGAACATCTCAAGTCAACAAACTGCAGACTTATTGGTCCAAACTGCCCAGGAATCATCACTCCAGGAGAATCCAAGGTTGGTATAATGCCCGGATTCATTCACAGGAAAGGCTCAGTAGGAATAATCTCCCGGTCAGGGACCCTTACCTATGAGGCTGTCGATCAGGTAACCAAAGCCGGACTTGGACAGTCAACATGTATCGGGATCGGAGGTGACCCTGTTGTAGGAACTACTACTCTTGATGCAGTCAAACTCATGATGGAAGATAAAGATACTGAAGCAATTGTTGTTATTGGAGAAATAGGTGGAAATATGGAAGCCGAGGCTGCTGAATGGGTCAAAGCAAACGGGACAAAACCTGTGGTGGGATTCATAGCCGGTCAGACTGCTCCCAAAGGCAGGAAAATGGGACACGCCGGTGCAATAATAGGAGGTAAGAACGATACTGCTGCTGCAAAAATGAAAATAATGAAAGAGTGCGGTATCAATGTTGTCGAATCACCAGCCGAAATAGGGGCAATGGTAGCAAAGCTGTTAGGAAGGGTGTAGAGGCTGCAGGGGCTGCAGGGGCTTAAATGTTATTAAAGCTTTTCTTGCGAAGGCAGATTTTCGTACTTTATCATATATTTGCATAAATTTAATACAGGTATGAAATCCATATTATTGATAAAAATCACGCACAGAAATGAACTTAATTCATTATTAATCATGTGTGGTTTCGTACAATTCTTAAAATTAAAATATAACGTATGAAATTACTTGAAGGAAAAACAGCGTTGATTACCGGTGCCGCAAGAGGCATTGGAAAAGCAATTGCCGTTAGATTTGCTGAAAACGGCGCGAACATAGCGTTCACTGATCTTGCTTACGATGATAATGTTAAAGCAGTCGAAAGAGAGCTGACCAGTTTAGGAGTAAAAGCAAAAGGTTATGCTTCAAATGCAGCAAAATTTGACGAAACACAGAAGGTTGTTGCTCAGATAGCAGAAGATTTTGGCCGTATTGACATCTTGGTAAACAATGCCGGCATTACAAAAGACGGTGCCTTTAAAAGAATGACAGAAGATCAATGGGATGCTGTAATTACTGTAAACCTTAAATCGGTTTTTAACTTTACAAAAGCAGTTCAGCCTATAATGTGGAAACAGGGTTCCGGATGTATGATTAATATGAGTTCGGTAGTAGGTGTTTCCGGAAACGCAAACCAGGTTAATTACTCATCATCAAAGGCAGGAATAATTGGGTTTACAAAATCTGCTGCAAAAGAATTCGGTGCCAGAAATATTCGTGTGAATGCAATTGCCCCGGGTTTTATTATTTCAGATATGACAAAAGAGTTGCCTGAAGAAGTAAAAAAGGAATGGATGAATAAAATTCCTCTGAGACGCGGAGGAACACCGGAGGATGTTGCTGACACAGCGTTGTACCTTGCATCAGAATTATCATCTTACATTTCAGGACAAATAATTCATGTTTGTGGTGGTATGTTAACTTAAAAACATTTATTATCTTTACAAAACCGCAGGGCGCCTATCCTTTTAGCACGAGGAAATGCAGCGAGACATATTTATTCCACACTTATTTTAAAAGGGCGCCCTGCTTCTTTTATTTATCACAACTGCTGATCAATGCACAATACCATATTTTTTCTTATTCTGACAATCCCGGTTTTGGGATTTGTTATTGAAAGATACCTTAATTACCTTAATACCACCATGTGGTCAGATACTCTTCCCGATAAACTAAAAGGAGTATGCGATGAGGAAGAATATAAAAAGACGCAGTTATATCAGAAAGATAACAAAAGGCTGGCTTTCTGGTCATCTTTGTTAAATCTCATGATGGTCATTATTATGATAGCTGCCGGAGGTTTTGCTTTTGTTGATGATATAGTCAGAACAATCAGCACAAACATGGTTGTAGTTGCCCTTATATTCTTTGGAATCATTGGTTTTGCCTCCGATATAATAGATATCCCCTTCAGCTATTATGATACATTTGTCATTGAAAAAAAATATGGTTTCAATAAAATGACAATCAAAACATTCATTACTGATCATCTGAAGTCATGGTTAATTATGGTTCTGATCGGAATACCTGTACTGGGATTTATAACATGGGTTTATTACAAGACAGGTAAAAACTTCTGGATTTATGCATGGGGCGTGATCACTCTCTTTTCAATATTCATCAATCTCTTCTATTCTGAACTGATAGTTCCGCTTTTTAATAAACAAACTCCGCTTCCTGAAGGATCGTTAAGAACTCTTATCGAGGAATTTGCACAAAAAGCCGGCTTTAAACTGAAAAATATCTATATCATAGATGGGTCAAAGAGAAGCACCAAATCAAATGCCTATTTCTCCGGGTTTGGC
>DAOQAX010000117.1:0-7204 GCA_035354395.1 Bacteroidales bacterium | reverse complement strand
GTTGTGCAACAGCCATCGGGATAGGAATAAGGGTAAACTGGTTATTCCAGAATCCTACCACAAAGTCAGTCTTTCCTGCCAGAGCAGCATGAACGGCATTTTGTGCCAGAAGGCTGCAGAATTTGCTGTCGTTGGCATTGGCCGGGGCGCTTCTGATGATATAACTTGGGTCGATATATTTGATGGAAAAAGGAAAGTCCTTACTCTTAAACTCTTCTGTGATTTTATCCTTAAGATAAATGCCAATGTCTTTGTGAAGTACGTTGCCTGAGGCATCTTTGTTTTTTGCTTCAGCTTCAAAAAACTCCTGGCCTGCACCTTCCGCAACTACAATAACTGCATGGTGTCTCTCTTCGAGGCGTTTTTGCAGGACATGGAGAAATCCCCTCTGTCCGTAAAGATCAAACGATATTTCCGGTATAAGCACAAAGTTCACCTCCTGTATCGACAGTGCTGCGCTTGCAGCAATAAATCCGGAATCACGTCCCATCAGTTTTATAAGCGCTATGCCATTGTATGCACCAGATGCCTCATTATGGGCATTCCTGATAATATCATTGGCAATTGAAAAAGCCGTTTCAAAACCAAAAGATTTCTGGATAAGGTCAATATCGTTGTCTATCGTTTTAGGAATTCCGGCAACTGCAATTTTTAATTTTCTCTTCTGGATCTCTTCATGAATTGCATGTGCTCCCCTCAGAGTACCGTCACCGCCGAGACAGAAGAGAATATTGATGTTCATTATCTCAAGGGTGTCAACCATTTGTCCTACATCCTGATTCCCCCTTGATGATCCGAGGAATGTACCACCTATCTGATGTATATCCCTGACCATCCCAGGAGTCATCTCAATAACCGAATGATTATACTTTGGAACAAGTCCTTCATAACCGTATTTTATGCCAAGGACGCGACTTATACCATACCTGTAGTAGAGCTCATTTACTATGCTGCGGATCACATTATTAAGTCCGGGACATAATCCTCCGCAGGTGACAATACCAACTTTTGTCTTAGCCGGTTCAAAAAATATATTTTCACGTGGTCCGGCTTTTTCGAAAGATACAGGGATCTCACCGGTTTCTTTAAATTTATTGAAGCTTTCAAATGAAGCATCATAAAGAATCCTCTCGTTATCATCAATAAATTTATAGACAAGATTCTCTACCCTCTGGTGGTGTTTAAGAGGAGATACTACTCCGCCTTTTCCAAGAGAAGTCACTAAAAAATCTTCGTATTTCATAGTCTTATGTTTAGTGAAAAAAATATGGTGGAAGCCACCCGGCCTTCACGCGGATCAAAAATACATAAAAATATGATTGGTTGCCAAAAGAGAAGTATCAGATTATCTGTTTGATTCTTCCAACAAGACCGTTTTCCAACATTACTTTAATTCCGTGAGGATGATTCGGTGAAGAGGTCAGAATCTCTTTTACTTTTCCTTCTGTGAGCTTCCCTGTCCGCTTGTTTTCGACCAGTTCAACCATAACTTCAAGCCCTTCTTTTACATCCGCTCTGCGTGTTCCTTCCATGAGATTATATTTTTGACCTTTTAGGATAAACATTTTATTAAAATCTGATACAATATTAATTAATTACATAATACACTACATAGCTGATTATGTGATTTTAATAACATTTAAGGAATTTTAATTAACAGGGCTACATTTGTTTAATATTTTTAATCCTTCTGATATAATCATCGATCTGTTCCGGCAATTCAAATCCTATAATCATCATATCAACTGTTCCGAGACCAAGGACAAAATTAAGCGATTCATCGATTTTGGCCGGATCGTTTCTGAATTTTCCGTTTCCGATCAGTTTCATGCCAATGATGCCCTTTCCTTCTTTATGGAGCTTCTCAATTATGGGAGTTACTCTGGCCGGATCGTTATTATCCATTGCTTCTCCAAAAGCATTAATCCTTACATGAACAACATCAACCCAATCGCATCCTACACAGGCTTTCATTGCTTCAAGAGAATGGACAGAGACGCCATGTGCCCTGATTATATTTTTTGCCTTCAGGTTTTCAAGTATATCCATCTGTTTTTTATACATCCCGGTCCATTTGGGGTCGGTCATACAATGGATCTGGACCATATCCAGATAATCGGTATTTAATTCCTTTCTGAAACGGTCGACAACAATATTTGCATCGGGACGTTCGGTTTCGGGGAGCCCGCCTTCTCCTAACCAGATTTTTGAGCTGAGTATATAATTTTCTCTTTCAATGCCTTTAAGGGCAGCTGCCGTATATGGATGGGTCCCGTAACTGTCGGCACAGTCAAAAAACCTGATCCCTTTTTCATAAGCCTGTCGTATAAGTGATTCCGCTATCCCCGCTCTTGTAATATTTGACGACCGGTTATATCCGCTGTAGCCGGTTCCCATACCGAGCAGAGTTGTTTTTATTCCCGATTTCCCGAGTCTTACAATCTTAAAAGGGTCGGTATATTTTTTTGAGGAGCACCCTGGTAAAGCAAATGCAGCTTCACCAGCCAGGACTGTTCCTGCGCCAACCGTCATGGTGGTAACGAACTGTCTTCTGGTAATAATTCTTTTTGCCATAACAAATGGTTTAATGTAAAACTGAAATTTTCAGATGTGAAGGGTGTTTTATGTCGTGGTAAATTCTCTGTGTGGCTTTTTGAAAATCACTTTCCTGGCATTTATATATATCGACAAATTTCTGAGGATTTCTGTCTATCAGCGGAAACCATGAATTCTGGATCTGTATCATAATACGATGTCCTTTTCTGAACGTATGTGCAACATCTGAAATACTATATCTTACCTCTTCAATTTTCCCGGGTATAAAAGGCTCAGGCTTTTCAAAGCTGTTGCGATACCTGCCTCTGAAAACTTCTCCACGCACCAGCATCTGGTAACCTCCCATTGTAACTTTCCTGTCAATATACTCAGTGGCTTTTGCATCAGGAGGAAGAACATCAATCAGTTTCACAACCCAGTCAGCATCTGTTCCTGTTGTGGAAACATAAAGATCGGCTGTGAGCGGACCGGTAAGGGTGATATCTTCTGTGAGAATGTTTGTCTGATAAACCATGACATCAGGACGGCAACCGGCAAAACGTTGATCATCTGTCATATACTCAGCAGTTCTATAGGTGTGTATACCCTCAGTATATGGAACCGGTTTCATGGGATCTGAAACATATTCATCAAAACTGTCATTGGTTTCCGGAGAGGAGAAAGAGATTGTTCCTGATGAGTTAAGATATAAATTTTCTTCCCCGGCATTTTCCGGGGGCCATGTTTCAAAGCTCCTCCATTCGTTGGAACCGGTAACAAAAATGGTGGCTTCAGGCATACGCAGGTCGCCCTTATCCTTTAGATAATAATTGAAAAAACTTACTTCGAGGTCAGAAAATTTTTCATTTGTATCAAAGCCCCAGGAAATATTTCCAAGGCTGTTTGCGTAACCGTTTGACCATTGTCCATGCGACCATGGACCCATAACCAGATAGTTATTCACTGAATGGGGATTCTGGGTTTCAATGGCTTTATAGGTATTGAGCGCCCCGTAAAGATCTTCTGCATCAAACCACCCGCCAACGGTCATTACTGCAGGAGTGACATTTTTTAGAAACGGACGTGGATCACGCGATTGCCAGAAGTTGTCATAATCGGGATGGGAGCAGGCATCATTCCAGAATTTAATACTGTCGCCAAAATATTTTGAAGTAAGATTTTGAATTGTCCCTGCTGAAAGAAAAAATTCATAGCTGTCAGGAACGGGCCAGATGAAGGATTGATTTTTTTTCCTTGTCAGCATTGTGTGCGGTCGTCCGTTGCTATAGAAAAAGCTGAAACAATCGTGCAGGCAAAAGGCTCCGTTATGGTGGAAATCATCACCAAGAAACCATGCTGTAACCGGTGCCTGTGGTGAAACAGCTTTAACTGCCGGATGGGCATTTATTATACCCATTGTTGAATAAAAACCGGGGTAGGAGATTCCGAAAATTCCCACTCTGCCATTATTGTTTTTCACATTTTTAACAAGCCAGTCAACAGTATCCCATGTGTCTGTAGACTCGTCAATATCCTTATTGCTTTTTTTTGCAGGAATTACCGGACGGATATCTTCAAACTCCCCTTCGCTCATATATCGGCCCCTGACATCCTGAAAAACCATAATATACTCTTCATCAGTGTATCGTGAATATATCTGCATAAACGCATTAAACCTATCCTGTCCGCCGGGTTCAATATCATATGGTGTGCGGTAAAGGAGTACAGGATGCCTGACTGATTTACTTCTCGGAGTATAAATGGAGGTGAAGAGTTTAATCCCGTCACGCATGGTAATGTATACCTCCTGCTTATCATATTTTAGCCTTGGCACATCAGAGCTTTGCGGCAGGGATGTTGATGAAAGGCAAATAATTGAAATAAAAAGAAATACAATGACTATGCTATTCTTAAAGTAATTTGGTTTAAAATTCATTTGGCTTCAGCTTTTATTTACTGTTATTCCAGACCCAGCTGTGTAATAATATCTCCGGGCCTTATGGGCCTGCCGTTTTTAGTCGCGATTGTTGTTACTTTTGACCTGACTATCAGCTTATCATCAGACAACCTGAAAATATCCTGATCGAAGACAATTTTTGCATTGCCTTCCCTGGCAATATTGATGCAAACAACAAATTTGTCAAGGCTCCGGAGCGGATATTTGTAGTCTATTTCCACCCTTGTTACTATGAGATCAATACCTTCTTCATGAAATTTTGCAAAGCTCATTCCTTTTGAAATGAGATACTGATGCCGGGCATGTTCAAGATAATGCTGGTAGTTTGCGTTATTAACAACGCCCTGTATGTCACATTCATAATCTCTTACTTCAATTTCCGTGCTGAATAAATAACTGCTTTCTTTCATCCTGATTCAGAATTGTAAAATTATCTTGGAAAACGTCCGAAAAATTTATTGACTCTTCCATGAAATTTATGAATACTGTGCGGCTTGTAATGTTTTAGAATACACTGACCGTAGATATAGTTTATATCTGTTTCGCTTAGCTCATTTCTTGCATTTTCAGAGTCTGATGAAGGTTGTATCCAGATCTGTTTTATCCCTTTTTCTTTTGCCTCCCTGACAAGACCTTCAGTCTGTTCTTTTTTAGTCATGATGATAATTCCTTTTACATCGGCAGGCAGGGATTTTATATCGGGATATGCTTTTATCCCATGTATTTCGGATGCATATGGATTTACAGGAATAATATTCATCCCTTTCTCTTTCAGCTCCCTGAAGGCAATAAAACCAAATTTTTTCGGGGAACGGGAAACTCCTATCAGGGCGATGGGTTCCGTTGCGAGAAATTCTTCAATCTGCTTTAATGAAACCATTTTAACAGGAATTAAATTCTAAACAATGAAAGTAGTATAGGGAACGAATCCCGCTAATAAGTATAAAGACTTAAAAATACAACAAAAAAACCAACTGACATTTTTTTTTGTTTATTTGCCCGATTGTTTAACAAAAATCACCATGGAAACTCCTGAGGATAATAATGGATATCTCTTTTCGAAAAGGTATTCACACTATGTTTTCGTTTTACTATTCCTGCTTTACATGTTCGATTATATCGACAGGATGATCGTCACCTCGATGTTTGGATCAATTGAGGCAGATTGGGGCATAAGCCATACTCAGAGCGGAATGCTGGTGTCGGCAGTCTACTGGGCCATTGTGATTCTGACATTTCCGGTATCAATCATAGTTGACAGGTGGAGCAGGACAAAAACCATCGGGATAATGGCGATAATGTGGAGTGTATCAACAGCATTATGTGCTCTTACAGGGAATTTTGTACAACTGTTCATGGCCCGTATGCTTATCGGAGTAGGGGAAGCCGGATATGCTCCCGGAGGAAGTGCAATGATCTCAGGCCTTTACCCCATTGATAAAAGATCCAAATTCATGGGTTTGTGGAACGCTTCTATACCTCTCGGTACTGCAATAGGAGTTCTGCTTGGCGGAATAATTGCGCTGAAGCTGGGCTGGAAACATGCCTTTGGACTGGTTGCAATTCCCGGATTCATTGTTGCTGTTCTTTTCCTCTTTGTAAAAGATTATAAAACAGTAGATCTCTCTTTTATTGACAAAGGCAACAGGAAGATCAGGATGGAGACAAAAGACATTGTGAAAGAGTTTATTAAAAAACCGTCGGTTATTTATACCTATTTTGGAATGGCTGCAGTAGTGTTTGTCACAACTTCACTTATTTCCTGGTTATCCACATATTTACAGAATGTACGTGGGTTGCCGCAGGATAAAGCAGGTACGATGGCCAGTGCAGTAATGATTATGGCACTTGTGGGTGCTCCTGTTGGAGGCTATATCACTGATAAATGGCGTAAAACGCAGTCAAATGCACGGTTGCTTTTTCCTGCTATCACAACTTTTGCATCGGCAGTTTTACTCTTTATGGCATTGTTTATTTTTAAGGGAACCATTCAGTATGTATTATTACTGATGCTGGGAATCTGTATTTTCTTATTCATCTCGGGGGCAATTTCCGTTACGCAGGATGTTATACATCCCGGATTAAGAGCTACATCCTATGCAATTGCAGTAGTGGTACAAAATCTTCTCGGATCTTCAACAGCTCCTATTGTGATGGGTAAGGTATATGATCTTTACAACATACAGACAGCCTTTTCTGTTCTGCCGTTTGTCCTTATTCTTGGTGCCATTCTTTTTTACCTTGGATCAAGATATTATACAAAAGATATGGAGAACGTGGCTAAGATTGAGCTGGAAGTGGCTTAAAAGAGGAGAATTGTTATTTGTTCCTTGATGTTGTATAATTGACAAAATCTATTAAGGATGCTTTTACTTCTGATTCAGGATATGAATCAAGAATTGACAGTGCCCTGTCACGGTAACAGTTCATCTTAATTTTAGTGTATTCCATTCCTCCGTTATCAGATACAAAGCTGATGACTTCGGAAATTTCCGATTTGCTTTTTTTTGCTTTCTTAAGTATACCAAGGATATGCCTCTTCTGAGAGGCAGGTGCCTGTTCCAGGGCATATATTAACGGAAGAGTTATCTTCTTCTCTTTGATATCATTCCCGGCTGCCTTGCCTGTTAATCCTGTGTTTTCATAGTCAAGAAGATCATCTCTGATCTGAAAGGCAATGCCAATGTTTTCTCCGAATTCTTTCATCAGCTG